>JAGSHC010000316.1 GCA_023954745.1 Deltaproteobacteria bacterium | reverse complement strand
GGCAGGGCGTTGTTGGCAAAGACATATCCCATCAGCGCCTGATCTGCGCGAGTAAATTGTATCTCGGCTATTTCTGCCTGTTGGGTTTGTTCGCGCTGGTGATAGAGCGATGCGCCGATGGTGACGATCAAACCACTCACGACTAATGTCATCGCCAGTTCCAGTAAGGTATATCCGCGCTGAAGCTTCACTGGAGCCACCCCCGATTTTGCAGTTTGATTGCGGCGTTGCGTGCAGTAATTGCCTGCCTACGTTCATTGTCTGCGGTGTCTTTCGCATCGTTCTTCGCTTGCAGAGCGCCCTCCTCACCTTTTATGGCGTCGTCTAATCCAACACCCGCCACGACGACGGCCGCCGCGATGGCCCCCACGGTGGCCCGACTGCCGGGCCCTGGGCCGTCGGACGCCTCCGCGGTGGGCAGATCCTGACCATCGTCAAACAGCCCATCCCACCACTGCGTCAGGCGCTGCCGCATCCCCTGCTGCTGTACCCGAGCGACCCCGCGGGCGTCGCGCCGAAGCCGGTAGCGTCCGTCCGCGAGCTCATCTGCCAGGGCGCGGGCCGACGGCGGCCGAGAGGAGATCGGACCAGCCAGCGCCGCGGCCTCTACCGACGCAAGCTCGATGAGCGCCGCGGCCGCCAGCGCCGCGGCGACGCTCTCCCCGCTGTCGATTCGCTCGGGCAGGGCATCGAGGAGGGCCACCGCATCGATCCCGAGCTCCTGACCGTTCACGAGGACCGGCCCCGCGAGGGAGTCGGCCAGGACCGGCTGGAGCGGCGCCAACACAATGGTCTCCGCCCCCTCCCATCCCGTGGCCAGGGACCGGACCTGCTCCGCCGCCTCCTCGGCTCGCTCGACCCACGTCAGGAGGGGCACGGGGGACGCGGCGGCGACCGCGGGAATGAGCAGCAGGAACAACGCGCTCAAGCTCGCTGCGGCGGGCGCCCGGACGGACTCGAGTTGGTCCCTCCACCGGCGCTCCAGCCCATCCGCCGTCTCATCGGACGTCATCCGCAGGAACAAGAGCCCACGCACGACCGCGACCACTGGGTCCACCAGGACCGCGGTCACGACCACCGCCCCGAGGAGAAAGCCCTCGTTGAGCGGGCTGGCGAGGCGCGAGAGCCCGGTGGTGTCGGCGCCCGTCAACATGCGCAGCGCCTGCACTCCCAGGAGTGAGCCCAGGAGGATGTTGGCCAGCAGGACGACGCCGAGCCCCAGGAGCACGAGATGGGCGCCCGCCCCCAGCCAGGCTTCGGAGCGAGCCCGGCGCGTGCACGCCACGAGGGCGTCGGGGGGCGACAAACCGTCCACCGACACGAGAGCGCTCAGCGGGGCCAGTCGTCCCGCCATGTGCAAGCCCGGAGCGACGAGGAGCAGGGTCGGTGGGAGGACCAGCGCGGGGACCAGCAGGGCGACGACCATCAGACTCAGGGGCTGGGGGCGTGCCGCGACGTCCCGACCCGCGGCCCGAGCCAGGCGGCGGGCGACGATCCCGTGCCCTACACCTCGAAGCCCGTAGGCCAAGACCACAGCGACGGCCGCGGGGAGGGTGCGCAGAGGGAAGAGGCTCCCCGACGGAAGGCCCAGCCAGAGGCCCCGGTGCAGGAGGACGAAGACCGCAGCGGTGGCTCCGAGGGCGAGGGCGCCGGGGAGGCCGGCTGCGTAGAGCGAGGGGAGCGAGCGGAGGGCCGCGAGCGCCTCGTCGATGAGCGAGCCCGCGGTGTGCGCTCGCAGTCTGCGCTCGACTCCCTGGAGGGTGGGGTTCATCTCAACCCAGCGTGTGCAGAGCGAGGCCAAGACCCGCCAGCACCGCGATGAGCAGCACTGCGCCACCGGCTGCTCCTCCGTAGGCCACGAGCCGAGGGAGCAGACTGGACTGAGACGCCTCGGGGGGACGAGCCAACTCCCCAGCGACGCAGCGGGCACATAGATTGCGGCCCTGGATCCGAGTCGAGCACGCCGCGCAGAGCACGTCCCCGCAGCCGACGCAGAGGGCGACTGCGGGCGAGCCCGGGTGGTTGGCGCAGGTGGTCGACGTCACGGAGCGATCCTAGAGCACGGGTGGTCGGCATACTGGCGCCATGAGCGGTGATTCCTGGCGGGTGCTCGGTTCGGGCACTCTCGAGTTCCTCCCGGGGCGAAACCCCTCGGCCCACCTCCTCACGGTGGCGGGACACCGGGTCTTGGTGGACACCGGCCCGGGGACAATCCCTGCCCTGGCGGGCCTGCAACTCACGACCCGCGACCTCGCGGCGATCGTCCATTCGCATCTGCATCTGGATCACCTCGGAGACCTCTTCGCTCTGTGGTTCCACCACCGAATTGCTCGCGGAGACCGAGCTCCACTCCTCTTCGCAGGGGCGCCGGGGCACGAAGCTCGGCTGCGCAGGGTCGCGGACGCCCTCGACCCGAAGCTCCTCCTGGCGCCCATCGACTACCTGGAGCAGCCCCCCGATGGGTCCGGTCGAGTCCTGGGCGACGTACCGATCACCGCGAGGGCATGGCCGGCGGCACACACACAGAGTCCCCGGGTCCTCCGGTTCGAGGGAGCGGGGTGGACGGTCGCCTACTCGGGCGACTCCGGGCCGTGTGCGGGTCTCGTAGAGGCAGCCCGGGGCGTGGACTGGTTGGTGATCGAGTGCTCGACGCCCGACGACGCACCGCGGCTTCGGCACCTCACCCCGAGCCAGGTGGCAGAGGTCGTGGTGCAGGCTCAGCCCAAGGGGGTTGCGCTGGTCCACCTCTCGCCCCTGTGGGCGCACCCCGTGGACGCGGCCGACGCAGTGCGTTCAGCGGTCGGCGGCCGATGGGGTGGGACGCTCCTTGGCGCCTACGACGGGCTGGAGCTTCCCCTGCCCTACTCCCACTCGATGGTGCCCGGCGGCTTGCTCGAGATGTCGTAGACCACTCGATTGATGCCGCGTACCTCATTGATGATGCGGCTGCTCACGCGGGCCAGCACCTCACGCGGCATGTCGAACCAGTCGGCGGTCATGCCGTCGGTCGAGGTCACCGCGCGGACGGCGCAGACGTTCTCGTAGGTCCGCACGTCGCCCATGACGCCCACGGCCTTCACCGGCAACAGCGCAGCAAACGCCTGCCAGATCGCGTCGTAGAGACCTGCAGCGCGAAGCTCGGAGATGAAGATGTGGTCCGCCTTGCGCAGGATGTCGCAGCGCTCCTTCGTGACCTCGCCCAGGACGCGGATGGCGAGCCCGGGGCCGGGGAACGGATGGCGCCCCACGCGCTCATGGGCGAGCCCGAGCTCTTCACCGAGGAGCCGCACCTCGTCCTTGAAGAGCTCCCGCAGCGGCTCGAGCAGCTCGAGCTTCATGTGCTCGGGGAGCCCCCCAACGTTGTGGTGCGACTTGATGGTCTGCGAGGGGCCACCATGGGGCGACACGCTCTCGATGACGTCGGGGTAGAGGGTGCCCTGGGCGAGGAATGCGGCGCCGTCCACGGATGCTGCTGCTTCCTCGAAGACTTCGACGAACACCCGACCGATGATCTTCCGCTTCTTCTCGGGCTCCGAGACGCCCGCGAGTTCGCCGAGGAATCGCTCCGACGCATCCACGTGCACGAAGTGCACTCCCTTCCACCCCTCGAAGAAGGCACAGACCTCCTCCGCCTCGCGATGCCGCAAGAGGCCGTTGTCCACGAAGATGCAGGTGCACTGCTTGCCGATGGCCTTGTCGAGCAGCGCTGCCACCACCGTGGAGTCGACCCCACCGGAGAGGCCGAGGATCACGTGCTTGTCCCCGACGCGGGTGCGAATCCGCTCGATCTCTTCGCTGACGAAGTTGCCCATCGTCCAGCCGGCATCGCAGCCGCAGACCTCGTGCACGAAGTTCGAGACGATCTCCTTGCCCCGGGCCGTGTGGACCACCTCGGGGTGGAACTGGACACCAAAGAATCGGTCGTCGTCGGAGACCATGGCCGCGCACGGAGAGTTCGCCGACTTCGCCGCGACGTGGAAGCCATCGGGCATCGACTTCACGCGGTCCCCGTGGGACATCCACACCGCGCTCAGTTCCCCCGTCTCGAACCCCGCGAACAACCGCGACGGCACACAGACCTCGAGCTCGGCGAACCCGAACTCGCGATGGGTCGCGGGCTCGACCTCCCCGCCAAACAAGGAGGTGAGCAGCTGCATGCCGTAGCAGATGCCAAGGACCGGGACGCCGATGTCGATCTGCTCGCGCGTCACCATCGGGGCGCCGTCCGCATACACGGAGGCCGGACCGCCGGAGAGCACGATCCAGGCGACGCGGTCCCGGTCCTCCTCGGTGGGAGGCTTCGTGTAGGGCCGGATCTCGCAATACACCTGCGCCTCGCGGATGCGTCGCGCGATGAGCTGGGTGTACTGGGAACCGAAGTCGAGGATCAGGATGGTGTCGCGGGCCATGGCTCCCTCGGGGCGCCACTGCAGACGCAGCGGGCGATGGGGCCGCTCTACCACACCGGTTCCCCCACCCGCGACCGGTTCCCCCACCCGCGCCCGATCGAGCCTCTCACCCACCCGCGACGGCGCGCGTCGGAGTGGGCAGGTCGATGCGTTCCGGACCCTCGGGCGGAGCAGCCTCGTCGAGGTCCAGTGGGGTCCCTCGACGCCGCTCCCGCCCCTTGGCGAGGGCTCGGCTCCATCGGCCGCCAGTGATGGCATCGAGGGTCGCGTCGAGCTCCCGAATCCTCACGCTGCGGACGGCCCGCCGAGCGAGGGCCGACGCATCCACCGCGGGGGCGCCGTCGATGGCCGCCTCCAGGATCAAGCGCTGACGGTCGTGGTAGGCCAGCGTCGCCTGATGCACCACCGCGGCGCGAAGCTCCATCTGGTCGCGCACCTCCCTCGCAGCGCGAAACCGAGCCGATCCAGCCACGGCCTCTGCGAGGTCCCACTCCAGCCAGAGCTCCGCTGTCCAACCGGTGTCCTGCTGGGTCTCCTTGACGAGGCCGACCTCGTCGCGCTCGAGGCGGCCATCGTCTTCGAACCGGCCCCTGAGACGCACCCACGGAAGTGCGCCCGCCGCCTTGGCGTCTCGCATGAGTTCCCGGCTGGCCCGCGCGTCCAGGGCGTCGCTGCGCAAGGCCCAGGACTGAACCTGCGCGGCGCTCGGCTCAGCTCTCAAGGCTTCCTCTGCCCCAGCGAGTCGAGCGGAGACGGCGGCCACCGAGGTCTGGGCGGGCGGCTCTGGAGGAGTGGCGGCGTCGGCGCGCGCTCCCGCGGGAGCGTGAACGAGGATGAGCAGGACCAGCAGCGCGCGGACGACGAGCCATTGGCTGGAGCAGTGCCCCAAGGTGGGAACGAGGGGGAGCATCATGGAACCGGTCTCCGATGAGGGGTGAGGGGTAAGAACGGGGAACGCCCTCCCCCGGGAAGCTCCCACACGAGTTCGACGAACAGCCGCCCATGGGCGGCGCGGGGAGTGCCGTTGCGTCGTGCGTCGCTGAGCACCAGGCGGAGCCGAACCTTCGGAAGAAGGGCTCGAGCGACTGAGGGGTCCGCGCGAAGCGTGAGGGCAGGGGCCGTGGGAGCCCGCTCGCTCGCCGAATCAGGGCCTCGAATGGGCGAGCCATCGGCCGTCGAGAGGGCCACACCCAGGACAAGCCAAAACGACGCCATCACGCCCAAGATGCGGGGGGCCTGCGTTGACACCCATTTCCCACTCAGGTAAGAGCGCACCGCCGCACGCCCTGGAACGACGTTCCCGATCTTCGCGGCGCTCCGTCCGGCCCGGACGGTGCACAGCCCAGCAGGAAATGGGACCGGTACGGACCGCTCCCCAGGAGGAAGCTGACAATGGATCTCGTGATTGCCGCCCCGATCGCCGGTGTGTGCGCCCTCGCCTACGCCTTTGTAAAGGCCCGGTGGGTAAGGAAGCAGGACGCCGGCACGGACAACATGAAGAAGATCGCGAAGCTGATCCAGGATGGCGCCATGGCGTTCCTGGCAGCCGAGTACAAGGTCATCGCCGGATTCGTCGTCATCGTCGCCGGCCTGCTGGCCGCCGCGAACATGGGTGAGGGCCGCAGCCCGCTCATCGCCGTGTCCTTCGTGGTCGGCGCATTCGCCTCCGGCCTCGCCGGCTACTTCGGCATGCGCATCGCCACGGACGGCAACGTCCGCACCACCGCCGCGGCACGCGAGTCGCTGCCCAAGGCGCTGAACGTGGCCTTCTCCTCCGGTGCCGTCATGGGCATGTCGGTGGTTGGCCTCGCCATCATCGGCCTCAGCGGTCTCTACATGGTCTACACGAACATGTGGGCCGGAGACATGGCCAAGGCGCTCAACGTGCTGACCGGCTTCTCGATGGGCGCATCGTCCATCGCGCTCTTCGCCCGCGTGGGCGGTGGCATCTACACCAAGGCGGCCGACGTCGGCGCCGACCTCGTCGGCAAGGTCGAGGCGGGTCTCCCCGAGGATGACCCGCGCAACCCCGCCGTCATCGCCGACAACGTCGGTGACAACGTCGGCGACGTCGCCGGCATGGGTGCTGACCTCTTCGAGAGCTTCGTCGGCGCCATCATCGGCGCGATGGTGCTGGGCTGGGGCTACGCTGGCGTGCAGTCCGG
>JAGSHC010000068.1 GCA_023954745.1 Deltaproteobacteria bacterium | reverse complement strand
GTTCTCCCGCGAGGACCTCGAGGTGCACGCTGGCGGCGTCATCTCCACCATCTTCGGCGACCAGTTCACCGTGCAAGACGCCTACGCCCGCCAGGTGCGCATGCCCGAGCCGCCGCTCCTGCTCGCGGACCGCGTCATCGGCATCGACGCCGAGCCCGGGTCCATGGGCACCGGCACCATCTGGACCGAGACCGACGTGCGCGAGGACTCCTGGTACCTGCACCAGGGCCACATCCCCCAGGGCGTCTGCATCGAAGCCGGCCAGGCCGACCTCATGCTCATCTCCTGGCTGGGCGTCGACTTCACCAACCGCGGCGAGCGCGTCTACCGCTTGCTGGGCTGCGAGCTGACCCTGCACGGCCCCCTGCCGTCCCCCGGCGAGACCCTGCAGTACGCCATCCACCTCGACGGCCACGCCGCCCAGGGCGACATCCGCCTCATGTTCTTCCACTACGACGGCTTCGTGGACGGGGTGCGCCGCATCTCGGTGCGCCAGGGCCAGGCCGGCTTCTTCACCGACGCCGAGCTCGCCGACTCCGACGGCTGCCTCTGGACCCCCGAGGGCCAGGAGATCGTGGCGAACCCGCGCCTCGCGGAGCCCGTCGTCGCCTGCACGAAGACCAGCTTCACCCCCGCCGAGGTCCGCGCCTTCACCGACGGCCGCCCCTGGGAGTGCTTCGGCCCCGGCTTCGAGCGCACCCGCACCCACACCCGCACCCCGCGGATCCAGGGCGGGCGCATGCTCTTCCTCGACAACGGCGTGGACGAGCTCGCCCTGCGCGGCGGTCCCTGGGGCCGCGGCTACCTCAAGGCCAGCGTGGACATCACCCCGGACAAGTGGTTCTTCGACGGCCACTTCAAGAACGACCCGTGCATGCCCGGCACCCTGATGTTCGACGGGTGCCTGCAGGCCATGTCGTTCTTCCTCGCGTCCATGGGCTTCACCACCGACAGCGACGGCTACCGCTTCGAGCCTACCCACGACGAGCCGATGCAGCTGCACTGCCGCGGCCAGGTGACCCCCACCAGCAAGCGCCTCACCTACGAGGTCTTCGTCGAAGAGGTCGTTGGCGGCCCCTCCCCCATCCTCTACGCCGACCTGCTCTGCACCGTCGATGGACTCAAGGCGTTCCACGCCCGCCGCGTGGGCCTGCGCCTGGTGCCCGGTTGGCCCCTGGACGAGGGCAGCGCGCTGCTCCTGCCCGAGAACACCGGGGAGGCCGGCATCCTGCCCCCCACCGACGAGCCCCCCGTGGCCGTCATCGACGGCTTTCGCTTCGACCAGCGCAGCCTCGTGGCCTGCGCCAACGGGCGCCCATCCCAGGCCTTCGGGCCCATGTACACGCCCTTTGACGGCACCACCCGCGTCGCGCGTCTGCCGAACCCGCCCTACCTCTTCATCAGCCGCGCGTCCGAGACCGTGGGCCCCATCGGCTCCATGCAGCAGGGCCTGGGCGTGACGATGGAGTACGACATCCCGTCCACCGCCTGGTACTTCGACGAGAACGGCTGCCGGGTCATGCCCTACGCCGTGCTGCTCGAAGCGGCGCTGCAGCCCTGCGGGTGGCTCGCGTCCTACACCGGCTGCGCCCTGACGTCGGACAAGGAGCTGTTCTTCCGCAACCTCGACGGCACGTCGACCCTGCACGTCGACCTGCTGCCCACCGCGGGCACCCTGCGCACCGTCGTGAAGAACACGGGCATCAGCAAGATGGGCCCGATGATCATCGTCAACTACGCCGTCGAGTGCTTCGTGGACGACGTGCTGGTCTACGACATGACCACGGTCTTCGGCTTCTTCCCCGCCGAGGCGCTGGCGAACCAGGTGGGGCTGCCCACCTCCCCCGAGCAGCGGGCGGCCCTGGAGGGGCCCTCGTCGTTCCACGTGGATCTGCGCTCCCGGCCCGCCACCTACTGGGCCGAAGGCCGACCCCACCTCGCCGAGCCGATGCTGCTCATGATCGACCGCGTCACCGGCTACGAAGCGGACGGCGGCGACGCCGGACTCGGCACCGCCCGAGCCGAGAAGGACGTGGACGTGGGCGAGTGGTTCTTCAAGGCCCACTTCTTCGGCGACCCCGTGCAGCCCGGCTCCCTCGGCATCGAGGCCATGATCCAGCTGCTCCAGTGGACGATGCTCGAGCAGGGCATGGACGAGGGCATCTCCGAGCCCCGGTTCGAGTCCATCGGCACCGGGCAGCCCATGACGTGGAAGTACCGCGGCCAGGTCATCCCCACCAACAAGGTCATCGGCACAACCCTGGAGATCACCGAGCGGGGACAGGACGACAAGGGCCCGTTCCTCATCGCCTCGGCGTCGCTGTGGGTCGATGGAAAGCGCATCTACGAGGCCTCGGGCATGGGCATGCGCATCGTGTCCGGCGGCACCACGGCGAAGCCGCCGAAGGTGCTCGATCCCGCAAGCGACACCTGGCTCCTCGACCACTGCCCCACCTACACGAAGCCGGCGCTGCCGATGATGTCGATGGTGGACCTGCTCGCGAGCGCGGCGCCCATCGCCGACCCGGTCATCGGTCTGCGCAACGTCAAGGTGACCGGCTGGCTCGACGTGTCCGAGCGCACCGAGGTGCACGTACAGCGTCACGGGACTCAGGCGCACCTGATCGTCGATGACCGCGTGATGGCCTCGGCCCAGGTGCTCACGGGCGAGTACCGCCCCCGGCCCGAGGCCTTGCCGCCGCTGGACGGACCCGAGCTGGCCTCGCCCTACGACACCGGCGCGTTGTTCCACGGACCCGCGTTCCAGGTGGTGGAGCGCCTCGTGCGCACCTCCGAGGGCGCGAGCTCCATCCTGCGGGCGACCTCGGGCGTGCCCCTGGGAGTGCTCAACCAGGCGCTGCTCGACGGAGCCACGCACGGCATCCCCCACGACGCCCTGCACTTGTGGGACGAGAACCTGCCGGCCGACAAGGTGGCCTACCCCGCCCTCATCACCGAGCTCGACGTCTACGGCCCGACGCCCACCGAGGGCACCCTGCGCTGCGAGGTTCGCCCCGACGGGCACTTCGGGACGGCGGACTTCCCCGCCTTCCGGGTCCAGCTCATCGACGACTCGGGCGTGTGGTGCAGCTTCCGGCTGGTGGAGGCGTGCTTTCCGAAGGGACGACTCGGCAGCGCGGAGCCGAGGGAGCGCCGCACGTTCCTGAGGGACTTCGGCTTTGTCGCGGGACTGTCTCTCAGCACCCCCGACGGGGAGGCCACGGTGCTCGACCCCGCGGATGTGGTTGGCGCCGACTGGCTGCCCGGCACAGTAGAGGGCGTGTACGGCACCTCCGAGCCGGCGGCCATCGCCGAGCGCGAGCACCTCGCCCGGACCCACGAGGTCCATCCCGGGCGGTTGCCGGCGGCGCTGCCCCTGACGAGTTTCGACCTCGACACCCAGGTCACCGACGACTCCGTCCGGGTCACTGGAGATGCTCGCGGCACCCTCGACATCAGCTCGGTGAAGGCCTTCTGGGACCGCTGGTTCGACGCGGGTCGTTGGCCCGTAGAGGACCTCTACTACGGGCTCATCGAGCGCTTCGTGGGTCGAGTGGTCGTCACCAACCCGAAGGCATTCGAAGACATCCGGGGCCGCAGCGCCGTGTTCCTCGCCAACCACCAGACGGGCGTGGAGTCGCTCATCTTCTCCGTCGTGGCCTCGGGCCTCACGGACGTGCCGACGGTGACGCTGGCGAAGATCGAGCACCAGACCACGTGGCTGGGGCGCCTCATCGCCCACTGTTTCAACTACCCCAACGTGCGGGACCCGAAGCTCATCACGTTCTTCGACCGCACCGACAAGGCCTCGCTGCCAGCGGTGATGGGCGAGCTGGCGGGGGAGATGGCCAAGGGCGGGCGCTCGGTGATGGTGCACGTCGAAGGGACTCGTTCGCTCCAGTGCCGCACGCCAGTGCAGAAGATGAGCGGCGGCTTCATCGACATGGCCTTGGCGGTGGGAGCGCCGGTCATCCCGGTGCGCTTCGTCGGCGGTCTGCCCAGCACCCCGCTGGAGACCCGGCTGGAGTTCCCCCTCGGCATGGGCACCCAGGACATCTGGTTCGGCGAGCCCCTGCTGCCCGAGGAGCTGAGCGCCATGCACTACGGGGCGCGCAAGCAGCGCGTCATCGACGCCATCAATGGGCTCGGGCCCAGCAGTGACGTCGAAGAGCCGCACAGCGGTGACGCCGCGTTCGCCGAGGTGGTGGAGCAGTGGCAGACGAGCCACGACGTGGACCACGAGCACGCCACGCTGCGCAGCATCCTGGCCGAGTGCGCGGAGCCCACCGACGCCACGAAGCGGCTGCTCGCAGCGGCGTCAGCCGACGCGCTGCCCGACGCCACCCCCGAGGATCAGTGGCTCAGGGAGCTCGCGACGCGACTCCTGGGCTGACCCGACGCAGCTGACGCAGAGATCAGCCGCCTCAGGACGCGAGGACTCGGCAGTACTTCTTCTTGCCGGCGCGCAGGAGTAGAGCGCCGTCGTTCAGATCCTCGGCCGTCACCTTGCGGAACGGGTCGGACTGGCGCTCGTCGTTGAGGTAGGCGCCGCCCTGCTTCGCGAGGGTCTTCGCCTGCTTGCCGCTGCCCTGAAGGCCCGCCTCCACCAGCAGCTTGTACAGCGGAGTCCCGTCCCCTTCGAAGAGCGCCGCCGGCAGCTCCACGGTGGGCACCTCGGCCTGGGTGTTGCCGCCCGCGAACAGCGCCTTGGCGGCGTCCCGGGCCTTGTCGGCCTCGGCCTCCCCATGGAAGAGGGCGGTGACCTCCCACGCAAGCTTGCGCTTGCTCTCGTTGATGGCCGCGCCCTCCTTGTTCTCCCACTGGGCGATCTCGTCCAGCGACAGGAACGTGAAGGTCTTGAAGAGCTTGCCCACCTCGGTGTCGGGCACGTTGACGAAGTACTGGTAAAGGTCGTAAGGCGACGTCTTGTGCGCGCCCACGAACACCGCGCCGCGCTCCGTCTTGCCCATCTTCTTGCCGTCGGCCGTGAGGAGGAGCGGACACGTGAGCACCCAGGCTCGGTTCCCGGGCTGGTCCTTGCGGATGAGCTCGGTGCCGGCCACGCAGTTGCCCCACTGGTCGCTGCCGCCGCACTGCAGCTCGCAGCCATGCTCCTTGAACAGGTGCAGGAAGTCGTAGGCCTGCAGGCACCGGTAGTTGAACTCGATGAAGGACAGGTGCTGGTTGTTCTTGAGGCGGCGCGCGTAGGTGTCGGCCGTGATCATCTCGTTCACCGAGAAGTGGCGGCCCACGTCGCGCAGAAACTGCAGGTAGCCGATGCCCGCGAACCAGCTGGCGTTGTCCACGACCACGGCGGCGTTGGGCCCGGCGCCCTCGTCACCCTCGAGCTCGAGCACGCGGCCGTACACCGGACGCTGGCCAGCGAGGTTCGCCGCGAGCTGCTCCTGGGTCAGCGCGGTGCGCGTGGTGTCCTTGCCCGTGGGGTCGCCCACCATGCCGGTGGCGCCGCCCATGACCACGATGGGCTTGTGCCCGGCGCGCTGCATGTGGGCCTGAAGCATCAGCGGGACGCAGTTGCCCAGCGTCAGCGAGTCCGACGTGGGGTCGTAGCCCGTGTAGAAGGTGATGGGCCCTTCGTCCATGCGCGCGCGCAGCGCATCTTCGTGGGTGACGTCCTTGAGGAGTCCTCGGGCCTTCAGCTCATCCAGAATATGCATGGGCGGGACCTTACCGGGACAACGCGCCACGAGGGGCCGATCCCCGATGCAACCGTGTCAGGGCGCCCCACGTGGAGCAGCCCGGCGTCTCGCTCCTACTCCGCTGGGGGCAGGATCGGCAGGCTGCCGAGGAACGCGCGCTTGCCGAGCTTCACGCCGTTGGCGCGCAGGATCGCGTAGGTGGTGGTGCAGTGGAAGTAGAAGTTCGGGAGCCCGAAGCCCCGGACGTATCGCTTCGTCACCACCCGCCCGCCGCGCAACATGGAGGGGGAGATGATGACGTCGTCGCGGTCGGCGAAGGCCGCTGGGTCGAGCCCCTCGAGGTATTCCTTTACCTCGGCGATGCGCGCCCGGAGCTTCTCCCAGGTGGATGGTCCGTCCTCGTGCGTCGGCGCCTTCACCCCGCAGATCCGCTGGGCGGTGAGCTTCGCGGTGTCCGCCGCAGACTGGATGTTGCGGGTGACGTCGTACTGGTCGGGGGAGAGACGCGCGGTCAGCAACACATCGGACTCGAAGCCGCGCTCCTCGGCGTAGGCGTGGGCCTCGTCGATCCACGCCTCCATGGCGGTGAGGGTCCGAAGGAACTCGGGCACGGTCTCGTCGTACATGGACATCGTCACTCCTCTGCGGCGACGGGGAGACTAGCCGCGCCTCCGCGGACCCGCCCCCAAGCAGAGAACCCCGCCTCAGCAAGCTGAGACGGGGTTCTCGGGTGTCTTCGGCAGGACGGTCTAGAAGACCGCGACGTCCATCCACACCTGGCCCTGGGAGGAGACGATCTCCGTCAGGTTGCCGTTGGTGTCGACCTCGACGATGGTCGAGCCGGCGCTGCTGTCCACCAGCGCGTACACGCTGTTGGAGCTGATGCCCTCGAGGGCCTTCACGCCCCACGCCTCGATGCCGAGGGTGGTCAGGTTGCCGAGGTTGGCGGTGTTGCCCTGGTCGTCGATGGTCCAGATGCCCTGGTCGTAGGTGGAGCCGACGTAGTAGTTGCCACCCTCATCCGCGCCGAGCACGTTGGCCGAGTAGCCCACGTTGGTCGCGACGGGGTTGAAGCTGTCGGTCTCGGTGTCCCACACGGCGACGGTGGGGCCGAACACGTCGAGCATCGCGGCGTTGTCGCCACCGTCCAGACTCGGGCCGGAGTCCATCCAGCAGTACTGGGTGCCCAGGGAGAGGCTGTCGATGACGTTGCCTTCCGGGTCCAGCTGCGTCGCGTCGTACTCACCGGGCACCGTGACCTCGCCACCCTCGCTGACGAAGGTGCGGTAGGTGGTGCCGATGGGCTCGTCGTTGAAGGGGGTCGTCTCACCATCCATGTCCACGCGGAACAGGGTGTTGTAGGTGTTGACGATGAAGAAGTCGTCCGGGTGGTACGAGATGCCGACGGGCTCGGCGAGGTTCGCATCCACGGTGTGCAAGGCGTTGCCGGAGACGTCCATGATGGTGACGTCCCAGGTGCCGTTGTCGTCCGAGGTCAGGACCGCCATGCGGGTCTCACCGGCGACGCCAGGGGCCGCGTCATCGCGGAACGGGGCGCAGCCAGAGCCGATGGCGGCAACGCCAGCGCCGATGACGCCGAGCTTGAGGAGGTAGCGGAAGGTCTTCATTCGTTTCGGTCTCCCTAGTGAGGATGCTTCCTCAGTGTCCTGCCCTGGACTCCACTTTCGTGGTTTTTGCAGTGTACGGCTCCTTGCGGCGGGCGACACCCTTTTTTGCCCACCTGAACCGTGTGGTCACACTCACCCCAGCGTGCGCGCGACTCTCCCGGTTTCAGTGCGATGATCGTTCCGTATTCGGCGGGCATCGACGTGCCCGGATCGGTGGGCCCCGGGGGGCCGCGCGTCAAGGCGGCTCGACCCCGACGATCAGCGGGACATACGCCTCGTCCGCGGCACCCGCTGGCCCCATCAGGATCACGTTGTAGCGAGCAAGCGCTTCGCTCTCCCCGTCCCGAACCAGCGGCACGACGACCTTGCAGAGCCCCTCCTCAGCGAGGCAGGCACGAAACCCCTCTCGCCCTCCGCCGCGCCACAAACGCACGGGCGGTCCACCGTCCGGCGCAGGAGCTTCGACTCCCGCCCCATCCCGGGCTGCAGCGAGCTTCGCCGCCCGGGAACGCAACAAGCGCTCGTCGTACCCGGTGTCCTGGACCACCAGCGCGAAGGAGCCCACCGGACCTCGGTACCACTGTTTCGTCTGCGCGGACCACGCCACGGGCCCCTCGCGCCACAGCTCCGCTTCGGCGAGAACCTCCTCCAGCGCCGGGGGAACCTCGATCCCCTTCCGGGCTGGATGCGGCCGCCACATGGGCATCACGTCTCCTGCCTCCCAACCGTCGGGCGCGGCAGCCATCACCTCGACGAGATCCACGGGAAGACGAAGCCGCTTCCGACGCTCGGGGGGCGGACCACCACCGATGGCCAGGGAGGGGTAGGCCCGCACCGAAGCGGCCAGCTCCTCTTCCAAGGCGTCCAGGCTCCCCTGATCCACCGCGGCGAGAAGCTCGCTCCCATCTCCGTCCTCGGCAATGACCGCCACCCGCGCCGTCGTAGGCCGGACCCCCGAGGGAACCGCTCCCAACCGCGCGCTGGGCAGCGTCCGAAGCCACGCGTCCAGCTGAGGCTGACCCGCAGTGTCCATGGCGAGCAACGTGACCTCGGCGCTGGCGCGGCGATAGGTGGCCCGGGCCGAGGCCACGGGCACGTCCTGTCGCGGGGCGGGGAGCACGCCTCGCTGGACCGCCAGCGGCGAGCGCTCCCAGCCCGACACCGAGGGCAACAGCCCGCGCAGCCTCTCGGGATCGACGAGCCGCGGCACGATCTCCGAGTCGCTCCCCTTGCCCGCTCCGGGCGGTCCCAGGTCGAGGCGCGCCATCCCGCTCCCCTGGTCCGTCGCTTCGCGGAACCCGCCGTCGAACACCGTCTCGGTCTCCCCCGGGGGCACGCGCTCGAGGAGACGAGCTCGCACCGTCCGCAGGGCGTCCTCATCGATGACCCCCCGCGCCGCCAACTCCCCCGCCACGACCTCGGCCACGACGCGATGCCCGGCCACGGTCCAGTGGCTGTCGTCCTCGTAGTAGGGCCGGTCCGCGTCCAGTGACTCCTGCAACGCCCCCACCAACTCCACCAACTGGACCCCCGTGCGCTTCGCGATGCCCCGGAGCTTGCGCGCCGGTTGCTCGGGGTCCATGTCGTACCCCGGCCACCCCATCTCCCAGCCCTCGTCCAGGGCGCGCTCGAGCTCAGCGTCCGCGATGCCGATCCGCGCAGGAATCCCCAGGACCAGGAGCTCGGCTCCGCGCTCCTCCACCAGACGCTTCATCCTCCCCAGCTCCGCCTCGCTGATGGGCCAGCCACCAGCCACCGGCGGAGGCTCGGGAGCCAGATAGAGCCAGGCGACGCCACCGAACATCTCGTAGTCGAACGGCTGCATGCCCCAGGCCCACAAGGAGGGATCGTCGGCCTGCATCGATCGCGCGACGTGCACCGCCCGCAGGACCAGCCGGTACGCGTAGGAGTGCCGCTGGAGCAGTCCGTCCCCCGGGAGGCTCCATGCATGCAGGAACCGGTTGAGCTCCGCCCGCGTGTCGTTGTGGGCGCTACCGGGCCAGGGAGCCCAGCCGGCGCGGGTCATCTCGCCGTCGACCACGGCGTTGAATCCAGGGCCCTGGGCATCGTCGAAGGCATCGTTCCCCTCGAAGAACCCGTGCACCACCAGGTCAGGCTGCACCACGTCCCACAGGCCCGCGAGCCGCTCCACCGACTGCTCGGTGCCGAAGTGGGGCACCCCGAGGTTCCACACCTGCACGGGCTCATCGGAGAGCCCGTGCAGAGCCTCCTCCAGCAGCCAGGCGTAGTGCTGGTCGTCCGCGACGCCGATCCCCGTCGTGAACGAGTCCCCGGTCACCGCGACCCGCAACCCTCGCTTCTCCCCCGGCGCGCGCTCCCGGTCCCTCAACCCCAGCGAGTTCGTCGTGAAGCGGTCCTCCTCGAAGGTGAAGCTCTCGGCCAGGCGATAGCCCGAGCGCGGATCCGGGGCGTACATGCCCGAGGGCGCGGGCGCATGCTCTGGCGGTGGGAGCGGAGGGTGGGAGAAGGCGTAGCGCGCACCGACTTCAGCGAGGCATGCAGCCAAGAGAGCGCCGACCATCAAGCCCCCGAGGGCGCCTCGAGTCCGACGCCAGGTCGACAGTCCCTGAGTCTCGATGTGGCTAGCTGACGGCCATGGCGCCGAAGCGCATCGCCGTGATGGCGGTGATACCGAAGAGCGCGATGCAGACCTGGAGCGGCCAGTCGCGGAGCAGCATCATCTCGGGCGCTCCACCCTCACCCTTCTCGACGAGGTACATGACGCGCATCACGCCGTAGATCACGAAGGGCACGGTGAGCAGCATTCCGGGCCCGTGCCCGCTATCGACTGCATACAGCGCGTAGCTGATGATCGCGCAGCCGGTCATGATCGAGATGAACTGCTCGAGCATCGGAATGGAGTACTCGTCGAGGATCTTGCGGTGCGCCCCCGCTGCGTCGCCGAGGTCGCGAATCTCCGCGAGGCGCTTGCTGAAGCCGATGAACAGCGCGCCGAACGCCGTACACGTCAGGAACCACGGCGAGCTCGGCACCGGAATGGCTTCGGCTCCCGCCACGGCCCGGAGGACGAAGCCCGTGGCGATGAGCATCACGTCGAGGAGAACCGTGTGCTTGAAGAAGGTCGAGTAGGTGAGCGTCACCACCAGGTAGCTGAGGGCGGCGATGCCAAACCCGGTCTTCAGCAAGAACCCACCGGCGACTCCGCCGGTCATCAGCACCGCGGCCAGGGCCCAGGCAGCCCAGATGGGAACCTCGCCGGCGGCGATGGGACGCTTGCTCTTCTTTGGGTGCAGGCGGTCGGCCTCCACATCGCGCAAGTCGTTGACGAGGTAGCCCGACGAGGAGATGGCACAGAAGAGTGCGAAGCCGATGACCACATCGCGTACCGCGGTCAGGTCGGTGTACCGCTGGGAGAAGATGAGGGCGGCGAAGAGGAGCCCGTTCTTGGTCCACTGCTTGGGACGCAGCGCGCGAATGATTGCGAACATGAAGTCTCCGAGGTCTCACCGCACCGGCAGGAGCGACGCGCCCCCCGCGCACCCGGTCCGCGGGCGCGACGGAGTCTCCCTCAGGGAGCGGCCGATTGCACGTCGTCGGTGGGAGCAGTCTCCACGCCAACCGTGCGGGCCGGCGCCTGCACCTTCAAGACCGCCAGGACATCACGGGCGAGGCTCTTGGTCTGATCGGGGGCGGATGAGTCCAGCTCCACCGCCTCGAGGGCCGTGCGGGCGGAGTCGAAGTCGTTGAGCCGTCGGTCGAGGTCGCCAACGATGAAGCGGTAGGAAGCACGCGTCTCGGCGGTGCCCAGGTTCTTCTCGAGACCGGACTTGAACGCGTCTCGCGCCTTCGCGAGGAGCTGGCCCTCACGCTCGACCCGTCGCGCAAACTCCTCCCGCTTCGTGTCGGCGTTCAGACCCGCGTCGGGGATCTGGGCGCTGAGGGCGAGCATGTCGTCCCGCTCGTGCACGAAGCCGCCGCGGTGGGCGAGGCGCGCCATGTCGAAGAAGGCGATGGTCGCGCCTCGGTCGTTGTCGACCGCCCTCACCATCGGCAGCGTCTCCACAAACTTGCTCCACGCGTCGGATGCCCCCTGCACGCTGGGCAGGAAGCCGACGATGGTGTCCCGCACGGTCCAGGCGCCCGCGAGGAAGAGCTCACCGACCTCGAAGTCGTCCTTGCCGAGGATGCGCGCCACGGCCGCCGCCAACTCGTAGCGATCCGCCGCCGGGAGCATGCGCACGTTCTCGACGTCACGCCCGAGGCCGAGCAGCATCTCCATCACCGCGGCCTTCTGCGCGTCGGGGACCTCGTTGTTGAAGCTCTCGATGGGTGCCGAGAACAGCGTCGTCGGGGACGTGACGATCTCGAACTTTCGGGGCTGCTGGCCTTTCGCGTAGCTGCAGCCGTCGCTGTCCCAGCCACCGAGACCATTGGAGGCCGCGGGCACGAACACCGAGAAACCGTGGCCGTCGATGGGATCCACGAGCTCCACTGAGCGCATGCCCGGGGGCGCCTCACCGCGATGCTGAGCGACCGACGACAAGGGCAGGAGCAGGAGGAGAAGCAAGAGAAAGGGGCTAGAACGCAAGTTTGACCATCCCGTATGCGTAGTCATTGCCCCGGAAGTAGCCCAACGGGCCGCCTGTGTATGACAGGAAACCGTCAAGGCTGTTGTCCACGTCGGGCCGAAAGCTCTCGTAGATCTGTAGACCGAAGACCGCGGTGAGTCGGTCCTGCAGCTCGATGCTGATCCGTGGGTGCGCGTAGAAGTCCTGCCAGATGGGGTTGTAGTTGACCCCGGCGAGGATCTGGATCCGCTCGCGGAAGATGCGCACCACCGCGAGCATGAGCAGCGAGACGTTGTTCTGCCGCTCCAGCAAGGTGTCGGCGGCGGGGGTGATGATGATGTCGTGCTCGCCCCCGAGGCTGAGGGCGAAGTTGGAGCCGGGGGTCCACCGCGCCTCGACCGCGTAGCGCACCATCGGGGAGCGGTACGGCTCGAGCGTCTTGCGGTAGTGCACCGAGTTGGTGAAGAAGCCGCCCTCGGCCGAGATGACGAAGTCACCCACCGCCACCGCGATGTCGGCCCCTGCCATCAGCCCGCGCTTGTACTCGGTGGTCGTCAGCTCGGTGCCCGGGTTCCCCAGAATGGTCAGCTCGTTGCTGTTCGGGTACCGGTTCTGGAGCATCGGGCGGCGCAGCGCCTCGTGGATCGTGACCGCGGGCCGATCGACGACGTGCCACAGGGCATAGGCGTTCACGTCGAAGCCGCGGCCGGTGTATCCAAACCGAGCCCCGAAGTCGCCGTGCCAGGGGAACTCCTCGGGCAGGTCGGCCACGAGGTAGCTCTGGAGCCCGTCGCGGGCGTACGCATCCGTCGCGATCAGTCGGTCGACCAGGCTCTCTGCCAGACCCTCCTGCTGCTGGTTCAGGGCCGCTGACGACGTGCTCGGGAACAGGCCGGGCAGCGACTCTTCGAGCATGCCGGGACGCAGCGCGGCGAAGTCTCGCCCATAGATGGCCGAGCGCTGGGGCCGGAAGATCGGCAGGTACACCAGCTCAATGGCGACGGGGTTGAGGTTGAAGGTGGCGCGCACCGCGGGGAGCGCGATCTTCGGGTCGTCCTGGCCGCTGCCGCCGAGGGCGAGGGTGAAGTCCGACGGGTTGAGACGGTCGAGCACCGACAGGAGCGCATTCTGCCCCCACTTCATGGTCTCGATGCCGGCCCGCACGGTCACCTTCTTGTGACGGAACTGAAGCCAGGTGTCTCCGAGATTGAGCAGAAAGTCCGCCTCCACCCGGTCGCCCACCCGGAGGTGGTACCGGGCCTTGGCGGCGATCTGGAACTGGGCGGTGGGGGCGAACTTGTAACGCACCCGAAAGTCGACACCGGCCCGGAGCTCGAACTTGTCCTCGTAGGGCCCCGCCATGCGCAGGTCGGGGGCCATCGTCGCGAACGCCGTGCCGCCGTAGCGGAGACCCTTCGGCTTCTTGCGCTTCGTCCAGAGGGGCTGCTTGCTCTCGGTGTCGTTTCCCTGGAGCTGCTGGGCTGCCGCAGGCGCAGCCCAGGCCATCAACAGGGCCAGGACACCGCTGAGAGCAAGCCTCTGCTTCACCCCTCGCCCTCGATGTACTCCTTGGTGAACATCTCGTCGGGGAGCTTGCTCGCGTCCACGTTCACCTCGTACTCGTCCACCTTGAGGTTCGTCTTGGTGCCGCGCTTGAGGTTCTCCATGGTGATGAGCTTCGGCACGAGGACCTCGCCGCTCTTCTCCACGCTGCTGAAGCTCATGCGCTTGATCTGCTCGCCCTTCTTGTCGAAGAGGTCCACCTGGCGAGGCATGAACTCCACGACGTCCACGTACGTGACGACCTTGGTGTACGCCGACTTCGTCTCGGCCTTCGGCACGGTCTCGACGACGTGCACCTCAAAGGTCTCGCCCGCGACGGTGATGCTGGTCTTTGCACGCATCGTGTGGTCGCCGTCGTCGGCCTGACCGAGGCTCATGTCCTCGTAGGAGAAGTCCGTCCCCATGAAGCTGCCCTTGCGGGAGCTTCCAGCGATGCGGTTCGCGGTGCCGATGGCCGGCATGAACATCCACTGGTCGTCTTCCCCGGTGGGGTTCTCCACGGACAGGAACTGCACGCCCGCGACGTCCTCGGGCTCGTCGAAGTAGACGTAGCTCCAGGTCGCATCCTGCGGACCCTTGCGGGTGCGGCTGGTGATCTTGCGAATCCGGGAGTTCCCCGACTTGTCGTAGATCTCCAGGGTCATCTTCTGGATGGAGTTGGAGACCGTGCGGTTCTCCGAGCTGCGCTTGATGATCTCGTCCGCCGTGGGCTCCGCCGCCGAAGCAGGAGCAGCCAGCAGGAGGGACAAGAACAGCAGGACGAAGGGGGACCGAAGTCGACGGGTCGTCATCACAATCTCCAAAGGGGTGCCCACCGGAGGGCGTAATAGAACAGACCGTGAGGCACCCTGGCAATCCCTGGCGCGCGCGGGCGGTCCCCCGGACGGACCGGTTTGGGCGTCATTCCGGGTTGGCCTCGCGGGCGGCGGCCACCGCGGCGGCCAGCACCTCGCGCAGGGGCACGCCCTCCTCGCGCGCCAGGCGCAGACAGTCGTCGAGCTCCGGTTGCCGGGTCACGACCTCGCCCTCGAGCAGGCCCTCCTTGATGGACACGGCGCCAAAGGGAGTCTCCACCGTGCAGTGGCGCCGCATCAGCGTCGTCCGGTGCTCGCGCCGCCAGCGCAGGCCCAGGGTCGGCGTCTCGCGGAAGATCACCGAGGACACCTGCTCCCTCGCCGCGTCGTCGGGCACCAGGACCTCCAGGCGGAGGGCGGGGCGCCCCTTCTTGCCGTGACCCGGCAGCACGAGGACGTCGAGGGCTCCGGCTTCGAGGAGGCGTTCGGTGACCCGCGGCAGCACGCGGCCGTCGAGGTCGTCGAGGACCGTCGTCAGCACCAACACGTCCTGGGACTCGGGCTGCGCGTCCCCCGTCACATCTCCCAGCAGGAGGCGGACGACGTTGGGGACGTCGGGGCGTTCTCGGGTCCCAAGGCCCAGGCCCACCGCATCGAGGCGCATGGCAGGCGGGGGGCCAAAGCTGGTCACGACGGCACGGAGCAGGGCAACCCCGGTGGGAGTACAGAGCTCGCCGGTGGGGTGCTGACCCGCCCCGGGGACCGTGGGCAGCCCCTCGACGAGGGCGGTCACGGCGGGGACGGGCACGGGCATCACGCCATGAGCACAGCGCACCGTCCCGCTTCCCAGGGGGAGCGGCCCGCAGGACACCGACTCCACCCCGAGCAGATGCAGTCCGAGGAGGCCGCCGCAGAGGTCGATGAGGGCGTCCGCGGCGCCCACCTCGTGGAGATGGACCTCCTCGGGCGCGCAGCCGTGGGCCTTCGCCTCGGCGTGGGCGAGGGCGAGGTATGCGGAGCGAGCCTGGGCGCGGACATGGGGAGGGAGCCCGGTGGCGCCATCGATGGTCGCGAGCAGGTCCGGGAGATGAGCGTGCGCGTGCTCCTCGTGGGGGGGCCGAGGGGAGGCCATCCAGGCGCTGCCTGCGTCCTCTCCCTCCACCAGCACGGTCGCGTGGGTGCCGGCGAGGCCCAGTCGGCGGTCACGCTTCGCCTCGATGGAGAACGTCGGCACATCCAGAGTCCGCAGCGGCCCCAGGAGGGAGTCGACGGTCACCCCGAGGTCCAAGACCGCGCCGAGGAGCATGTCACCCGCGACCCCGGAGACGGGATCGACGTGCAGGTGACGCGTCACGGGCGACGACGCGCGATCAAGACCGCGCTCACCGCGGCGCCGAAGCCGTTGTCGATGTTCACCACGGAGACGCCGGCGGCGCAGGAGTTGAGCATGGAGAGCAGGGCGGCGAGCCCTTCGAAGGCGGCGCCGTAGCCCACCGAGGTGGGGACGGCGATGATCGGACGATCGATGAGACCCGCCACCACACTGGGCAATGCGCCGTCCATGCCGGCCACGACGATGACGACGTCGGCAGCGCGCAGCTCGTGGGCTACCTCCTGGACGCGCTGGAGCCCCGCGACTCCACAGTCCACGAAGAAGCGCAGGTCGGCACCAAGGGCTTGCGCCACGAAGGCCGCTTCCCGCGCCACGGGCAAGTCCGAGGTGCCGGCGGAGACGACGGCGACGCTCCCCACCTCCGGGAGCGGGCGGGTCCCGGGGATGCGGGCGCAGCGAGCGACGGAGTCGTAGTCCAAGGTGTCTGGGAATGCCGCGCGCAGCGCCGCCGCCGCGTCGGGCTCGAGCCTCGTGACGAGGACCGGCTGACCGCGCTGGTGCAGCTCGCTGGCGAGGTCCACGACCTGCGACGGGGTCTTCCCCATGCCGAGGATGGTCTCGGGCAGACCTCGACGCGCCATGCGCCCCACGTCCAAGCGCGCGTCGGGAAGCTCAACGACGGCTCGGGGGTCGCGGTCAGGGTCGGGCTGGTTCATGTCGTCAGTTCCACGGCGCCGGAGGTTAGCAGCGGCCCGCTCCATCGCCCCTCGCGCGCCGCCCCCCGCGCCCCAGATGAGGTCTGAAGCTAGGATTCGCCCGTGACTGCACCGATGACGCCTTTCCGCCTTCTCTTCGCCCTCGTGGCCGCCGCCGCCCTCGGCGTTGCCCTCCACTCCCCTGCGACGGCCCAGGACGCCGACGGAGACATCGACGAAGAGTCGCTGCTGGAGAAGGCGCGCCCGATGGTGAAGGACTTGTACCTGCACCCGGACGCCATCGACCCGCCGCGGATGCTTCGCACCGCGCTGCAGCGCCTGGAGCATCGCTCCCCCCAGATTCTGGTCCTCGAGCGAGACGACGAGGCCCTCATCATCCGAGTCGCCGACGAAGCCTCCACGGAGACGGGCAGCGAGCGCGTCATTCGCACCGCCGACGTCGACCTCGAGACCGCGTTCGACCTGCTCGAGTCTGCGGTCTTGTGGATCCACCCCCAGCTCGCCGACGCGGAGATCACCGAAGACGACCTCCGCACCGCGGCCCTCACGGGAGCCTTGCGCACCCTCGATCGACACAGCTCGGTCATCGCGGGGGACCGTCTCGCGGACTTCAACACCCGGTTCAAGGGCACCCTCGTAGGCATTGGGAGCACCATCGGTCGTCGCGACGGGGCGTTGCGCATCATCAAGCCGTTCGCCGACACCCCGGCGATGCGGTCGGGGCTGCAGCCGTGGGACGCCATCACCTTCATCGACGGCGTGAACACCGAGCCCATGAGCGTCAACGATGCGGTGGATCGAATTCGCGGCCCCGAGGGCGTGCCGGTCGTCCTGACGGTCCAGCGGCCCGAGGAAGAGTTCACCCGCGTGTTCGTCATCGTGCGCGACAAGGTCCTTCGCCCCTCCGTGGAGTCGTCCCTGCTCAGCGGGAACGTCGGCTACATCGCCATCGACCACTTCAGCAAGAAGACCAGCCAGGAGGTGGTGACCGCCCTGACAGGCCTCACGACCCAGAGCGCCCAGCCCAGCCTGAAGGGCCTCGTCATCGATCTGCGCGGCAACCAGGGCGGCTCGATGATTCACGCCGCGCGCATCGTGAACAACTTCGTCGAAGAAGGGATGCTGGTGCAGACCGAAGGCCGCAACGGCGGCAAGGTCCGGGGCCTCACGTGGAAGGTGCCCGCGAAGCCGGCGCGCAAGCGGTTCGACGGGCCCGTGGTGGTGCTGGTGGATCGACGGACCGCCTCAGGCAGCGAGATCGTGGCTGGCGGACTCAAGTTCATGGAGCGCGGCCTGATCCTCGGGCGCCAGACCTTCGGCAAGGGCACCGTGCAGAAGGTCTACAGCCTGACCGACGGCGTCTCCATGAAGCTCACGGTCGCGCGCTACCTGCTCCCCGGCGAGAAGTTCATCAACTCGGTGGGGGTCACCCCCGACGTGGCCACGGGGCAGCTGTGGCTCGACCCCATCGACCCCACGGTGCCCGACGAGTTCGTGGAGCTGGCGTCGGCCGTGGGTCTGAACAGCGGAGATGGCGGCCTCGATGCGCGCCGCAACCCCGGCGCGGGGCGGGCCCCGACCTCCGGAGGGATCAACGCCGCCCCCGAGATGCGGCTGCTCTACCCCCGCACCCTCTCTTCCTGGGGAAAGGTCGACGAGGAGGAGCCCACGGAGGTGGACGCGGCCCACGAGGAGGCCGGCCTGGAGAACGGCGCAGCTGCCGAGGTCGATGAGCCCACCGGGCCCCCCGAAGAGCTCACCGGAGACGCTGCCGTGCGCAGCAGCATCCCCGGCGACGCTGGGGACGAGCGCTTCAACGACGTCGAGCTGCGGATCGCCCACGACCTGCTGCTCGCGGCGAAGCCCACGGACCGCAGAGAGGAGCTGATCCTCGCTGTCCGGCCCATCGTGGCCTCCTGGCAGACCACTCAGGCCCAGCGTCTCGCCACCGAGCTCGGTCAGCGCGACATCTCCTGGACCCCCACCGACGACCCGCGTTGGCTCGATCGCTCTCCGGCCCTCGACGCGGAGACGGATACGGCCCTCGCGCAGCCGCTGCCGCCGTTGGAGGTGAGCCTGAAGCTCCCCGAGATCCTGAACGCGGGCGAGGAGAGCGCGGCGACCCTGACGGTGCGCAACACGGGCGAGCGCTCGTGGACCCGGCTGCGGGCGCGGCTGGAGAGCAGCTCCGAGGCGCTGGATGATGCCTCTTTCGTCCTGGGCGACCTCGAGCCTGGCGCCGAGACCAGCACCGAGCTGTTCTTGCGCTTGAGCTCGCGAGCCGAGAGCCGCGAGGACGTCTGGCGGCTGTACCTCCTCGATGACGACGGTCCTCTGGGCCAGCCATGGACAGGAACCCTGCGCACCCAAGGACTGCCCGCCACGCCTCTCCTTCTTCGGGTCGCGACGGCCGTGGAGCCGGACCCCAACGGCGGGATCGTCCTGCGGGCAGACGTCTCGGTGCGGAACGAGAGCGGGGGCCCCACCGGCGATGTCCGTCTGTTCTTCGGCAATCCCCCCGACGAGACCGTCGAGCGCATCGAACGCTTCCGCAACCTCGACCCCATCGAGGCAGCCTCCGAACGGAGCGGCTCGCTGTCCCTGAGGGTTCGAGACCCCGCGGCCCTCGGCACGATCCCCATCTCCCTCCGGGCCACGGACACACGGACGGGTGACTCCACGACGGTGTCCCTGGAGCTCCCCACCGGGGCTGGGCTTCCGCCGTCGGAGTGGTACCGCCCCGCAAAGGCGGAGCTGAAGCACGCATCGCGCGGCTCGGCCGACAAGGCAGTGCAAGTCGCGGGGACCGTGACGTCGCCGGCGCCGCTCGCCTCCGTCGAGGTGCTCGTGGATCGCGACAAGCTCTACACCCGCAGGGTCGCCCCCGGTGACGATGTTCGGACGGTGCCGTTCATGGTGCAGGCGCCCATCGACGTGGGCCCAAACCTCGTCATCGTGCGTACGAAGACGGCCGACGGTGTCTCCTGGACGGAGCGGAGCTGGGTGCTGGGAGAGCGCTGAGCGCGGTAGAGAGGCGCTGGGGCGCGCTCAGCCCACCGCGGACTCCGCGCCCGTCGGGCCTTGCTCGATCATGATCTGCGCCGCGTCGGGACGAAGGCGGGTCCGACCCGACGCCTTCTCGAGCAAGCTCTCGCCGAGCCCCGCCTCCCGAAGCTGCACTCGGATCCGGGAGAGCACGGTGTTGATGCGCGACGCCTGGCGGCGCCCACCCTTGGCCGCGCGCCCCCACAGACCCTGGGCCAGATCCCCGTCATCCATCCACGCGCTGGGAAGCTCACCCCGCTGGAACCTCACCGTCTGCCCGGCGAGCATGTAGAGCAGAACGATCCGCGACTCGCCGCGGACCCGTAGACCATTGCCGTCATTGGCTTCGATCCGCACCGCCTTCGGTCCGGTGTCGTCGCACTGGACCGTGACCGTGACGTTCGGCGAAAAGGAGTCGCTCCCCGTGAGGCCGCTGAGGAGCTCCTCAGCCTCTGGCGAGAGGCTCATGTGCGGATGGGTCTTGGCGAGGGGCCCGTCGTACCTCCCGGGCTCGGTCTCGACGACCGCGCAAGGGGTCGCCGCGGGTGCCACTCCGCCTCCGCGGACCCAGAAGAGACGCACCGAGTGCGCGAGGACGATGTCTTCGCCCTCTCCAACGACGATCGAGTCCCCAGGCCCCAGAAGTCGGGAGCCCACGCGGGTGCCCAACGCGCTGCCGATGTCGCGCACCGCGATGCCCCTGCCGGACCGCCAGACGAGGGCGTGGTGCCGGGAGATGGATGGCTCCCGAACCACGATGTCTGCAGCCTCGTGCCGCCCAATGAGGAGGGGGCGGCGCCCAATGGCGCTCAGTTTGACGCTCCGCGTCCCGCGCAACATCAGCTGCGCCCGCGGCGAGGTCGCCCGGTCACTCAACTCACCACCTCCGGACCACCCTGCCCAGAGCTCCACTCTACCTGTCGCTTTGGCCGTGATTGTCTCCGCGCGTCCTTGCCCATGTAATCGGTTCGTTTTTCTACGGAGGGCGGCTGTGAGCAGGTGGTGCCAAGCGTCTGAGACAGTACTGAGACAGCGCTCAGACGACGGACGGCGCCGGCTTCGCGCGGGGGGATCGAATCGGGCGACGACTCCGGGCGCGTCACCCAGTAGTCTGGCGGCGTGACGACCATGCTCGCCCTCACTACGTCCGACGGAAGCGAAGCTCGCTTCAGCTTGCCCGTGGGTCGGTTCGCGGTCGGGTCGGGGGCCTGCGCTCTGTCCCTGACTGCGTCGGGGATGCCCTGGATCGTGGGGACGTGGGAGCACGATGCCGACGGGACCGTGTGGTGGACTCCGGCGCCGGACGGGCCCCGAGAGCAGTGCGAAGACGGCCACACCGTGGACGTCGGTGGACTCTCCATCTGCCTCGAGCGCACCCTCCGAGGCCCGCTCGCCCGGATCGCGTCGCCGACTCGAGGGCTCGAGTCCTGGGTGCATGTCGACTTCAACGTCCCCTACCTGAGCGAGCGACCGGCCCCGCCCGTTCGCTCGGGGATGCCCTCCAAGGGCGAGCTCGCCGCGATCGCATGCCTCGGACTCATCGCCGCGGGGGCAACCTGGCTCAATCACCAGCCTGGCCCGAGCGTGTTCTCGAGTGGTGGTGACGAGGCGGGCACCCTCGCAGCGCGCGGCGAGGTCGATGTGGCCGGCGCCGACGGTGTCGCACCCCCTGAGAACTCCGCGCGGGCCCAGCAGGTCCCGGTGCCCGCGAAGGGGTCCGAGGGTGTCGTTCCCACCGCGGTGGAGGGAGCGGAGTCCACAACGGGCCTCGGGGGCGCCTCGACTTCGTCCGCGGCCGTCCCCTCGCCTGCCTCGCAGTCTGTCCGAACCCCGGAGCCACGGCCGTTCCGCGTCGTCCGCGACCCCACCTTCGGGGGGGTGGTGGTGTTCGCGTATCAGTCCGAGGACGGCGAGCTCGACTACGAGCCGGGGACCTTCATCGTGCTCGACGATGGTGGCTCCGACGTCGACTACCAGACCCACGTGCGCCGGCAGATGTGGTCCCACCGCGACGCACAGGAGCGCTGCTTCTCCGCGCTGAAGAGCGAAGAGCCGGGCTTGCGCGGACTGTTGTGGGTCGACTTCCTGGTGGGCGAGGATGGCGACGTCATCGACGGCTCCATTCTCGACGAGCACTCCACCTTGAGAGACGAGCGCATCCTGGACTGCCTACTCGAGGAGGTGGACTCGCTGCAGCTTCCCGCTCCCCCCGCGCCGCCGTTCGAGTTCGCGTACAGCCTCGAGCTCGCTGTGGGCTCGGTGTCGGTGCCGCCTTTTGCGGAGCCTGGCCCCACTCGCTGAGCCGAGGCTTCCCGGTCTTCTCCGCCGGCGCGGGCTCCACGCCCGTAGGAGAAGCTCCTGGCGGGGGACGTCCCCCAAGCACAAGAGCCGGACCCTGAGGCCCGGCTCTAGCGAGTTCACACCACGAGTGGTGTTTAGATGGGGTCTTCCTCGTCGTCGTCCGCCTGCTGCACCACGAGGCGCCGGCCGGTCTGGACCGAGGTGAGGACGTCGCTCATGCGCACGCGCTTGAGGGGGAAGGTCGCCTTCCGGATGCGGGCACCCTTCAGCGTCACTCCTTCGAGGTTGCTGAAGTCGAGGTCCGCGTCCTCGAGGTTGGCGCCGGTCAGATCGGCGTACTTGAGGTCGGCGTGCCAGAGGCTCGCTCCACTCAGGTCAGTTCCCTTGAGGTTCGCTCGCACGAGTACCGCCTCCCCCAGCTTTGCGTTGCGCAGACTGCGCCCCGCGAGATCAATGCCGCTCAGATCGGTTCCGCGGAGATCGGCTCCGTCGAGGCTCTCGCCTCGTCGAATCATGTCGATCACCTCGTCCTTGGTCAGGGCCCTCGGAGATGCCATTTGGTTGTGTCCGGAGTCCGGCGCGGGTTCCGCTCATCCACCCGGGCGCCAGAAGACCGGGGGGGTGACTGGCGCGCTCCAAAACCTTTGCAGCGCGCGTTCAGCTCGTTGGTCGCGGGTTATATGTGTGCCCCTGAGGCGAGTCAACGATGAAATTCGCGGGCTGCGTCCAGGGATTTCGGTCACTTCGGCGATCTGCTTGCGCGTCACGCATTCACGCCTCAACAGGTCCGCAACAGGAGGAGGGCTGAACAGCCCGCAGACCGGCCTCGGCGGCCTCCGTCAGGGGCTCGGGGAGGAGGCGGGGAGAAGGCCCTGAGCGGCGGCCCAGTCCGTGAGCTCCTGGCCCATGCGTGCGTAGCCCGCGGCGTTGACGTGATCACCAGGCGTACGGAGGGCCTCCCAGGTCGCCGGCGCGTACTCCTCGGCGAAGGTGCCGTACAGATCCAGGGTCTCGTATCCCTCGGTGACGCCACCTGCGAGCACCACCTCGCGTACTTCGGAGTGGTGGCCACTCGGGAAGGGGTAGGTCAGAGCGACAAAGCGGGCGCCTTGACTCGCTGCGAGGCGGCTCATGGCGTCGAGCTGGCGCACGAGGGGGTCGGACGGCCTGGCGGACTTCAGGGGGCTGCCGACGGGGTTTGCCTGGCCTTGGAGCCAGAGGGTCGCGAGGGCGGAGTCCGGGGACGGGTCGGGCTCGGCGTCCCGGGCCGCCTTTCGGGACGCCAGGCGGGTCCGCGCGGCTGCGAGGTGGACAGTTGGCCCCTTGTCCTGAGCCCAGGGCCAACGCGTGGCCAGGTCGGCGCGATCCTCCTGCCCACGCTCCAGGTGCCACTCGACCCACCGCGTCGCGGAGACCACGCCCACGGGAGCGAGGTCCACGGCCTCCCGGGTGGCGCGGGTGCGGACTGCCTCGGGGATGCGCCGGAACGCGTCGAGGGTCTCGAGCTGGCGAGGGGCGAGGGACTCTGCGACGTGAAGCTCCCGCTGCGCGGCCTCCCAGTCCTTCGCCAGGGTGGCGCCCCATCCCTGGGCGAAGGCTCGAGCCCAGGCGTTGCCGTCGGCCTCGGCCGCGGCGGCGAAGTACACCAGGGCGCTCTTCTCGTGCCCCTTCCTCAGGGCGCGCCAGGCGACGGCGAGAGCGGCGACGGCGGGGTCCTCACCGACGGGGGCGGCTCCGGACTGGACGCGGTCCTCTTCCAGGTCCCGAGTGAGATCTCCCTGGTCGGCGAAGGCCGCGGCGAGGGCGCGCCACTCCGGGGGGGTGTCTGCGGGGAGGGTGTCGAATCGTCGAGCCCGAAGGGCGCTCCAGAACCCGGGCGGGGCAGCGGGGGGCGGGTCCTGGGCGATGACCTCCCTGTCGAGGGGGCGCAAGCGCTCAAAGACCATCTCGCGCAGGGTCCAGCTCGTGTTTCGGGGGAGACAGGGGCCCGCGCGGCGCTCGAGGTCCGACGGGAGCAGGCCGGCTCCGAGGGCGCGCTGGGCGGCGGCGACCGCAGACGGACAGTCTCCGGCGCGGTCCAGCGCCACCATCTGGCCGAGGGCCACCCACGGAGTCGAGGCCGGTGCAGCGACGGGGGCTCCATGCAGGTGGGCTCCGCCTTGGGCGATGTCGAGATGGTGCAGCGGAGTGTCGGGGGCGGCCCTGAGCTCGGCGAGGAGGGTCTCGAAGGCGGCGCGGGCCCCGGGGAGGTCCCCTTGGATGGCGAGGGCCTCGGCGCGCGCGACGCGCAGGGGAAAGGGCTCGTCGGGGTCGGGGTCTCCGAGACTGGCGACGGCGCGGTCGACCATCCCGCTGCTGGCCAGGTGCCAGTGCATGTACTCGGGCGGGGTGACGACGCCGCGAGGCCCCTCGAAGAGGAGGGCGTCGACCTCGTCGGTGCGCACCGTGGGAGGCAGCTGGGCGAGGGCAACGAGGGTCTCGAGGTTGCCGGGGACCGCGCGCGCGACGGAGAGCAGCCAGGCGCGGGCTGGCTCCCAGGCCTCGAGCTCGAGGAGGACCCGGCCGCGGGCGAGCTCGCGGACGACGGGGTTGCCGGTGGCTTGGGCGGCGAGGGCTCGGTGATGCAGGGCATCGAGTCCGCGACGCTCGGTGTCGGCGATGACGGCGCGCGCTTCGTGGGCGGCGGCGTCATCGCCTCCAAGGGAGAGGGCCTTTGCGGCGAGGGTCTCGGAGGCGGAGTGCTGGCCCAGGTGCGCGAGGAGGAGGGCCTCCCAGGCGTGCTGTAGGCCTCGGGTGGTGGGCTTGTCGTCGGGCGGGGTGACGTCGCGAAGGACGGTCAGGGCGTCGTCCCAGCGACGGGCGACGAAGAGGTCCCACCAGGGAAGCTGCACGATGGCCGAGGGGCGAGGCTCGGGCGCGATGGGGACGGTCCGTGTGGCGGCGACGGTGGATGCGACGTGTTCGGGCGCGAGCAGGTTCACCCAGATGAGGCGCGCGAGTCGCACGGTGCGGAGGGTCGCGAGGGAGGAGAGCCCGGGCACGGTGCGCGCGTCCTCCCCGAGGATGCGGGCGGCCTCGGCGACGCCTCGATCGTGCAGGCGGTTGTTGGCTCCCGTGAGGGCGACCACGAGGTGGGGCTCAACGGGCTCGACGAGGCCGTGCAGCGCGACGAGGGCCTGGGAGGAGTTCGAGGCCGAGACGCCGAGGTTGTAGACCTGGACGGGGGTGCCGAGGCGGGCGGAGGCGGAGCGGCGGAAGACCTCGATGAAGGCCTCGTCGGGCTCGGCCTCGGCGCCGTAGACCCAGGAGTCGCCGACGGCGATGACCCGGAAGGCGGCGGGGTCGGGGGTGGCGAGGGAGCCGTCGTCGGGCAGGTGGTGCTGCGGGCCCTGCATGGCGGCGAGGCCCTGGAGGGCGACCTCGAGGAGGAGGAGGAAGAGGAAGAGCGTGAAGCCTGTGAAGGCGAGGAGGCGGGCCGGGGTGAGAGGACGGCGCGCGCGGGGGGCCGTTGGAGGAGGCGCGGGCGGAGGAGGCGGCGTTGAAGGAGGGCTCTCGACGCCTGAGGGCGCGGCTTCGCCGACTGGCGCGGGGGGCTTGCTCGACGGCGGGGGGGAGGGCTCGCTCACTGGAGGGATGGTACTCGGTCCACGGTCGGCGACCGCGTCAACGACCCGCACCTGCGCCGCACCCCCCGGCTCTTGACCCAGGATCTGCGTCAACGACCCGCACCTGCGCCACACCTCCCGGCTCTTGACCCAGGACCTGCGTCAACGACCCGCACCTGCGCCGCACCCCCCGGCTCTTGACCCAGGATCTGCGTCAACGACCCGCACCTGCGCCGCACCCCCCCGGCTCTTGACCTGCCCAATTTTCGGGCACCTCTGCCCTCTTCCTGGGCACCAGAGCTGCCCAAGAGCGAGGCCCCTGCGACCCCACCACGCCCCCTCGGCCCCCACGATCCCTGCCCCGTCGACGTTCCCAAAGAAACCTCGCCGTCGCCCCTCCCCTGGCACACAGGTTGCTCTTGTTCGGGTCGTGAAAAAGATCGAAGCCATCATCAAGCCCTTCAAGCTCGACGACGTGCGGGATGCCCTCTTCGACATCGGGATTCGCGGCCTGACCGTGACCGAGGTCAAGGGCTTCGGCCGCCAGAAGGGCCACACGGAGCTGTACCGCGGCGCCGAGTACGTCGTCGACTTCCTTCCCAAGGTGAAGATCGAGTTGGTCATCGAGGCGGACCGCGCCGAGGAGGCCGTCGCGACCATCGTCGAGGCCGCCCGGACCGGTCGCATCGGCGACGGAAAGATCTTCGTCACCCCCGTCGAGCTCGCCGTGCGCATCCGCACGGGCGAGCGCGGCCACGACGCCATCTAGCCCCACGCACCCCAGAAACGCCGAGGCACCGCCTCGGGACGACCACCCGCGGCAATGCCGCAATCGGAGCAGAGCATGGACCCCAAGGACGTGATGAAGCTGGCAGAAGAGAACGGCGCCGAGTTCGTCGACATGAAGTTCACTGACCTTCCTGGTCGGTGGCAGCACCTGACGGTGCCGGTGCGCGAGCTCACCGAGGAGTTCTTCGAGGACGGCCACGGCTTCGACGGCAGCTCCGTCGCTGGCTGGCAGGGCATCAACGAGAGCGACATGCTGCTCATCCCCGACCCCAAGTCGGCGCGCATGGATCCCTTCCTCAGCTACCGCACGCTCTCCGTGACCTGCGACGTCGTCGATCCGATGACGCGCGAGCCGTACGGCCGGGACCCCCGCGGCGTCGCAGACCGCTCCATCAAGTACCTGCAGAGCACCGGCCTCGCGGACACTTGCTACATCGGCCCCGAGGCGGAGTTCTTCATCTTCGACGAGGCCCGCTACCACCAGGACGCCAACAGCGGCTTCTTCGAGGTGGACAGCAGCGAGGGCATCTGGAACTCCGGCGCCCCCGGGCCCAACACCGGTCATCGCCCGAAGCACAAGGGCGGCTACTTCCCTGTCTCGCCCGTGGACTCCCAGACGGACCTGCGCAACGAGATGTGTCTGGAGCTCGAGGGGCTCGGCATCGAGGTGGAGACGCAGCACCACGAAGTGGGCACGGCGGGTCAGGGCGAGATCGACGTGCGCTTCGACGACTTGATGTCGATGTCGGACACGATGATGTGGTTCAAGTACGTCGTGAAGAACGTGGCCCACCGCCACGGCAAGACGGCCACGTTCATGCCGAAGCCGCTGTTCGGCGACAACGGCTCGGGCATGCACACCCACCAGAGCCTGTGGAAGGGCGGCAAGCCGCTGTTCGCCGGCGACCTGTACGGCGGGCTGTCGCAGATGGCGCTGCACTACATCGGTGGGCTCATCAAGCACAGCGCGGCGTTGTGTGCGCTGACCAACCCGACGACCAACAGCTACAAGCGGCTGGTCCCGGGGTACGAGGCGCCCAACAAGATGGCCTACAGCTGCCGCAACCGCAGCGCGGCCATCCGCATCCCGATGTACAGCCCCAGCCCGAAGGCGAAGCGGCTCGAGTACCGCACGCCCGACCCGAGCGCGAACCCGTACCTGTGCTTCGCGGCGTGCCTCATGGCCGGCCTCGACGGTGTGATCAACGAGATCGACCCGGGCGAGCCCATGGACATGAACATCTACGACCTGCCGCCCGAGGAGGCCGCCAAGGTCCCGAGCGCGCCCGGTTCGCTGGACGAGGCGCTCAAGGCCCTGAGGGAGGACCACTCCTTCCTGCTCCAGGGTGGCGTGTTCACCGAGGACCTCGTGCACGCGTGGATCGACTGGAAGATGGAGAACGAGGTCGACCCCGTTCGCATCCGTCCGACCCCGTGGGAGTTCATGCTGTACTACGACATCTAGGAACCACGCGGGTCGCGAGGCCCGCAGCTCCTGGTGTCGGACGCTGAGTCAGACGCTGAATGTGACGGCCTCCACCTCCAAGGGTGGGGGCCGTTGCGCGTTTGGGGGTGGGCGGCCCCAAGCCCACCGCAATCCCCCTCTCCCTCCCAAGCGCCTCGACTAGGGTGAACCCATGACTCCTCGACGACTGGTCCTCCTGGCCCTCGTACTGCTCCTCGCGGGCTGCACTCCCCTTCGCGGCGGCCGAGGGGGCAGCGGCGGTTCCGACGACGACGACTCCGCCGTGTCGAACGACGATGACGCGGCTGACGACGACGACGCGGCTGACGATGATGACGCGGCTGACGACGACGACGCGGCTGACGACGACGACGCGGCCGACGACGACGACGCGGCCGACGATGACGACGCCGCAAGCAGCGCCGGGGTCCTCACCATCGGTGGCTCCCCCGTGGGCCCCACGACGTTGGACGTGGTGTTTGGCGTCCTCGACCC
>JAGSHC010000296.1 GCA_023954745.1 Deltaproteobacteria bacterium | reverse complement strand
GGAGCGAGTCCAGAACCAGCAACCGTCCTTGCTGAGGTCCACCCGCTCGATGAGGGGCGCCGCCGCCGCCTCGCCCAGCTCCCCCGAGGTGGTGGGCGTCTCTTCGCCGGGCCGGGTCCACGACGCGTAGCGGAGCGCGTAGCGACTTCCCAGGACGACCAGCGGTCGGTCGTCCCGTACCTCCTCCATCGGTACGTCCAGCAGGCCCACCCTCCGCAGGGTCCCCGCCGTGGAGCAGATGGCGAGCTCGTCCACGTCCGCCGAGATGGCAGGGAGCGTCAGGCTCTCCGGGGCCGGGCGCGCCGCCAGGGCGGACCCGCCGAGCGTCCCGACCGACGCGACAGTGAAGAGGGAGGCCAGCAGGAGGGGGGAGCACGTCACGGCACGCAAGGTCGCACAACGGCGCGGTTCCCGGGAACTCTTCGGCGCGGGCGGCGTCCCACGACCATGTCCTTGCCCGCTCGTTGTCGTCCGCCCTCCCTACCCGTCCTCCTCCTCGTGGTGCTCGCCGTGGCTCATCTTCCTTCCCGTGCAGCCGCCGAGGTGCCTTCCTCCGCGCGTTCCCGGACCGCCGTCACCCGGGCGACCCCGGCCGTGGAGGAGGCTCTGCAGGAGCAGGGCCTCGCCCTGGGCTCTCCCGTCTTCCTCCGCATCCTCAAGGAAGAGGAGACCCTGGAGGTCTGGGTCCAGAAGGATGGCGGGGGTTACGAGCTGTTCCGCAGCTACCCCATCTGCACCTTCAGCGGCACGCTCGGTCCCAAGACGAAGCAGGGAGACCTGCAGGCGCCGGAGGGCTTCTACTTCGTGACGCCGGGTCGCCTGAACCCGGCCAGCTCCTTCCACCTGAGCTTCAACCTCGGTTACCCCAACGCATTCGACCGGGCCCACGCGCGCACCGGTGACTACCTGATGGTGCACGGCGCCTGCGCCTCCATCGGTTGCTACGCCATGACGGACCCCGTCATCGAGGATCTGTGGGTGCTGATGGACGCGGCCTACCGCCAGGGGCAGCCCTTCGTCCGGGTGCACGCCTTTCCCTTCGCCATGACAGAGGAGAACCTCGCGAGCCACGCCGCGTCTGAGCACGCCGCCTTCTGGGAGCAGCTCGCGGTGGGCTGGCAGGCCTTCGAGCGGACGAAGGTGCCGCCCAACGTCGAGGTGCGGAACAAGCGCTACGTGGTGGAAGAGCGCACTGCGAGGCGACCCCTCGGTCGGCCCGAGGCCTCAGTTCCATGAGAGGCCGCTTAGCTCAGGTCCCGCAGGTCCTGCGGGGTCATGCGCGGTCCCCACTTCGGCGGGGTGTCTCCGCCCACCTTCACCGCCCGGGCCACCATTCCCCGGTGGCCGGCGTAGGGCTCGAGCAGCTCCATCATGCGCTGGTCGGTCGCTCGGGGCTCCCGCGCCAGCGTCCAGCCGACGTAGTTGGGCAGGTGGTAGTCCCCGATGGGCACCGCGTCCGGGTCGCCGAGCACGCCGCCCATGACCACGCCGCTGGTCCACGGACCAATGCCCGGCAGCTTCTCCAGGTGGGCCCGCGCCTCGGCAAAGGGCATCTTGGCCGCCCGCTGCATGGCGTGTGAACGGCTGGCGATGCGCCGGACGAGGTCCGCCCGCTTCCGTTCGATGCCCAGGCGGCTGTACTCGTAGTACGGCCTGCGTTCGAGGTCTCGTGGCAGCGGCAGGATGCGCAGGTCGTCGCGGGGGCCTGGGGGCTTCTCGCCCCACCAGTAGGCGATCCGGCGGATGGCGCCGCTGCTGTTCTTGCCCGTGACCTTCTGGCCGAGCGCGGTGCACACGAGCTGAGGAAGCACCTGGCCGCTGCGCGCCTGCCGGTAGCCCTGCACGCCGAGCAGCATGTCGCGCACTCGCGGGGACTGGGGGACGACGTCGGCGAGCCCCTGGTTCCCCAGACCGCAGAGGTCGGGGACGGAGTCGAGGAGCTCGTCGGAGCCATCCCCCCAGGACCGCGCCACGAGGAAGCGGTCACGACGCCGCAGCTGCACGGTGGCGGGGCCGGCCTTGCAGCGCCGGGCGTACCAGGCGCCACTGTCGTCGATGCGCATCCACGTGCTCCCGCCCCACATGAGCATGCTGCGCAGGGTGCGCCTCAGGTCCAGGGGACCCTCGACGGGATAGTCGCGTTCGAGCGGGGGCACGGCACCAGAGTAGGGACCCGACCGCCGCCCCAACAGCTGTCAGGCGGGCTTCGTCACCAGGGTCAGGCTGATCTCGAAGGCGGAGATGCCACGCTCGGCGAACTTGCCCTCGGTGAGCACGCGGGTATCGAGAAGCTCGGTGCCCCAGTCGCCGTAGTGCTCGGCCACCTCGTCGCGAAGCACCGCAAAGGGCGGGCCGTCCATCTTGCTCTGGTCGTAGCCGAAGCTGTTCTGCAGGAGCATCCCGCCCGGAGCCAGCAGCGCCCTCAGCGTGCTCGCGTAGCGTGGGCGCATGGTGGGGGGCAGCGCCACCATCGCGGCCCGGTCCCAGATGCGGTCCACGGAGCCGAGCAGCTCTGGAGTCGCCTCGAAGATGTCACCGCAGAGCAGGGTCACGTTGCCGGTGCGGCTGCGCTGGTAGGGACCCAAGGAGTCGCGGGTCACCGGCTGGTCGGACCGGGCCATCACCTCGTCAACGGCCAGGGACGACAGCTCCACCCCGAGGACCTCGTGCCCGAGGCTGCCGAGCCAGTCCAGGTCCAGAGTCTTGCCGCACAGGGGGACGAGCACCCGGTGCGGTCCTCCACCGAGGAAGCGCTCCTGGTGGGTGACGAGGTCCTCATGCACGGCCGCGCCATGAAAGCCGGTCTTGCCTTCTTGCCAGCGGCTCAACCAGAAGTCGGGCTCCATCGCGTGTCTCTCCGGGGTGGAGCGGGAGGGTAGGCGACGCAAGCCCTGCCCGCGCGGGTAGGCTCCCGGGCAGGGAGGCCTCATGGAAGCGCGCACAATCGGCATCGTCTTGTACGCGGCGATCCTTCTTGGGATCGGCGTCGTCGCTTCGCGGCGGATGAAGGACATTCGCGATTACTACGCCGCGGGGAAGAAGCTCAGCTTCTGGTCTGTGGCCTTCAGCGCTCGCGCCACGGGGGAGTCCGCCTGGCTCCTGTTGGGGCTGACGGGCATGGGCGCCGCTCTGGGGGTCAAGGCCTTCTGGGTCGTGGCGGGCGAAGTGCTCGGGGTAGGTGCCGCCTGGCTCCTCATGGCCCGACGGTTTCGGAGGCTGACGGGGCCCGAGCACTACGACGCGGTGACGGTGCCGGACTACCTCGAAGGCCGCTTCGCAGACACCAGCAAGCGCCTGCGCACCTTCGCGGCCCTGGCGCTGACGGTGTTCGTCACCATCTATGTGTCGGCGCAGATCGACGCCACGGGCCAGGCCTTCGAGACCTTCCTCGGCTGGAACTACTACGTGGGCGCCATCGTCGGCTTCGGCGTGGTCCTGGTGTACCTGGTGACCGGCGGCTTCCTCGCCGTGGCGTGGTCCGACGTCTTCCAGGGCGCGCTGATGTTCGCCGGCCTCGTGGTGCTCCCCGTGGTGGCCCTTGGGGGCGCCGGCGGCATGGACGGCGTGACGGCCGCGCTGACGGCGGCGGACCCGAACCTGCTGAGCTGGACGGGGGGCGCCGGCATCACGGTGCTTTCGGTGGCGGGGATCCTCTCCTTGCTCCTCATCGGACTGGGATTCCTCGGCTCGCCGCAGATCTTCGTGCGCTTCCTCGCCATCCGGGACGAGAACGAGATCGCCAAGGGAGCCACCGTGGCGCTGGTGTGGACCGTGCTCGCGGACGCTGGCGCCGTCTGCATCGGGCTCGTGGGGCGCGCGGTGCTCGTGGACTCCGGCGTGGACATGACCTCGGTCCTGGGGACCGGCGGCGAGGACGTGCTCCCGCGCCTGGTGGAGGCCACGTTCCCGTCGTTCATCGTCGGTGTCTACATCGCCATCGTGCTGTCGGCGATCATGTCCACGGTGGACTCGCTGCTGATCCTCGCGAGCTCGGCGGCGGTGCGGGACTGGCACCAGAAGGTGCGGAACCCCGACCTCGCCGACGACACGCTGGTGGGCCTCTCCCGCACCGTGACCTTCGGCCTCGCCATCGCGGCCCTCGCCATCGCCATGGGGGTGGCGGTCAGCACGCCGGACCGCACCATCTTCTGGTTCGTCATCTTCGGCTGGTCCGGCATCGCCGCGACCTTCTGCCCGACGATGATCCTGTCGCTGTACTGGAAGGGCATGACCGCCAACGGAGCCCTGGCCGCCATGGTGGCGGGCTTCGCGGGGGTCCCGCTGTTCAAGTTCGTAGCCCCGAAGCTGCCCGTAGTGGGCGAGGTGTTCGGGGCCCTGGGGGAGCTTCCCCCGGCCTTCGCCCTCAGCTTCGTGGTGGCCATCCTGGTGAGCCGCATGGACTCGGTGGGCCCGCCCGCCAACGCCTCCGCCGACCTCGACGCCGCCGCCCGCTAGATCACGGCGTCCCGTGGCTCTGGCGGGTCAGTCGCTCCGGCGCAGGACGTAGAACACGTAGCCGTACGTGTCGCCGAAGCGCTCGTACATCGCGATCTCCTCCCGGGTCCCGGCCACCACCGCCTCGGCCACCGCATCGCCGGGGTGCTCGGCCAGGTAGGGGTCGAGCCGCGCGGCGAGCGGGCCGTAGTACTCGTCGGTCCAGGTGCGCGCCGGCAACACGAAGTGGCCGACGACCTCGAAGCCTGCTGCCTCGGCTCCGGCGAGGTTCGCCTCGATGGAGCGCATGGCCGGATATCCCTCGGCCCAGAAGGCGGACGCTTCGGCCGGTGGATTCGGGGTCAGCCAACTCAGCTCCGTCACCGCGAGGCAGCCGCCCGCGCGGAGCAGCGGTCGCCAGGCGTCGAGGCCGGCGTCGAAGCCCATGATGTAGATGGCCCCCTCACTCCAGAGCAGATCGAAGCTCTCTTCGGGGAAGGGGAGCGCGGTCATGTCGCCGCGCACCGCCTTCACCCGGGCGGTCAGCCCTCGCCTCGCAGCTTCATCCGTGAGCCCCTGCAGGATGGCGTCGTGCAGGTCGACCCCGGTGACGGTGCCCTGCGTGGCCTCAGCCAGCACGAGCGTCTGTGCGCCGGAGCCGCAGCCGATGTCGAGGATCTGGGACGCAGACGGCAGCCCAGCACAGAGCTCCAGCGCCTTCTGCGTCGACGCGGTGTCTCCGGGGCCCTGCCGGGGGAGGCCACGGTGGAGGGCGACGAGGTGTTCGATCATTGGGTCGGCCATGCCAACGACCCTGCCTTTCTCGGGCAAACTTCGCACCATGAAGCGTCTCTTTGCCGAACCGCTGGTGCAGTTCCTCCTGCTCGGCCTGCTCCTGTTCGGGGGGCAGCGCCTGCTGGGCGGGGACCTGCTGGTGGGGGCCAGCGACGAGCCGTTGGTCGTGGATGCGCAGCTGGCTGGGTGGCTGGCCTCGAGCGAGGCGAGGACCCTGGGGCGCACTCCCACCACCGGGGAGCTGGAGGCCTCCATCCAGCGCTACGCCCGCATGGAGGCTCTGCGGCGCGAGGCCCGGCGGCTCGGGCTCGACGTCGGCGACCCCATCGTGGAGCGGCGCCTCGAGCAGAAGATGGAGTTCCTGCTGGAGGGTGCCGCGGCGGAGCCCACAGAGGACGAACTCGCCGCCTGGTTGCGCGAGCACGAGGGGGACTACGCCCAGGCGGCCATTGTGTCGTTGGAGCATCGTTTCTACGGCGACGGCGAGGTGGAGCTCCCGTTCCTGGGAGGCCCTCGGGCTCGAGGAACGGCCGAGCAGCTCGATGCGCGCTTTGGGGCGGGCTTCGGGGCCCTGGTGTTTGCTCACGAGGGAGAGGGCTGGAGCGAGCGAATCGGCAGTGCCTACGGGATGCACGCCGTCCGCATCGTGGAGCGGGTGCCCGCTTCGGCCCCCGAGCTGGATGCGGTGCGGGAGCGGGTGCGACGGGACCTGGTGGCGGCGTCGGCCGAGACCGAGCGGGAGCGTCGGATCGACGAGCTGGTGGAGGCTCTCACCGTCAGGGTGGACGCAGACCTGGCCGCCATCGCCGCGGAGGCGAGCCCTTGATGGGGCGCTGGCTGGCGTTGGCGGGGTTCGCCGTGGTCTCGACCCTGCTCCTCCCGAGACTGTCCGACGCGCACACCGGAGCCCTCGGCGCCTTCGAGCTGCGCGCCGCAGGGACGCAGGTGGTGGCGGGCTGGAACGGGGATGACTTCGCCTCCCAGGGAGGCCTCTCCGCGCCGGTGCTCGAGGGGTGTGAGGTCCAGGGCGCCTCGCTTTGGTCGTGTCCTGACGGCCTCGAGGGTGTCGCGGTCGTCGCCGAGGATCTCTCCGAGCGTGATGGCCAGATCGTGGTCACTCTCGTGGGCGACCGCGGCCAAGGCGTCGAGACGGTGCGGAGCGTGCTCGACCCCCGGGCGATTCGGTGGGACCTGCCCGCAGCCGGGGCCGAGTCCAGCGCCCTCGCCGGCTACTTCATCCAGGGCCTGCATCACATCGCCGGCGGCATCGACCACCTCGTGTTCGTGCTCGGGCTCTTGCTCCTCGTCCCGGGCCTGCGGGCCCTCGTCGGGGTCATCACCGCCTTCACCCTGGGGCACAGCGTGACCCTGGGGGTCGCCACGGTGACGGGCGTCGCCCCGGCGTCCGCGCCGACGGAGGCCCTCATCGCGGGCTCGATTCTCCTCCTCGCCCGCGAGCTGGTGATCAGTCAAAGGGAGGAGCGCGACGGGCGCCATCCGGCGGGCCTCGCCGCGGTGTTCGGGCTGGTCCACGGCTTCGGCTTCTCGGGCGCTCTCGCCGAGGTGGGCATTCCCGCCCAGGAGATGGCAAGCGCGCTGCTGGGCTTCAACCTCGGGGTGGAAGCGGGCCAGCTTCTGTTCGTGCTGGTCCTGGTGGGCGTGGGGTGGGGTTTGTCACACGCAGCGGATCGAGGCTTCGGTAGGGTCCGGGCCGCCGCGCCGTACGCCATCGGAGCCATCGCCGCCTTCTGGTTCGTGGAGCGCGTCGTCGGCCTGGGGTGAGTCGCAGGGCGCGACGCGTCTCGTGCGAATCCGCCCGAGTTCGGGCTCTCCGGTCCATCTGGGCCCATTGCTACGTCACACCGGCCGACCACTCGGCCCCGGAGGTGAGTCCATGTCCTTGCGCTCGGCCTTAGTCGCCGCCTTGCTTCTCTTCCCCTTGACCGTGTCTGCCCAGGAGGCGGAG
>JAGSHC010000358.1 GCA_023954745.1 Deltaproteobacteria bacterium | reverse complement strand
TCATCGCTCCACCTCGACCCCGGGGAACTCTCCAGCATCGAGGCGCGCCCGCGCGTCGGCGTCTCCCAACATCCAGCCGTCCAGCGCCGCGTCGAAGAGCCGCCACATGTCGGGGCGCACGTCGTCGAGCCCGCGGAGCGCGGGGCCGTCCCCGGCCAACTCGCTCTCGGTCGCGTCGTCGGTCCAGGCGTAGTGGTTCATCCCCTCGACGACGCCGAAGACGCGCGGCGAGGAGAACCGGTCGAAGCCCTGCGCCTTCTTCGCCTCCGGCTCGTCTTCGCTGCCCACGAGGTGGATGGAGGGGCGGCCATCGAACTGCTCGACGTCCGTGTCCCCAGCCGGGAACGACGCGAAGATTGCGAGCACGTCCCAACGGTCGGGCTCGGCAGTCCACAGCGTCGCCGCCGCCACGCCGCCGAGGGAGTGGCCCAAGACAGACGCCGGCTTCGACCCATCGAGCCGGCCCTGAAGGGGGTGCGAGGGCACCGCCGCCTGCGAGTAGACATCTTCGAGGGCAGCGAGGGAGTTCCCGCTGCTCAGGAACGAGAGGTTGGCGTCGTGGTCGGCGAGGACCGTGACGTAGCCCTTGGTCGCGAGGTGGGTCCCGATCCAGCGGTAGCGCCCCACCTCCACGAAGCCGCCGTGGATCATCACCACCACCGGGAGCCCCTCGTCCGAGGCCAGCACCTCCCCCCCGGCCATCGGCACCACGACCTCGTAGCGCACCAGGTCGTCCACCCGGGCCAGGGTGCGATCCGTGTAGTACGCCGCCCCCAGGGGACCGTCGGTGCCGTCGAGCCCCGTGCGGCTCGCGTCTGGTGCGACCAGCGACTCGAGCTCGGGCACCCGGGCGCAGCCCGCCAGGAACAGGAGGGTTGCCAGGCATCCGCTCAGTACTCGCCGCATCGTCTCTCCCTCGCGTCTCGGGCGTACCATGGCACCGACCTGCGTGGGTCGCTCTGACGGGGGCGGACCCCCGCGACAGCAAGCGGGTCCTGCTCGGCGTGAGCCGCGGCGGGGTCTGGAGTACGGTTCGAGGGACGGTTCGCCGGCTGAGGCGCGGGGAGGGAGCCCTCAAGGCCTCCTTCCCGGTGTGCAACCAGCCACACACCCCACGTTCTCGTGAGCTAAGGAACGCTGGCCCACCTCACTCCATCGCCCCCTGGAGACTCCCGATGCTTCGCCGACTGACCCTGCCCCTCGCCTTCGTCCTCGCCTCCGCCGGCTGCCCCACCGAGGGGGACGACGACGACTCCGCCGTCGCGGAGCTGCCCTGCGACGCATACGAAGAGCCGTGCGTCTTCGTGGACCCGACGGACCCCGAGGCCGACCTCCTGGATGTGGTGAACAGCCTTGCGGACAACACCACCGTCCTCCTCGGCGAAGGGACCTTCGACCTCAACAACGAGGTGTCCATCAACGGCGTCTCGGGCATCAGCCTCATCGGCGCCGGCATGGAAGAGACGGTGCTCGACTTCAGCTCGATGGCGGTCCAGGGCAACGGGGTCTTCGCCGTGGGCGACGACTTCCTCATCCAGGACCTGACGGTGACCGACTCCCCCAAGGACGGCATCCGCGTCGAAGACAGCGACGGCGTCACGTTCCGGCGCGTGCGCGCCACCTGGGGGCTCGGCCCGGCTTCGTCCAACGGGGCCTACGGCCTGTACCCGGTGCGCGTCCAGAACGTGATCATCGAGGACTCCGAGGCCCTCAACGCCAGCGACGCGGGCATCTACGTGGGGCAGTGCACCAACGCGCTGGTGCGGAACAACTACGCAGCCCGAAATGTGGCGGGCATCGAGATCGAGAACACCCAGTTCGCCGATGTGTACGGAAACATCGCCGAGGACAACACCGGCGGCCTCGTCATCTTCGACCTGCCGGGCAACCCCATCGTGGGCCACGACGTGTTCGTGCACGACAACATCGTGCGGGACAACAACCGCGAGAACTTCGCCCCCGGCGGCACCGTCGCCGCGATCCCCGCGGGCACCGGCACGTTCGCCATGGCCTCGCGGCGGGTCGAGATCGCCAACAACACCTACGAGAACAACAACACCGTCGACATCGGCTTGGTGAGCGGACTCGTCATCGAAGAGGACCCCATGACCTGGGCCCTCGACCCCGACGCGCTGGTGGGCGACGCCGGAGTCCTGACCTACGACGAGGACGAAGGCTCTGTGTTCAACTTCCGCTTGCACGACATCTACGTGCACGGCAACACCCACACCAACAGCGGCATGGCGCCGGACATGTCGGACATCGATGTGCGCTTCTTCGGCTTCCTCCTCGGGGTGCTCTACGGCACCAACGGCGTGGACCACGTCATCTATGACGGCATCCAGGAGAGCTCCTTCGACCCCGAGGTGGCGGCGAACGTGTCCAACGACAACAACATCTGCATCGGGCCCGAGGAGGGCTCCATGGCGACCATGGACGCCGAGAACCTGGCAGACCTGCCCACCCTCGCGGATGTCTTCCAGCCCCCGTCGCCGTTCGTCCCGTACGACTGCAGCACCATGCTGGGCGGTCCCATCCAGCTCCCCGACCTCGGTCAGTGAGCCGGGCCGGCCTCTCGCTCCTCACGGTGGGGGTCCTGCTCGCGGGATGCCCCGCCGAGGGGAGCGATGACGACGACGCGACGGAGCCGCGGCCGACCACGGTGCAAGTCCCTCTGGGGCTGGAGCCGCCCGACGACCTCGCGGAGCTGAACCTCTTCACGTGGGATGCGGCCACGAGCAGCGCCACGTTCAACGACGGGGTCGTGCCCTACGACCTGAACACGCCGCTGTTCTCCGACTACGCCAGCAAGGAGCGCGCGATCTACGTGCCCCAGGGCGAGACGATGGGCTACGACGCCAACGAGGCCTTCACCTTCCCAGTGGGCAGCCTCATCCTGAAGAACTTCCTGCTGCCCGAGGACATGCGCTCCCCGGACGAGAACGTGCGGCTCATCGAGACGCGCCTGCTCATCAAGCAAGAAGCGGAGTGGGAGCAGTGGCCCTACGTGTGGGAGGCCGACGGCTCGGAGGCGTCCCTCGATCTGGGCGGCGAGGTCTTCGCCACCAGCTTCATCGACACCGAGGGCGAGACGGTGGACTTCACCTACCTCGTCCCGCAGCGCAATCAATGCGCCGAGTGCCACGAGCTGGCGGACGAAGCCGCCGAGGATGGCCGGTTCATCACCCCCATTGGCCCCAAGGCCCGGCACCTCAACCGCGACTACGACTACGGCGACGGCCCGGAGAACCAGCTCGAGCACTTCGCCACTCTGGGCATGCTCAGCGGCCTGCCTGCCCTGGCAGACGTGGACGTGGCGGTCGATGAGTCCACCCTGGGGCCCATCGACGACCTCGAGGGCGACGCCCTCGATGAGGCCGCCCGGGACTACCTCGACATCAACTGCGCGCACTGCCACAACCCCGCGGGCGTGAACGGGATCAGCTCCCAGCTGTTCCTCAACCACGACAACGAGAGCGCCTTCAACCTGGGGGTCTGCAAGGCACCAGGCTCGGCCGGTGAAGGGACGGGCGGCTTCGCCTACGACATCGTCCCCGGCAACCCCGCCGAGTCCATCCTGGTGTTCCGTATGGAGACGCAGGAGCTCGGCGCCATGATGCCGCTCCTGGGGCGCAGCCTGGTGCACGACGAAGGGGTGGAGCTCGTGCGCCGCTGGGTCGCGCAGATGGAGCCCGACGACTGCGACTGAGCCCCATGCGGCTTCTCAAGGACGTGAGGCGCCGTCTAGCGGGGCTTGCGGGCCACCACGAAGGCGGTGGTGCTCGATGCGCCGACCTCCTTCTGCTCGATCTGCTCGAAGCCCGCGTCCTGCATCTCCTGAAGCAGGGCGGTGCGAGGGAGCACCTTCACCATGGGCGCCTTCCCCACCCAGCGCATCAACGCGAGGATCGGGGCGTAGGGCACCCAGGTGTCACCGAGGCAGACGGTGGAGGAGACGAAGTACCCACCGGGCTTGATGAGGCGATGGATGCGGGCCAGGGCGTCTCGCCGGTCCTCCACGAGGTGCAGGAGGCTGAAGGCCAGCAGCCCGTCCAAGGAGCCGTCCTCGAACGGGATCCCCTCAGCGAACTCTCCTTCGTGAAAGGTCACGTTGGTCGCGCCGGCGGCCTCGGCCTTGCGGCGTGCGATACGGACCATCTCTGAGGACAGGTCCAGCCCGTGCAGCTGTGCGCCGTGCTCGGCCAGGATGAGAGCCAGCGAGCCCGTGCCACACCCAATGTCCAGCACCACGTCGCTGGGCTTCATCAGGGCCTTCGTGATGGCGATCTTGCGCTCGAAGGCGTCGGGGTTGTCGACGGGCTTCGCCGCGTAGGTGTCGGCGATGTTGTTCCAAAAGGTGGCGTCGGCGGTCATCGAGAGGTCTCCAGTCATCGAGTGTGCAGAGCCTACGCCGAGGGCCCGTGCTGCATTTGGTGCGTGTGCGGGACGCGCGGTCCCATCGCTCGGACACCAGGTCCGCCCCACCGCATCTTTGTGCGGCGACACCCCGGAATCCGGGTGTGCGGTTCCGCACGCCCTTGGCAGAGTCGAAGTCCAACCTCCCAGGAGCTCCCGTGCATCGTTTCTTGCCCTCCTTCGCCATCCTCGTGCTCATCCCCGCGCTCGCTTTCGCGGCCAAGTCGATTCACCGGGACGATCAGGCCCCCGGGACTCCCGAACAGGTTGCTGCGGGGGAGAAGGCGTACGCGGTCTGTGCTGGGTGTCATGGCGCTGATGGGTCGGGAGTGCAGGGTCTGGCTCCGCGCCTCAACAGCCAGAACTGGCTGGCCGCGGTGCCCAACAGCTTCCTTGCGGAGACCATCCGCAATGGGCGCCCGGGGTCGAACATGGTCCCGTGGGACAGCGGGTTGGGCGACGACGCCATCGACAACATCGTCTCGTTCGTGCGGTCGTGGCAGATCACCAAGGGCCTGAAGCTCGACGAGTCTCCCCTCAAGGGGGATCTCGCGCGCGGTGAAGAGCTGTTCCGGGACGTGTGCGCCGACTGCCACGGGATCCGCGGAGCGGGGTACGCCGCCGGAGTCGACGGCATCGGCATCGGCCGTCGCGCGTTCCTCGCCCTCGCCTCCGATGGCCTGCTGCGCGAGATGATGCGGCGCGGCAAGGACGAGACGCCGATGGAGTCCTTCACCAAGGGCTCGCCGGTGGTCATCGACGACCTGACCGAGAAGGACGTGGACAGCGTGATCATGCACCTGCGTTCGAAGGCCTGGTAGCCGCCGAATCGCGCGCTCGCCCGCGGCAGATCGTCGCGTGGCAGTTCGTCGCGTGGCAGATCGTCGCGCGACATTGCGCCACCTGGGAACTCCCCTCCCCCCCGTTGACGATGACGTCGACTCTAGGAGGAGTTCTTCATGTAT
>JAGSHC010000417.1 GCA_023954745.1 Deltaproteobacteria bacterium | reverse complement strand
CGGCGGTCCACCTGCTTCAGTCCCTCCGGGAGGAATCGCCATGAGCGACCGCAACAACCCCTTCCGCAACGGCCGCTTTCAGGTGCAGGTGGTGGGCGCGAACCGTCGCCCCATCAACGACCTGTATTACTCCATGCTGCGGACCAGCTGGGCTCGCCTCTTCGGGCTGGCCGCTGCGGGGTACCTCGTGTCCAACGCGCTCTTCGCGGCCCTCTATCTGCTGGGCGGAGACTGCATCACCGGCGCTCGGGTCGGCCACTTCGGTGACGCGTTCTACTTCTCCGTGCAGACCATGAGCACCATCGGGTACGGCGCCATGTCTCCGGCCACCCCCTTCGCCCACGTGCTGGTCACCATCGAGTCGTTCCTCGGATTGATCGCCGTCGCCGTGGGCACGGGACTGGTCTTCTCCAAGTTCAGTCGTCCCCAGGCTCGCGTGGCCTTCAGCAAGGTCGCGGTGGTGCGCCCTCGCAATGGTGTGCCCTGCCTTCTCTTCCGGGTGGCGAACGAGCGGGACGGGCAGATCGTCGCAGCGCGCATGAAGGCGGCCGTCCTGGTGGAGGAACGCACGGCGGAAGGCCAGTCCATGGGCCGCATGGTGCCGCTGCGGCTCGAGCGGGAGAGGCTGCCGCTGTTCACCGTCTCGTGGACCGCGATTCACCCCCTCGACGAGGACTCGCCTCTCTTTGGGCTGAGCGAAGACGACGTGGAGGAGCGGGTGAACTTCATCCTCTTGACGCTCTCGGGGACCGACGACACGTTCCTCGACCAGGTGCACGCCCTGGCGATGTACGAGGCGGACAGCATCCGCTTCGGGCACGGCTTCTCCGACATCATCGCCCGCCAGGACGACGGGACCATCCTGCTCGACCACAGCAAGCTGCACGACACCTCGCCCACCTGATCGCGGACCGCGAAGAGGCCCTCAGGGCGAGGGCGCGCGCCAGTCGCGTGGAGCAGAGACCTCGAGGGTCATCGTCCCCGGGGTGCGGGCCAGGAGGACCTGGTAGCTGCCGTTCCCCATGGGGATGAAGTCCGTGGCTGCCCCCTGGGTGGTCTTGCTCTTCAAGGGGAGCGGGGGCGGCAGGTCGAAGCGCAGGGCGATCTCCTCTCGCCGGTTCGCCGGCGCATCGCGCACCACCAGAGCGCGTGATCCGGGGCGAAGGACGAAGGTGCCGCGCTGCACGACGCGAAAGAGCAGCTCTCCTCCCCGTGCGACTCCGTCGTCGCCTCCCAGGTCCAGGCCGATCTCGAAGAGGTCCATCGCCACGGGGTCGGCGGCTGCTCCTCCTGCGGCTCCCACGTGCAGCGAGAAGTCGCGAAACGCTTCGCTCCCGAACCAGTCGCGCATGGCCGTGACCTCGTCGCCGGTGATTCGGTCGTCGCCATCGGCGTCGAAGCGCTGCCGCACCTTGAGCGCGTCAGGGCCGGCGTGCAGCTGCACCACCATCGCCACCTCGGCGCCCTCGGCGAGGAAGCGCACGTGCACCATGCGCGCGAACCGCACGTCGTGGGCGAGGGCCTCGTCGCAGACGAGGAGACCGGCGGCGACGACGGACACCGGGGCAGCCATTGCGACGATCGAGGCAATGCATCGATGCTTGAGGGGGTAGGTGCTCCTCACAGCGCGAGTATGCTGCACGCCGCCTCCGGCGGGAGCCTTCCGGGAGTTCGATGACGACGTACGCAACCTCCAAGCCGGGCACCGGCGTGCCGGGCTTTCTCCGTGGCCTCACCTACCCGCTGCGGGGAATCCGCTGGCTGCTCGCCAATCGCGCGGTGTGGCCCTACGCCCTCATGCCCGCGCTGGTCAATGGCACCATCGTCCTGATCCTCGCTGGCATCGCCTACACCCAGTTCGACGTCTTCTTCGCCTGGGTGCAGCCGGACTTCCTCGAGGCCGCCGACGCGGACCTCCCCTGGTGGAAGACCTTCTACAAGCCAATCGCCAACGTGCTGATTGGCCTCGTCGTAGGGGTTCTCATGTTCGTCATGAGCATCCTTGGGGGCCTGCTCTCCGGCGCCGTCCTCGCGGGACCGTTCCACGAAAAACTCTCCGAGGTCGTGGAGTCCGTCGCCACGGGAGAGGCTCCGCCGGATGAGGCCTTCAACCTGAGCACGCTCAGCCGAGACGCCGTGCGCGCTGTGATGAGCGCGGTGCAGCGCCTCAGTCTGTTCGGCGTGTTCTACGTGCCGTTGATGTTGCTGTCGCTGATCCCCGTGGTGGGGCTCGTGGGCGTCGCCGGCACCCTGACCTACTCCGCCTTCTTCATGGCGCTCAACTTCTCGGACCCCGCCCTCGAGCGCCGCAAGATCAACCTGCGCCAGAAGCTCCGCTGGGCACGCCACTCCATCGCCCCCTGGATGGGCTTCGGTGCCGGACTCATGCTGCTGATGCTGATCCCGCTCTTGGGACTCGTGCTCGCGCCAGCCTTCGTCACAGCGGGTACCTTGCTGTGGCTCGACGTGGGCGTCCCCGCGGATCTGAGCTCGGAGCAGACTTGATGCGCGCGTTGTTCGTGATGGACCCCCTCTCCACCATCAAGGTGGACAAGGACTCTTCCTACGCCCTCATGCTCGCCTGGCAGGAACGCGGCGGTGAGGTCTGGCACTGCGGGCCCGGCGACATGTGGTCCCTGGGCGACCAGGTGTACGCCAAGGCCTCGCGCATCACGGCGGGCCCGAAGCCCCTCGTCGCCGACGTACACGAGACGACGACCCTGGACGTGCTCACCTGTCGGGCGGTCTTCAAGCGCACCGACCCGCCCTTCGACATGACCTACATCTTCTGCACCTACCTGCTCGACCTCGTCGCGCGGACCGTCCCGGTGGTGAACGCGCCAGCGGCCCTGCGGGACGCCAACGAGAAGATGGTCATCACCCGCTTTCCCGAGCTCATCGTGCCCACGCTGGTGACCCGGGAGCCCAAGAAGATCCGGTCCTTCATTCAGGAACAGGGCGGCCGCGCAGTGGTCAAACCCTGGGATGGAAACGGAGGCCGGGGCATCTTCGTGCTCGAGCAGAACGACAAGAACCTCAACTCGATGATCGAGACGGCGACGTCTGCGTCGAGCGAGTTCGTGATGGTTCAGGCCTACGTTCCCGAGATCGTGCACGGCGACAAGCGCATCCTCCTCGTGGATGGCGAACCGAAGGGCGCTTTCCTTCGCGTTCCGCCAGAAAATGACCACCGAGGAAATATGTCGGCGGGTGCATCCGTCGAACCCTGTGAGATGACGGAACGGGACCTCGTCATCTGCGAGACGCTGAAACCCTTCTTGGTCGAGAGCGACCTGGTGTTCACGGGTATCGACGTCATTGGTGGCTGGCTCACAGAAGTGAACGTGACCAGTCCCACGGGCCTCCAGGAGTGCTCGACCCTGTACGGGTCCCATAT
>JAGSHC010000364.1 GCA_023954745.1 Deltaproteobacteria bacterium | reverse complement strand
GAGCTGGCCCTCGCCAAGGCTGAGGTGCGGCGCGTACGCGCAGAGCTGCGCCGTCCAGGAGTCGAACGGGCCGGTCTGATGGCCTCGGCCCTCACCTCCGTGGCCGCGATGCGCGACAAGGAAGACCCCGAACTCGATGAGGTCGTCCGCGATCTCCTCCGAGACTTCGGAGGGCCCTCCACTCCCCTTGGGGGGAGGTCCCGCGCCGCGTCCCTGGCACCGTCGGGCCGTCTGGCTGCCTTCGGCACCGACGGCGTCGGCGCCTCCATCGTCAATCCCTTCCGCCCGACGGAGGGCACGGTCGTCAGCGGGCACGACGCCACGGTGAGCGCGGTGGTCTGGGGTCCCAACGGGGACCTCGTCGCCGTGGCCGACGACGGAGGGCACGTGACGGTGTGGTCGGCCCGACGCGCCGAGGTCGTCAGCAACCTCAAGCACCCCACCGCGGTCCGAGGCGCGGCCTTCGACCCCCGAGGCAAGCTGCTCGTCTCCACCGGGGACGACGGCTCCGTCCGGCTCTGGGACGTCGAGTCGGCCAAGGAGATCGCCAGCCTGGTCGGCCACAACCGACCGGTCTACGAGGCGACCTTCCGTCCCACGGGCGAGCCCCTGCTCGCGACCGCTGGCGATGATGGAAACGTCTGTCTCTGGAGCGGACCGAGCCTCTCCACGGAGCTCTGCTTCGAGGCCCACAACTCCTGGGTGCATGCACTGACGTTCTCCCGCACCGGGGACCGGCTGGCGTCGGCGGGCGACGACGGTGTCATCAGGGTCATCACCGGAATGGCCTCTCCTTCTCTCGACGGGCTGAGCGAAGCCATGAGCATCGCGGGACACGAGGGCCCCGTGACCTCCGTCGTGTGGGGGCCCGCGGGCCGCACGCTCTTGAGCGGAAGCTTCGACCGCAGCGTGCGCCTGTGGGATCTCTCCGGAAAGCCGAAGGAGACCATCCGCTTCAGTGGACACCAGGACTGGGTGTGGAAGGTCCGCGGCGTCTGGAGCGGCGGACTGCGCTACGTCGTCACCGCGAGCGCCGACGGCCTCGTCCGCCTCTTCGACCCGCGGGGGAAGCTGCTCCGCGAGTTCGCCGGTGACGGGACGGCGGTCCGCACCCTCGATGTGGACTCGGATGGGCGCTGGCTCTCCTGGGGCGGCGAGACCTCGGGGAGACTCATCGACCTGGAGTCGAGCGTCGGGAATCTGCTCCCCCGTTCTCTCGACGGACTCATCAACGTGGGGTGCCGGTGGCTCAGCGCCGAACGGGCCAGCCGCGCCGAGGTCGAGGCGCTCTGGCAAGAAGAGGGGAGCCCAGCGCCATGCGGAGCGTGATCCTCGTGACCATGGCCCTCGCGCTGCTGGCTCCGATGGGGGCACACGCAGACGGCGTCTACGGGCCCGCCGACACCCCCAAGGAACGGAGCGCGGCCATCTCCGCGCTCACCGACGCCGGCGACGTCTCTGCTGGTGCGATCTGGTTCCTCAAGGACAGCGAGTCCCTCCTCGACGGCGAGCTGCCCATCCTGGGTTTCGGCGAGACGATCCGCTGCAGCGGGGAGCCCCTCACCTCCGCGATGCTCATGGCCGAGGCAGAGGCGCTCCTCAACGACCCCAGCGGGGTCGCCCTCGAGGCCCATCCGCTCATGAAGCGGGTGAGCGCGTCGGTCGCTTGCCTCGACGCCTTCGTGCAGCCAGACGTCCTCTTCCGACTCTTCGCCACCCGCGCCCTCCACTCCTGGAGGGCGAAGGAGTTCAGGGCCACGGAGGACGCCATCCGCAGCGCGGTCCTGCTGGACCCCCTGGCCCGCTGGCCTGGCGACGCCTGGGAGGAGCTGGAGCGCACGTTCCTCGAGGTGCGCACCGGGGTACGGGCAGAGGGTGACGTCACCGGCTTCCTCGCCGCGGAGGGGCTGGAGGTACGCATCGACGGAGTCGGGCCCACCGACGGCAGCTGGACCTTGAAGGCAGGAGGCCACCTCGTGCAGGTCTCCGACGGCACCCGCGTGGACTCCCGCTGGGTCACCGTGGCCGCTCCGTTCGCCATCGGGACCCCTTCGGGGCTCTGGAAGGCGACCCATGAAGGCCTGACGAAGGTCGCCCCCGGAGATGTCAGCGAACCAGCCCCCATGGCGGACGCGGTGCGCCTGAACCTCGCGAAGCTTCACGAGTCCCAGGTCATCCTGGAAGACCTCGGCCGCACCTACACCATCGAGACGGGCACGGGCCAGGTGCGGGGCTCCAAGGGACGCCGCGGGCAGGGACGGTGGAGGCCGAGACCCTCCCTGGGAGTGGGCGCTGGCTGGTGGGGATTCTCGGTGCGCTGCGCGCCCACTCTGAACCCCACTGCCGATCGCGGGGCGGGTCAGAGAAGCACTGGCCCGCTCGTCTCCGGCTGGTGCCGAACCAACTCCAAGCTGTTGTACCCCCTGCCCTCGGATCACTGGGCGGCCCTGGAGGTCTCCACGGGTCTGCACATCCACGTGCTGGCTCTTCACTTCGCGGTCGCCGTCGGACTCTCCCCCGCCACGAACGACCCCTTCAAGGAGGTGGGGAGCAGCGGCTCGGCGACTTCGAACCCGCCCTGGGCTCAGTCGCGGCTTCGCTGGGGCATCGGCGTGGAGAGCCCGAAGGGGCCCGTGCGGCTGGGGATGCGGCTGGAAGCGACCGCCGTGCCGGCGGGCAATCAGATCGTGTTGGCCTACGAGGACGGGGGGGACGGGGTCGCCGTCGACGTCTCCCAGACGCGACGCTTCGTGCTGTTTCTCGGGGGCGGTCTCGCGGCGACCGCCTCCTTCCGCGTTGCTCGGACGCCGCTGTGGTTCCGGGTGGAGGGCGCCGCTGGAGTCGCCGGCGTCGCGTATGGGTCGGTCCTGGGGGCCCTGGAGTTCAGAGCACCATGAGAAAGGTCCTCACAGCGTTCTTCTCTCTCGGAGTGGTGTCGTTCGCGCACCCAGCATCTGCGGGCGTCGAGTTCGAGGCCGGAGGCGTCGTCGCGGAGCTCGACGCGGCCGCCGTGACCGGCGTCGTCGGCGCCTTCACTGACGGCGGGGATCTCGAACTTCTCTGGTGTGCTGACGGCGGAGAAGCGCGCATCGGGCACATCTCGGTCGAAGGGATCGCCGGCGTCCGAGGGCTCCTGGAGGGCGTCGAGTGCACCGCGGTCCTGGCGCTCCAGCTTCCAGAGTTCGGCCCCCAGCCGCCCACCTTCGACGCCCCCCTCGAGGTGCTCCTCGCGGGCCCCGACGGTGTGTACGCCGCCGACTTCAGCGTGGGCGGCAACACGATGACGTCCCAACTGCTGAGCACCCCGACGACTGCGCTCGCCGCGGGCCGCTGGGACGGAGTCCCCGCCGTGGTGCTGGGCCACCTCGATGGCTCTCTGTCGCGATGCCCCCTCGATCTGGATGGATGCGTCTCCCTGCCTCTGCCCGGAGCCCCCAGCCCCGTGGTCGCCCTGGCGGTGGGTGACATCGACGGCACCGCCGATCCAGAGCTCCTGGTGGGCCGGGAGGACGGCAGCTTCTTCCTCCTGCGGGGCTCGCTCGAGCCAGCGACGGTGGTCCTGCGCTCCGGCAAGCTCCTCGACCGCACCATCGACGCCATCGGCCTCGGAGAGGTGGGGCCCGACCGACGCCAGGTCATCGCCCTCGCCTCGTCGCCCCTGGCGGTGTCCGCTACCGACCCGGGGGAGTGTGTCTTGCCTGGGGCGCCGGAGTGGGTCGGCGCAGTCCCCGACGCCGCCTGCTCCGACGTGCGGCTCCTCAACCCGACCTGGACGCCGGACTGGGGGGAGATGATCGCGGGAGACGTCGCCTTCCCTCTGGACTCGCGAGACCGGGTCAGCACCATCTCCCTCGCCGACCTGGACCGCGACGGCTTCAACGAAGCCATGATCTCCGTGGCTCCGCGCTCCGGCGACTGCGCGCGCCCGAGTCTCCCCTGGGGCCGCTCGTTCTTGCCCGAGACGGGGGGCGCAAGCAACGACGGCGCGGGAGGAGTCACCCAGGCGCTGCTCGTCGACTACGACGGCGACGGCGACCGCGACCTCCTGGAGCTGGGGTGGAGCTGCGAGGAAGCGGGCGCGCAGCCCCAGCCTCAGATCGACATCCTCCCCCTCGGCCAGGGGGTGGTGCAGGAGCGCCGAGATCTCACCCTCGACCAGGGCGGGCGCACCATCCGCCAGGTGCTCTGGGGAGCAGGCGATCCGAGTCCTCCGCTGTGGACCCTCGCCACGGACGCCGAGACCGCCCTCGTCTGCCGTATCCGCCGCGCCGCCACCTCCCCCGCAGGCAAGGCTTGCTCAGCTGCTCTGCCCTTCCAACCCAACCCGCTCCCCCCGGGGATGGCGATCCGGGTCACGGCCGCGGGCGAAGAGGCGGCCGTCAGTCTCGGCGACCGCGTCGCGATCCTGCGGGTCTCCGAGGGCGGGGTGACGCTGGAGGAGGACGTCCTGCCCTACGCCTGGACACAGGTGGGCGCCCTCGCCTGGGGCAGCAGGTGCCAGGACGCCCCCGAGGGGCCCGGCTGCGCGTCGCAGGATGTCCTCGCAGTGACCGGTGTGACGGAGCAAGGGAACCTCTCCACCGTGCTGCCGTTCCTTCAGCTCGTGACCCCCGACGGCCCCACCCTGTCCGACCCCTTGTGGACATGGAGCAGCCTGGTCTCCGACATCCGGTGGCTCGACGCCACCGGGAACGGGCAGCTCGACCTCGCCATCTCGTCCATCGCGGGACCGGTGAGCACCCTCGTCCGGTCCCCCGCCTCCCCCCTCGGCTACGAGACCACCTGGGTCTCGAGCGCTGAACTGGAGACCCACAGCCTGCGCGCCGAAGACTTCGACGGGGATGGTGCGCTCGACCTGGTGACCTTCAACGGACTCGAGACGGAGGGAGCGGAGCGCATGTACTCGAATCAGGGCGGGGGCAGCTTCGCCCTGGCCGGCTCCTTCGGCTTCGGCGAGGACAGCCGCGGGACATCCACCTTGGACATCGACTCGGACGGGCGCCCCGAGATCGTCACGACGGTGCCGCAGGAGTTCTGCGACGAAGGCTCGGGGCAGTTGGTCGTCCACGAGGCCCCCCTCCTCCCCTTCGACTTCAGCCCGTCGGCCGGGTGGGCGCCCGCCTCGTGCGGCAGCCCGCAGAGCACCGACTGGACCTCGGCCCGCGGCCGCTGGGTGGGAGCCGTCGGTGGCG
>JAGSHC010000078.1 GCA_023954745.1 Deltaproteobacteria bacterium | reverse complement strand
CCCTAGGGGTACTTCGTGGGGGGCTGCTTCACGATCACGATGGGGGACCCGCCGGGAATGGGCGTGATGCTCATGAGGTGGCCGGGCGTGGAGATGTTGTCGCCGGCGACCACCGGGCCCACGGGGACGTACGGGGGGGCGAAGGTCGGGACGGGGCCTCCCCCTCGGATTCCTTCGACCATGGCGCTGGCGCTCCAACCCGCGATCCGCTGTCCGACACGCCACGCGACGGAGTGCACCACCGAGGAGATGTTGAAGTTGCCCTTGATGGGGCCCTTGCCGGCCACCGCAGAGGCCAGCTGCCCCTGCAGGCCGGTGCTGATCTTGTCGTAGCTGGCCGAGGACTCCGGCTGCAGAAGCACTGCTTGTGCTTCGGTCTCGGGAGCCTCGGGCGCGGCGACAGCGGCAAAGCCGGGGAATGCATCGGACGGGGGCAGAGTCCAGTCTGCGGCCCACTGGGCCCACGCGCCGTCCGCGGCGGTGGCGAACGCCTCGGCGGTCGCGGGGTCGATGCCATCGACGATGAGGCCGTCTTCGACGAGGACCTTCACGTCCACGGGGCTGCTCAGCTCACCACCCTCCAGGGTGACGGAGTTGATGGCGGAGTCGGTGTATTCGGCGTCCACCAGCCACGCGTTCCACGCGCCCACGATGACGTCGGACATCGCGGCTGCTTGCGCGTCGAGGGCGGGGTTCCCCTGGGCCGGGTTGCCGTTTCCGGGCCCGTTTGCGTTCCCCGGAAGGGCCACGGCGGGCCCGGGAAGAGTGGTGGCGGCGACACCCGCGCCGAGGCCTACGAGCACGTCGCGGCGGTTCGGGGGGCTGTTCTGATCGTCCTTGTGGCTCATCGAATACTCCTCGGGGACTGGCACTCTACCTCAGAACGGGAAAGCGGGGCCCGGTCAAATGCCCTTTGGGGTCCACGGGAAGATGGTCCCGAAGGCCAGATTCGATGCGCGACAGGTCGACGCGCGCCGCCGCGTCGAACAGGTGGGACACGACAGTCCGGCGACGCCCCGGCCCGGTGTTCGGTGCGCTGCGGTGCCAGGTCCGGGGGAGGTGTACGGACAGGTCACCCGCCGCCAGGAGGACCTCCGTCCTGCGACGCTCCACCTGGGACCTCCGCTCCGGGGGGAGCCTCGCCAGCCCGTCCGTCACGGATTCGGCGCCCCGGAGGGAAGGTGGGGGCTCAGGCCAGACGTGGCTGCGGTCGAGCACCTCGAGGCCTCCGTCCTCCAGGGTCTCCGGCCCCAGGGCGAGCCTCACCGAGACCAGCCGGTCATGAGGTAGGTACCCAAGGTAGGAGGCGTCCTGATGCCATGCGACCTCCCCGCCTCGGCCCGCTGGCTTCGCGATGAGGGCGTCCTGGAGGAGCCGCACCGTCTCGGCGTGCAGGAGCGCCGCCCCCAGCTGTCCCATTCGTCCGTCGAGGACCCAGGCGCGAAACGACGGGTCGAGAGTGTGGGCCCCTGGCCGCTGCGCAACCGGCGGAAGCGACAGCCCCACACAGCGGTCGAAGGCGTCGCGGAGGGCTGCCAGCTCGGCGCTCTCGACCACGCCGCGAAGTACAGTCCACCCACGCTCCAGGAGCTGCCCCCGGGCGGTCTGCAGCGCGTGGGGACTCAGCGCGGTCATCCTCGTTGCCCGTAGAACGTCTGGAGGAACGAGCGCACCTCGGGCGTCCACCGCGCCGACCAGCGCGCGTTCACGCCCCGTTGCCAGCGAACGTGGCCCCACATCGCGTCCTCCTGTCCTTCCCAGTCCCGGTGAGGGAGGGTCGCGGTGGCCAGCCGATGATGGTCGCCCGTCAGGGTCCACCAGCGGGGGTGGTGCACCCGGCTCCCAAACCGCTCGGCGTACTCCGGCATCCGACGGAACGACTCGGTGCCCGGCAGGTGGAAGAAGCTCTGGGCGGAGAGCCACCCGCTCGAGGCGCCTCCAGGTGGCATCAACGTGCGGATCCAGTCCATGGTCGCGCGGGTCGTCTCCGGGGTCTCCCCGGGGTAGTTGAACAGCAGATACACCCCGTGCGGCAGGGCTTCGGCGTCCGCCGCGCGCAGCATCTCCGCCGACCGGCGCAGATAGCGCTCGGGGTGTGCGGCCTTCTCCATCACCTCGGCCATCACGAGGCTGCCCGTGTCCAGGCCGAAGTCGAGCTTGAAGCCGCAGCGTCGGTAGAGGGCGAGCAGCTCCGCGGTCACGAGGTCCGCGCGGGTCTCGGCCCAGAACTGCACGGGGAGCGCGAGCTCCTCGAGCCCCGCGAGGAACTGCTCGGTCCAACGCCGGTTGGAGCCGAACAGCGGATCAGCGAAGGCGACGGAGGACGGCGCCTGACTCCGCACGACGGTCTCGACGATGTGCAGGGCATGGGCGACGGAGTACCGAGAGCTGGCCGCGCCCCGCAGGGGCTCCAGGCAGAAGCGGCAGCGGAAGGGGCACCCACGACTCAGCGTCAGCCACACGGTCTGCTCGCCCACGCCCACCTGCGTCCAGTCCATGGGGTCGTCGTCGCTCAAGGTGATGGGCGCTCCCTTGAGGAGCACCGTCTCGTCGGGGCGCTTCGGCGGAGCGGCACAGAGCGAGCGCAGCGCGTGCTCCCCGTCACCGACGACGACCCAGTCGGCCAGACCTTCGAAGTCGGATGGGAGGGCCGTGGCGTGATGCCCCCCGACCACGATGGGGAGCGTCGGGTGGGTCGCGCGCAGGTGTTTGATGACGGCGACCGTGCCGAGGTAGTGCAGGCTGGTCCAGCAGGAGATCCCGACGAGGCCGACGTCGTCGGTCAGTTGCGTGTCGAGATGCGCCAGGGCGCCGGGCAGATCGGGCTCGTCGACGCGGTCCAGCTCCACGACGTCTGCCCCACAGAGCCGACGGACGTGAGCGGCGAGGCTCTCCAGGTGGGGCTTGCCTGCGTCGCGGTTCGACCACCACCCGACCCCGTGGAGGACCGGGGGGGCGACGAGGAGGAGGCGAAAGGACATACCGTAAGTGTGCCCTCTTTCAGCGCGGTGCACTCCCAGGCGACCAGCACAGACAACGCGGTCGTGTCGCCGTTGCGACCGGCTACTGCACGTCGACCGTGAGGTCGTACTCCCAGGCGCGGTTCAGGGAGGCCACAAAGAGGTCGACCACGAGGTAGTAGCGGCCCGTCGCGGGCACGACCCAGTCGGTGATGGACTCGGTCTCGCCGTCGAAGCCCACGTCGGAGCTCGCCTCGGAGATGCAGGTGTTTGCCACGTCCCCGCAGTCTGTGACCACGTAGAGCTGGGAGTCCTCGACGCTGTCGAGGGTCGCAGTGAGGCTGTCGCCCACGACCAGATCGAGGGCGTGGACCACCTCGCGGCCCGGCGAAGTCCAGGCGAAGCACCCCGTGTCGTCCAGGGCGTTCGTGGTGCCGGCGGACCAAGCGGTGTCGGTGCCGGCGGACCACCCGGTGGGCCCCCAGAGGTCGGCGGCGGCGCAGGTGTCGTTGCTCGGGAGTTGGGTCACGTACAGAGCGGACTCGAGCACGACCTCGGTGGGGCCGTCCTGCACGGTGACGTCCCGGGGGCCCGTGGCGGCGGAGGTTCCGGCCGTGCCGTTGACGGCGAGGGTGGTCGAGGAGGCGGTGGCGGTGTTGGTCGTGACATCCGACCCGAGGTCGACGTCGGCAGCGCCCACGCCAGCATCCCAGGCGGTCTCGCTCTCGATGGAGAGGTCAGTCGTCTCCCCAGTCACGATCCACGGCGGGGTGACGGGACTCGCTGCCTCGAGCTCCTCCACCGTCAGCTCGAAGGGCGACGACGGGCTGCCAAAGCCGCTGAGGAAGTACCCGTCGACCACCACGTAGTAGGTGCCGGTCGCTTCGGGCGTGAAGAGGATCTCCTCCGTGTCCCCCTCGAACCCGTCGTCGGCGCAAGCCACGGCCGTCTCGGGTGCGCCACAGGTGGAGAGGAGGACCAGGGCTGCGTCTCCGGGGTCCGCCATCGTCGCCGCGAGGCGCACGGTCACTCCCGCCTCGAGCTGCACCGCGTACACCGCATCGGAGCCGTTGAGCGACCAATCCAGGCACGCCCATCCCGAGGAGACGGAGTTCTCCAGCCCGTCGGTGGTCGAGATGTACGTGCCCTGGTCCAGGGGGCCGAGCGCGTCGGCGCTCGCGCAGGTGTCGGCAGGATCGAGGTTGAGGATGGTGAACGCATCGAGGGCCTCGATGCTCTCGCCGCCGTTGGTCAGGGTCACGGTGCGCGATCCCAGCTCGACCTCTTCGCTGAGGGTGAGGGCCACCGTGGCCCGCTGGGGGTCGTTCACGTCGGGGGTCACGGAGTCGACGGTGACCCCGTCGCCAAAGTCGAGCACCGTCGCCGCATCGATGCTCCCGGTAAACCAGCGCACGTCCACGTCGAAGGTCTGTCCCGCCGAGCCGTGGGCCGGTGCGAGGACGAGGTCCTCCAACAGCATGAGCTCCGCGCGTTCCTCGCTGCGCGCCCGCAGGAGGACGTCGCCCTGGGGGTGCGGCACGACGCTCTCGATCATGCGGCTGACGATGAGGTTGACGGGCCCCGCCCCGAAGTCGTCGTGGAGCACCGTTGAAGGGATGGTGTGCTCCCCCGAGTCGGGGACGTTGGCGATGTAGCTGACGTTGAGCCCCTGAAAGAGGACGACGGTGACCACGGCGCCGTCGCTCTTTGGGTTCCACTGCACCGTGAACTGTTGGGCCGAGGGGGTCTCGATCATCCCGCTGGGGAGGGGCGCGATGAGCTCCATGTCCTGGGGGAGGGCGAGGTCGGCGGGCGAAGTCCACGCCACGATCTCTGCGCCGCCGGAGGTCCCAAACGACACGGCGCCCCCAGAGGTCCAGCCCTGGCCACCCGGGGTCAGCGGGTCGTCCACCTGATAGCCCACGACGGTGTCGTCGGCGTACCGAAGGCTCAGGTAGGGGCCCACGGCAATGCGGTCACCGGCATCCCACCAGGTCTGGTCGGCGGGGTTCCAGGGCTCGTATTCGAACAGGTCGAGCACGAGGTCTTCGCCGAGCGCGGGCAGCGGCCAGGACCCGAGGTCGAGCCGCCACAGCGGTGTCTCGGTCCCCCACGAGCCCATGTAGGCAGTCGGGTTGACGAGCCCGAGGTCGACGCCCGCGAAGTCACCGAAGGCCCCGCCGAGGTCGACGTAGTCGGTGCCCTCGGGCTGCCGCACATTGGTGAGGTTCACGACGCCGAGGACGTCCGCGAGGGGGACCGGCGGAGCGGTGGAGTCGTCGTCATCCCCCGCGACCGAGGAGTCGTCGTCGTCGGCAGGCTCTCCGGGGCACGCACCCAGCAGCGCGGAGAGCGCGAACAGCGCGGCGATGTGCGAGGCTTTGCCCAACTGCGTCAGGTGCATGTCTGCACGATGCCTGCGCTCCCTCCGCACCGCAAAGGGTCGCCCATGACCTCTCGAGTTCCGCTTCGGATCGCCCTCGTTCTCGCTGCCCTGCTCGCGTCGGGGTGCATGACCCCCGAGCAACGGATGGCCCTCAAGGTCGAGACCATGATGGAGCGGCAGCAGTACGAGGGCGCCCTCCGGTACCTCGAGACCTACTTGGGGCGCCACAACACGAGTCTCAACGGCTGGCGCTACCGGGTGCTGATTCGCCTCGAGCAGGGTGATCGGGCCACGGCCGCGGAGGAATACGTCTCCCTGAACGAGGCTCTGTCTCGACACGAGCCCGAGGTGCTGCGCGAGGTGGTTCTCGGGGGCGGAGGGCGTTGGCTGCTCTCGGACTACGGTGCTCTGGCGCGATGTGCCCCCGAGGGGGTCGCCGACGCCGCGTTCTTCGCGGACCTGGTGGAGCCGAAGCACCTGGGCGAAGGGTCGATGAGCAAGGTGGCCGTACCGGACGACGAGATTGCGGCGGTCATCGATGCGCTTCCGGGCCGTCTGACCCCGTCGGAGACCTGGCCCACGGTCCAGAAGTTCATCGCCCGAGCGACCCCCGAGATGGCGAAGAAGATCACGAGCGCTGCGGCACGTCACCTCGCCAGCGAGGGGCTCACCACGAAGCAGGCCGCCGAGGCGGTGGAGATGCTCCGTACGTCCGCGGGTTCGGGGGACGGTGCCCTGCGAGAGGCCGCTCTGCTCGGTGCGCTGACGTTGCCCGAAGGGGACGGCTTCGAGGGCTTCGCGGCCGGGGTCGCGGACGGTCTTCTCGGCGCAGGGGACGTCGACCGCCTCGTCGCGGCGATTCTCCTGGGGCCGGGCGGTGCAGGGCCGACGGCGTGGAGCGCCGAGAGCTTGTCTCGCTGGGCCGAGACCGCGCAGGAGCCGGCGCGGGTGATCGCCGTGGCGGCGGCGATGGCCAAGGGCGACGAGCCCGACAAGGCACGCATTGCCCTGCTCGACCGAGCCGCTGGGAGCGACGATGTGCCCACGAAGCTGGCGGCCGTCGTTGCAGGGCCGCTGGTCCCGAACTGGACCCGGGCGCCGGACCTGGCGAGCACCTGGGCGGCGCTCGACGTCGAGGACCGGCGCCGCTGGGGGGCCGTCTTCGTTCGTACGGCCGGTCCCGACGCGGGAGGGTGGGCCAAGACCGTCCTGGGCGACTCGGATGCGGTGGTAGGCGAGGCGGCGTCCTTCGCCCTCGGATTCCCAGCGGCGGCGAACGCCGAGGTGGAGGAGGCGCTCGCTGCGGCCATGCAGAGCGCAGACCCGTCGACCCGAGCCGCGGCCGCGGGGTCTGCGGTGCGCCGAGGGGCCATGGCTCTTGGGAATCCCGTGGGCACCTTGCTCGCCAACGGCGACGACCGCGCCACCGAAGCAGTCCTGCTGGCCCTTCGGGAGTCGGGCCAGCAGGGCTGGGATGCCGCGACGAAGCTGGGTATGGAGTCGGCGGTCCCGACGGTGCGTGAGCTCGCCGTCGATGCGGCGGTCGCCACGTGTGATCCAGGGCGCACCGAGCAGATGTTTGGCCTGCTCTCGGACGACGACCCCCACGTGGCCGTGCGGGCGGCGAGCGCCCTCTACCTGCTCATCGGTGGCGCGAAGTCGAAGTAGCCGGTCCCGCCCGGGACGTCCCCCCGCGGGGCGCGGTCAGAGCACGCGGAGGCGGACTCCGAACATCTCCCGCAGCTTGGGGCGGACTGCGTCCAGGTCTGCCGGCGACTTCACGGGGCGGAACCGGTCGCGAGACACGGTCACGTACTCCGTGCGCAAGAACCAGGAGGCCTGGCCCACCAGCCGCTCGAACTGGATGACTTCGTCGTCTCCAGTCTTCTTCCGCACGCGGTACCACCGCAGGGGGAACTCGCGGTCGAGGGCATCGACGCGGAACCACAGCGTGTTGGTGTTGAAGACGGGGATGCGGTCCTGGTCGAACTCCTCGGGAAACGCGAAGCCTTCGACGATGCGCACCTCGCCGTCCACCGACGCCGGCGCGCCGCCCACGTCCCCCGGCAGCTTCGGCGCCACCTCCACCATCATCTCGGCGCCGCTCGCGAGAAACGCCCCCAGCAGGGCGGGGTCCAGGGCGGCACCGAGGTTGTCGACGTTGGCCATCAGCAGGACCTCGACTCCTGCGTCTCTCAGCCGCTGAAGCTCGCCCGACCGCCGCAGCGAGGGCAGGAGGTCGCCATGTCCAGGACCGTAGAGGGAGGGGGTGCCGTCCGCGCCCCGGTAGAGCGAGCCGTCCGGCCGCAGGCGGGGCGCCGCGCTCTGCATGAACGTCCGCACCGATCCCGCCGCCAGAGACCACCCGTCGTGCTCGGCCAGGTGGGCCCGGGTGGGCTCGTCGGTGGCGAGCGAGTTCATCAGCAACATAGGCAGGGGCTGCCCGGTCTCCGCCTGGAGGCCCGCCATGCGCTCGGCCTGTAGGGCGAGGAAGCTACGCCCCGGCAGGGCTGGCACGATTCCCTTGACCCGGCCGCCGAAGCGGGTCGCCATCCCGCCGTTGAGGAGGAGCAACCCTGCCTTCCCGGCGTGAAGCGCCTGCCGCCCGGCGTCCACGAGGGCATCTCCCTGCCAGGATCCCGAAGGTGCAACCCGCGGGATCGCTGGCGGGGGCTGGACATCGCCGCGGAGGCGGTTCGGAGGGAGGGTGCCGGCGAGGTGGCCGTCGACGAGCTCCGCGAAGGACTGGGCGTCGAACCCAGTGGAGTCGAGGGAAGCGCGTTCGTCCGCGGAGAGGGCAGCGAGAGCGGCAGCCCCGGAGGGAGCAGCGGTCGTGCTCAAGCCTCAGCCTCCGGCGGGGCGTTCGGATCACCGAGGCGTCGGCCCGCGGGGGCGTTGGCGAGGATCCAGGCTGAGAAGGAGGCGCCGCAGTTGCTGCATCGGTTCTGGGACCCGAGCTCTACCTGGAATGGTGTGCTGCATCGGGGGCAGACGCCAGAGCCGAGCATGTCCGCGAGGGCGGCGTCGAACACCTCCCAACTCACGTCCCGCCGGTCTTCGGACAGGCTGGGGACCTTCTCTGCCTCGATGACGAACCCGAGGTGTCTTGCGATCTCGCGGAGTCGGAGATCGTAGGGAGTCGCGTCGCTCATGCGCACGAGGACGGACAGCGCATGCTCGAGGTGTCCCTCGTTGAGATGAAAGACGGCGTGGTCCCACCACTGCGTGACGACCGACTCCTCCTCGCGTCGCGCGATGCCAGCCCGGCGGTCGGCTTCGGGCACGTCCTCGGCGCTGCGCCGGTCCATCACCGCGCCCCGCCAATCGACGCCTTGCTCCTGCATGTAGACCAGGGCCCCCACGGCGCGTGGTTGCTCCAGGAAGCAGCCCGCATCGCCCAGTCCGTCGAGGAACGCCGCCAGGTCGGCCTTGTCCATCTCGCGGTCGAACCGCTCCTCGAAGCGAAGCAGGATCTCGTCAGCGGAGGTCAGACCGTCGAGCTGGCTGAGGATCCAGACGCCATCGGCGGTGAGGTGAAAGAGCTCGACGCCGTGGCGGTCGCAGACGACGTGCTGCCCGGCGGTGCCGGACACAGGGAGGACCTGCAGGGTGTCTCGAACGCGTGGTACGGCCGGCATGGTCGGCAGGATTACCCGAGCGACCCCTCGCAAGCCAGCTTCCCCCGCGGGTGTTGTGGGGCGGGACACGCCGAAAGTCAGACCGGCGAGGTCTCCAGACGCAGGAGTACTCCCCGGGGGACCCCTCGCACGTAGTCCCGCCGCCCGAAGACGGACGAGAGAATGGAGCGCATCGGTGGGAGCAGCTTCCCCATGGGTCCACCTCTCGGAGGGACCCGCCCGACTCCTTTGGTCTGTCGTGGGATACTTCTCGCGATGCGGCTCTCAATTGCGACCCCTCTGCTCCTTACGCTCGCCATCGTCGGGTGCGATCGCTGGCCCCTCCACGCAGCACTTCCCGATCCGGTGGATGCGGCGGCGCCGGATCCGATCCTCGCTTCGTTCGAGGAAGACGAAGTGGAGGGAGTCGTTCAGGACCTGGGGAGCTGGCCCGCACCGGCGATCCTGACGATCCGAGGGACCACATCGGAGTGCGGGTGGGAGGACGACGCCGCCTGGCCCACATGGCCTGTCCACCCCGTGGACGATGACGGTGACGGGGTGGTCGATCGCGAGGAGGCTCGCTACGCAGGCTGGTACTCGGGCGACGTGGATCTCTTCTCGCTCCGACCCGAAGCCGCCGGTGTCCTGGGGGGGACCCTGGAGTGGGACAATGCGCCGGCCGGAGGCACAAACTCGCCGTACCAGCCGGGCACCGACGGTCCCTGGGAGGACGAATCGGATCTCGATGTGTTGGTCTTCACCGCGGAGAACGGCGCGCCGTCGGAGGTCCTGACCGAGGCGGGCGTGGGGCGATCGTACCCCGAAGACCTGGGCGCGGCCGTCGCCCTCGACTCTGGTGAAAACGCTGTGATCGCGGTGGGTTGCCACCACGAGGTGCCGTCGGACTGGACCCTGGAGGTCGTGATCTCTGCGCGCTGAGGCGCCCTGGAGCCGAGGTCTGGGGTGGGAGAAGTGATCTCCCCCCAATACGGTTCACATTGTGGCGCTGCCCGATCGGGCAGGCTTTCACCCTGTTTACCGGTGCCCCTTTCGCCTGATAACTTGCTGTGATTCAGCGGAGGGGCCCGTGCGTTGCCAGCACGCGCTTCTTCCCAAAGAAACGGACGGCCGAATGCTTCGCCTTCGCGATCTCTCCCTCCTGACGCTCCTTGCGCCCGCGATCGCCCTCGTGGGGTGCCCTTCTGAGGACACGGGGGAAACCGAGCCCGAATTCGTCAACACGACGGTCGAGCTCCAGGACATCTTCATCCCCGACCGCCTCATCGAGCTGCCCGTGCTGCCCGAAGGCACCGTGGTCGTGAACGAGGTTCCGATCCACAACGCGGGGGACCGTGACCTGTTGATCGACGAGGTCGCGCTGAACTACCAGTCGGACGACAACTGGACTCTCAACGTGGGCACCGTGCCCGACGTCATCGCTCCCCATGAGGTCGCGGTGGTGGAGGTGGTCTACACCGCCATCGAGGGGATCGACACGTTCGCGTCGCTCGACGTGTACAGCGACGACCCGGACGAGGCCGAGAAGACCGTCGCGTTCATCGCGCGCGGCGCGAGTGGCGGCCCCGAGGCCCGCGTCTCCGAGAACATCATCGACTTCGGTTTCCAGTTCACGGGCGAAGAGAAGCGCCGCATCGTCGAGATCCGGAACGAGGGAGACGAGGACTTGATGATCACGGGCGTGGAGCTCGTGCAGTCCGAGGAGCAGCCTGCGTTCGCCCTCACCTGCCCCGGTGTCTGGCCGCTCGAGGACTGCGACTTCGAGACCGAGCAGATGCCGGCGTTCCTGACGGACCCTGTCCTCCCGGGGAGCGCGGTCCTCCTCGAGGTGGCCTTCACTCCGCTGAACCTTCAGGGCGTCTCCGCGCAGCTCAAGGTGCACACCTCGGACCCGCTGCGTGAGACCTTCAACATCTTCCTCGCCGGCAACGGGGACAGCGCCGTCAACTGCACGCCGCCCTCCATCACGGTCGTGTCGCCGTCCGAGGCGACCTTCTTCCACAGCTGGCAGCAGCTGCAGCTTCAGGCCCGTGTGGTCGACGCTGAGCAGCCGCCCGAGTCGCTGTACGTGGAGATGTTCCTCGGCGATCTGCGTATCGAGGACGAGTTCCCGGGCACCAACGGCCTCGTGAGCTTCGACGTCGACATCGATGAGGGAAGCCCGCCGGTTCCGTCCGGTCTCCAGACGCTGACCTTGAAGGTCAGCGACGGTTGCCCACTCTTCGGATACGACGTCTTCGTCGCGGCCATCGACTTCCAGATCTCACAGTCCGACACCGACGGCGACGGGTACGACCCGAATCAGGGTGACTGCGACGACTCCGACCGCGACATCTTCCCGCAGAACGTCGAAGTCTTCGATGGCAAGGACAACGACTGCGACGGCGTCATCGACGAGAGCACCCAGGCCTGGGATGACGACGGTGACTGCTTCTGCGAGGTGGGGCCCTGCCTCGGTTCGGAGTCCATCAACTGCGCGTCCGTCGAGGGCGGAGACTGCAACGACATCAACGAGGACCTCAACGGCGACGGCGACAACGACGGCCCGCTGATCTTCCCCGGGCAGATCGAGGGCGGCAACTTCGTCGACGACAACTGCAACGGCATCACGGACGAGGGGACCGCGTTCTTCGACGACGACGGCGACGGGCAGACCGAGAGTTCGTTCCCGAACACCGACTGCGACGACGACGACCCCACCGTGTTCAGCGGGGCCATCGAGTGGTGCGACGGCATCGACAACGACTGCAACATCGCCATCGATGACGAGTGCACCGACCCCAACACCCCGCCCCGGATCGTGGGTGGTGTCATCACGGACCGGTTCCAGGTGGAGCTCGGCAGCCGCGTGAACGCGCAGGTGCTCGTGGTGTCGCTCGATGACCAGCTCGAGTACGAGTGGCTCGCTGACAAGGGCGTCTACGATGAGCCCGCCAACGGCGCCAGCGTCTTCTGGACGGCGCCCGAGGAGGAGGGCCAGGTTGGCTCCTTCGCGAACCTGTACGTCACGGTGTCGGACAGCCTCGGCCAGAGCGACACCGCGTTCGGTGACGTACTCCTGAGCCGCGACATCCTCGTGGACTACGCCCCCGTCGTGACTCAGCCCGGTGGTGGCGCGAACTGCTCGGCGCTGCCGACGAAGTCTTCGCCGTCCGCGTGGGCGTTGCTCCTCGGAGTGCTGGGCCTCGCCGCGATTCGTCGACGGCTCTAAGCCGGCTCGCACGGGCGCCCTCCACGGGGCGCTCGACGGTCAAAGGGCTCCCTCTGGGGGCCCTTTGTCGCTTGGGGCTGTGGGCATTGCGCGCGCCTGTCGGCCAGCGCAAGTGCCTCATACGAGAAGCGGCTTAGAGGGCGCCGTACCCTACGAGGGCTTCCCAGGCTGCGTCGCAGTCGGTCTCGCCTCGCAGGTCGTCGACGAAGGCCTGGCAGGTCTGGCGCTCGTCGGCGCGCGCCTCCGCGCTCAGGCTGTCCATCCACACGTCGACGTCCCCGACGCAGGTGATCCGGTAGTCGACGCGGTCAATGGCGGCCACGTCGGCCCACTCCATCCCCCAGGCACCCAGGCAGTCTTCGAACTGCCGCGCCTCGACGCGGCAGGCGTCCTTGCACGGGGTACACGCGCTCATGAAGAGCGCGGCCACGAGGGGCACAGCGAGGCGAAGGCGAAGCATCAATCGAAGTACTTCTCGAAGACGATGCGACGGGTGCGCTTGCCGAGTCCCTTGCCCTCCATGATCTCGATGCCGTCCTTGATCATCTGGCCGTTCCCGCAGAAGTAGATCTGCATGTCCTCGACGGGGAAGTCCCACTCCGCGAGGTGCTTCGTCACCCGACCCCTGGCGCCTTGCCAGCCGTCCCCGTCCGCCGAGCGTGACAGGGTGGGGATGAACTCGAACCGCGGGAACTCCTTGGCCCAGCGCTCGAACTCGGCCATCCCGAACAGGTCGGCTTCTGTACGAACCCCGAACAGCAGCGTGACGTCCCTGTCGTGAATCTCGCCGGTGGAGATCAGGTCCTTCACCATGGCTCGCAGGGGCACGACCCCGGTGCCCGTGGCCACGAAGTACAGCCGCTTGTGGAGCGGACGGCGCAGGTAGAAGGCGCCGAGAGGCCCGAGGATCTTGAGCGGATCCCCCTCGTTCAGGGTCTTCAGCCAGGAGGTGCAGCGGCCGTCATCGACCATCTTGGCGATGGTCACCACGTACTCGAACTCGTCGGGGTGGTTCCACATCGAGTAGGGACGCAGATCCTTCTTGAGACCCTTGTCCGCGTCCTCGGGGAGCACGATCGACACGTACTGGCCGGGATGGAACGGGAACATCGCGGCCCCGACGGGCTCGAAGGCGATCTTGAGCGTGTCCGGGGTCACCCACTCGGAGTGCACGACGCGTGCGTCGTACTCGGCGGGACGAATGTTGGGCAGTCGCTCGAAGGCAAACCGCTCGACGGGGTTGGACATGCTGACTCCTCGCACACGCGCGCGGACTCCGTATGTCCCGGCGGGCGGCGAATGATAGCGACGAAGCCCCCCCCTGCAAGGAAGGGCTCTTCGTGGCCCTCGGGGGCGCGGACCGACGAGGACCCCCGGTCGGCCTGCGGTACCCTCTGCGGTCATGACCGAGACCGCCCGAGACGTCCTGCTCGCCCTCGACTCCGGCTCCCAGAGCTCCCGCGCCCTGCTGTTCGATCGCGACGGCAACGTGCTCGCGGTGGGGCGAGGTGATCACGCTCCGATGAAGCACCCCGAAGACGGGGCCGTCGAGCAAGACCCGATGGACATCCGGGAGGCGTTGTTCGGGTCGATTCGTCGGTGCCTCGCCTCCTGGGGAGGTGATGTCGGCCGCATCGCGGGCGGCGCCTTGACCACCCAGCGCAACACGATCCTTCCCGTCGCCAAGGACGGGACCCCACTTCGGGACGCGGTGTCCTGGCTCGACCGCCGGGCGGCTCCCGTCTCCAGCGAGCCCTCGATGGCGCTCCGCACGGCCCTCCGGATCATGGGGGAGGACTCGATGCTTCCTCGCCTGGTGAGCAAGTCGGTCCCCCGCCTGTGGCGCCACCGGTGCCCCGAGGTACTCGACGAGGCCTGGAAGATCGCCCCGCTCGAGGCCTGGCTGCACCACCAGCTCACCGGCACCCTCGCGGTCGCACCCGGAGGGACGACCGGGGTGTGGCCTTGGAAGGCGAAGGCCCGGAATTGGGACCGGTCGGGGGTGATTCAGAAGGTGCTCGGGTTCAAGGACGAGTGGCTCCCCGACGTGGTCGAGGCCGGGCAGGAGGTCGGTCGCATCAGCAGCGCAGCTGCCGAGGAGACGGGGCTGCCCGAAGGGCTCGTGCTCTACGCCTGCGGAGGCGACAAGCAGGCTGAGCAGCTCGGTGGGGGCGTCCGTGTGGGGCGTCGAGACGTGGCCGCGGTCTCCCTCGGCACCGCCTCGTCCATCGTGATCCCATGGCGCAAGCCGCTGGAGTCTCGCCGCTACATCTGGTTGACCAACGCCTCGTGCGAGCCGGGCTCCTGGTCGCTCGAGTACATGGTGTTCCGCGGCATGTGGACCGCCCGGTGGTTCGCCGACAACTTCGGGCGGGACCTCCGGCCGCGGGCCGAGGCCGAGGGGCGCCCGGTCGAGGCGCTGCTCTGTGACGAGGCTGCCGCTGTACCGCCTGGATCGGGCGGCATCGTCACCTGGCCCCGGTGGTCGCCGAGTCTCCAGCACCCCGAGGAGGTGGGCACCGTGCTTGGCCTCCGCGAGACCCACACCCGGGCGCACATGTTCCGCTCGCTGCTGGAGGGCATCGCGTTCGACCTTCGTCGAGGGTTGCGCATCCTCGAGAGCGCCACGGGCACGCGCGTCGCAGAGCTTCATGTGGGGGGCGGAGGTTCGCGGTCCGACCTCGTCGTGCAGATTCTTGCGGACACCCTGAACCTGCCGGTGCGTCGGCCCGCCAGCGAGGAGCTCGCGGCGCGAGGGGCGGCCCTGGTCGCCGCCGCCGGCTCAGGCGTGCATCCGAGCATGGACGCTGCCGTAGCGGCCATGGTCGCCGAAGCCCCCGTGGTGCGGCCCGAGGTACACGCCGCGCGCCGCTACGACTCTCTGTACGAGACCGTCTTCTCTGCGGGTCTCACCGAGTGGCTGGGCTTGGCGGGAGCCCTCGACCGGTTGGGCTGACACCGGGCCGGCTGCCGGGGTACCTTCCCGCCGCGCGCGCGCTAGAACGCGTCGCACCACCCCCCGGACCCGCGGTCCGGCCGGAGTCACCATGACCATCTCCACCGACGCCGTCATCATCGGCGCAGGCCCCTGTGGCCTCTTCCAGGTCTTCGAGCTCGGACTGCTCGGCCTCAAGGCTCACCTCGTCGACTCGCTCCCCCAAGTGGGCGGCCAGTGCTCCGAGCTGTACCCGGACAAGCCGATCTATGACATTCCGGCGATCCCCTCCATCGGGGCCCAAGAGCTCGTCGACCAGTTGATGATCCAGATTGCGCCCTTCGATCCGGAGTTCCATCTGGACCAGGCTGCGAAGACCGTGGTGAAGAAGGACGACGGTCGCTTCGAGGTCGTCACGACGCTGGGCACGACGTTCGACGCGGGCGTGGTGATCATCGCCGGCGGCGTGGGTGCCTTCGAGCCTCGTCGGCTCAAGGTGAAGGGCGCCCCCGAGCTCGAGGGCACGTCGCTCTTCTACTCCGTCAAGGACCGCACCAAGCACTACGGCAAGGACATCGTCATCTTCGGTGGCGGCGACAGCGCTCTGGACTGGACCCTCGACTTCGTCGGTCACGCGGCGAGCGTGACGCTGGTCCATCGTTCGCAGACCTTCCGGGCGCAGCCGGCGAACGTCTCCAAGATGCGGGCGCACTGCGACGCCATGGAGATGATGTTCGTCGAGGGCACCGCCTCGGGCGTGGTCACCGACGACGAAGGGAACCTGACCGGGGTGCAGATCCGCGGCAAGGACCACATCGTGCGCACCCTTGAGTGCCAGGAGTTGCTTTGCTTCTGGGGGATGTCACCCAAGCTCGGCCCCATCGGCGAGTGGGGCCTGGAGCTGTACAAGAAGACTCGCATCCCAGTGGACACCGAGAAGTTCCAGACGAACATCGAGGGGATCTACGCGGTGGGCGACATCAATTGGTACCCGGGGAAGAAGAAGCTGATCCTGTCGGGCTTTCACGAGGCCGCTCTCGCCGCCTTTGCTATCAAGGCGCACCTGTTTCCCGGCGAGAAGGTCCACCTGCAGTACACGACGACCAGTCCGAAGATGCACCAGCGTCTCGGGGTGGCCAATCCCTTCACTCAGAAGGACGTGGACGCGGGGTCGCCGCTCGACTGACCTGCGTAGAATCCACGGCGTCCGCCCCCTGGAGCGTCCCAGTCCGGTCTCTCCTGAAGGAGCACCGCGCCCTTGTCCCACCCGCGTCCCTTTGCCTCACTCAGAGTCCTCTTCTGCATCCTCGCGGCGGCGCTGACCCTGCCGAGCGGTCTCGATGCGGCGACGCGCGCCGGATCCATTGAGTTCACCGGGACGGCCGACGGAGACCGCTCTCTGCGGTCGACGGAGTCCCGGATCCTTCGGGCCGGCCCCGCGGCGGCCTCGCAGATCGTGAGTCGGACGGGGGTGCACCTCTTCGTCGTCGACAACGAAACCACCTGGAACGACTACGTCGCCGATGGACTCGCTGAGGCTCTGATGGACGGCCCCCGGGCCGTCGCCTCCTTCGCGGAGGGCCTCCCCTCGGACATCGCCCAGGCGGGACCGGACGTCGAGGGTGGAGTGATGCGGTTCGTGCTCCCAGGGAAGCGGGGGGAAGGCCTCATCGCCGTCTACTTTCCCGACCTGCTCGATCGGTCTCGGGACAGCCTCGACCGTCTCAATGCGACCGTCCCCAACGAAGGGCTCTACGTCTCTGGCGTCTCCGTCAAGCGCGACAAGTCCGGGGACTCGGACTTCGTGGGGATGTACCTCCCGAGCCGGCCCAAGGGGCTCACCCGCGGTCGCGTGCCCGACGTGAACGTCCGCGAGCTGCCCCGGGACGGGCGGGGTGATCTCGCCATCTGGAGGGGCAAGGGAGCCTCCGGCGACGACGCCGAGAAGCATCGCGCAAGTCTGAGCCGGCTCCTCGACGCGGACCGCATCGCGGCGTCCGACCTGCGCGACTTTCCGAAGGGCAAGGACGATCTGGTGCGGTCGCTGCGCACGTCCAGATCGGACCAGGAGGTGCTGCGATTCGAGGGCGCGCCGTACGGGACCCTCGCGGCGGGCCCCGAGAGCTGGGAGACGGAGACTCAGAAGTCCGTCCATCCCAGCCGGTATGTCGCGTTCTCCGCTCCCGTCGCCCTGGAAGGGGAGGACGGGGAGCGCATGGGCACGGTGATCCTCGGTGGGGTCGCCTTCTATACGCCGCTCATGCTCGAGCCCGAAGAGGCCCGGCGCTACGTGAACAAGTCGGCCTACGCCTTCTACGGCTCCGTGCACCGGGGTGAGCTGCAGTTCTTCCGGGACGGCGACGAGGTCCTGTTCTTCCGCGGGCACCTCGATGAGTGGCGAGACGGCAAGGGTCGGCAGCGCCGCGGCAGGGCATGGCGCACGAAGGCTGGACCGGAGCGCATCAAGGAGCTCGCTGCCGAGTCGGGCTCACGGCGACTCAACAAGGCGCGGGGCGCGGTCCTCCCGATGCGGTTCGAGACCATTCCCGCCGAGGAGCTGCGCGACCGGCCGGACGACCGTCCGCCAGTGCGTGGCCGTCTGTACGACGGTGACCTCGTCGGCTGGTTGCGTCACTACGACCGGAAAGCGGAGCTCGAGGGGGGCCCAGCTGTCCACGCGACGAAGTCCGCTGCAGGTGGTGCGCGCTTCGACGCATCCTTCAGCCGCGACGGACCCGTGGTGGAAGAGACGACCGCTCGGTCGGGCTCCGGGCCGCTCCTCGAGGTCGTCGATGTCTACACCATGCACTCCAGTTGCACTCCCGGCGAGCAGGTCGTGGGCGTCGTCGAGTTCGTCGTCGACCGAATTCCCGACGGAGAGGAAGCGGCGCTGAAGCTCGAGTGGTCCATCTCCTCCGGCGGACCAGCGCTGGCCCGGCTCAGCGCGAGCCTCCTGCGCGAGGCGGGGGAACACGAGGTCCTCTTCGAGGCCGGATGCCCGTCCGACGGCGGCAGCGGCGAGCTCGGTGTGATTCTCAGCTGGGAGGCGACCGGTCTCCGGGTGGACGGCTCCGCGAAGGTCAGCGTCTCCCGCTGAGGTCCGGCCCGCGTGCGCGGGTCCCCCCGGGGCCCATCTCCGCTGGAGGCGTTCTCGGGTCCCCCGGCCCCCCTCCTTCCTCCAACATGACGGTTCGCATTGATCCTGCCCAGATCGTCGGGTACGTTCCGGTTCTGAAATTGAGAACTATTCTCATTATCATTTGGAACCGCCCCATGCGCCTCGAACGGTCCCTGTTGCTGCTCGCCCTCGCCCTCCCGCTCGCCGGGTGCCCGGTCGCGGACGACGACGACTCCGTCGCCAATGACGACGACGATGGGGTGCCGAGCACCTATTCGTTTCCGAGCCGACTCGGCGACGGCTCCGACAGCGTGTCGCACTCGGGGCAGACCTTTCGCCACGTGCTCATCGCGGACATGAAGTCGCGCATCGGCGGCATGACCGATCGCATCGACGCTGGTTGGTTCCCCTCGGAGGGCGAGGTGACAGCCGAGCTCGACTTCTACTTCTCCTTCGACGGCGACAGCTCCTCGGACATTCCCCACGGAGTCGTCACCGACCCCGCCCCCCTGCAGGTCACCTACGGCGACATTGCGTCGGGCAAGGACCTCGTGGGCAAGCTGGCGGGCAATGACGCCACGGGTCAGCACGTCGATTGGTCCACGGAGTTCAAGGGTTGGACGCCGGGCGCCACGCCCGAGAGCCTCGTGCGCGGCTGGTTCGATCGCATCGATGAGCAAGCCATCGACTGGTCCAACGGCACCTACCCCACGGATCTTGCCGGTGCGCCCTTGGGCGCGGTGTTCATCACCGAAGAGGGCACGGACCTGCAGCAGTTGCTCCAGAAGTTTCTGCTGGGAGCCGTGGCGTTCAGCCAGGGCGCCGACGACTACCTCGACGACGACATCGATGGGAAGGGCCTGCGCAGCAACCACGACGCGGTCGAGGACGGGAAGAACTACACCGCGCTCGAGCACGCCTGGGACGAGGCCTTCGGCTACTTCGGGATGAGCCGCGACTACGGGCTGTGGACCGACGACGAGATCGCCAACGAGGGCGTGCGGGACAGCGTGAACGCAGACGGAGCCATCGACCTGCTGAGCGAGGTGACCTGGGGACATGCCCAGAATGCTGCGAAGCGGGACCGCTGTGCGGATTGCGCCGCCCCCACCGACTTCACCCGCCAGGCGTGGGACGCCTTCGTGCACGGTCGGGCCTACATCGCGAGCAAGGACGCCTCCCTCACCGACGCGGAGATCGCCGAGTTGGTGGTGTTCCGAGACGCCGCCGTGGCTGCTTGGGAGAAGGCCATCGCGGCCACTGCCGTCCACTACATCAACGACCTCACCGCGGATGTCGATGCCTTCGACACCGCGGAGTTCTCCTTCGCGGACTACGCCAAGCACTTCTCTGAGCTCAAGGGCTTCGCCCTCAGCCTCCAGTTCAACGGGCTGAGCCCTCTCTCGGACGCAGACTTCGTCGAGCTCCACGAGCTGCTGGGCAACGCGCCGGACACCACCGCCGACTACCGCGCGGATCTGGTGGCCGCGCGCACGTTGATCGGAGCCGCCTACGGCTTCGAAGACGGCAACGTCGTTGTCTGGTAGGCCGTCCAACACCGCTGCCTCCTGGGCAGTGCTCGGGCTGTTGGCGGCAGCTGCGGCCATGCGGCCCGCGTGCGTCGAAGGGGGCGGGACCTCCTTGGACGCCGGGCCCATGCTGGAGGGCCTGCCGGCGGTGATCCTGCCTCTGCTCGATGCGGCCGCCGAGGAGGCGGCTTCTCTCGAAGACGCAGTGGAAGCCTGGGCCAGCGTGCCCGGCGGGACCGACGAGCTCGGTGAAGCGCAGGCCGCGTGGAGAGCCGCGGCCGACGCCTGGCAGGTCGCCGAAGTCCTCCAGATCGGACCGGCGGCTCCGTCCACCTCCTCCCGGGGCGGAGAGGACGGCCGCGACGAGATCTACTCCTGGCCCACCAGCAACCCGTGCCGGGTCGACCAGGAGATCGTGGAGGAGGGTTACCTCACCGACTCCTACTTCGACGACAACCTGGTCAATGTCTACGGACTCGACGCCCTGGAGTACCTGCTCTTCCACCCCGGCCTCAATGCGTGCGCGGGTCAGCATCCCATCAACGAGGACGGGACCTGGGATGCCCTGAGCCCCTCGGAGCTGCTGTCCCGACGCGCCACGTTCGCTCGACGTCTGGCCGTGCGCGTCCGCGGCGACATGGATGTCCTGGTCACCGCATGGGAGCCCAGCGGCGGTGACTTCGCTGGGGAGCTGGCATCCGCAGGGACTGGCAGCACGGTCTACACCACCGAACTGCAAGGCGTGAACGCGGTCTTCGACGCCCTCTTCTACATCGAGCTGGAGACGAAGGATGCAAAGCTCGGGGTACCTCTCGGCCGGGTGGAGGGCTGTGGAGCGCCCCCCTGCGCGGACCTCGTGGAGTCCCGGTGGGCGCTCGAGTCCACTGCCCATCTCGCGGCAAACCTGCGTGGGTTCCGAGCGCTGTACTTCGGGGGGGAGGGTCTGGGCTTCGATGACCTGCTCATCGGGCTGGGGGAGGACGAGCTGCACGGCCGCGTGGACAGCGCGCTCAACGCTGCAGAGGCATCCATCATCGCCCTCGGTGACGCCGACGTCGGGAGCCTTCTCACCGACGCGCCGGCGGACGTCGACGCCGCCTACGACGCGGTGAAGGCCCTGGCAGACCTGCTGAAGAACGAGCTGCCTCTCGTCTTGATTCTGCAGGTCCCCAACGAGGCCGGCGGAGACAATGACTGACGGCTGGCGCGAGCTCTTCGTGCCGCTGCTCGACCCTGGCCAGCGCACGTACCTGCCTGCGCTCCTGGCCTCGGTCCCGGTGGCCTTCCTCTTGATGCTGGTTGTGCTCAAGGATGTGCGCGCGGCTGCCACCGCTGTGTCTCGTGGACTCCTTTCGCCGAGCCTCTGGCGGCATCGCAGCACGGTGCTGGACCTGCAGCTCGCGCTGGCCAAGGGTCTGCTCCGGGGGATGGGGCTGCTCCCGTCGGCGTTGGGGGCGGCCTCCGTTGCGATCGCGGTGATTCACGGGCTCCGCTCCTGGACGGACCCCGGCCTGCACGCTGCGCCCTGGTTGGTGACTGCGCTCTACTCCGTCGTCCTGTTCGTCGCCTGGGACGCCTCTCGCTATGCCCTGCACCGACTCATGCACGCAGTACCGGCCCTGTGGGAACTGCATCAGGTCCACCACAGCGCCGAGGTCCTCACGCCGCTCACCTATCACCGCACCCACCCGCTGGAGAGCGCCCTGTACCAACTCCGGGGGGCGCTGGTCACCGGTGGCGTCGCGGGGGTCTTCGTATGGCTCTTCGGGACCTCGGCCGCTCCGGCCCAGCTCGTGGGGGTCAGTGCGGCAGGGTTCCTGCTCAATCTGTTGGGGGGGAACCTGCGGCACAGCCACGTGTGGATCAGCTACGGCCCCCTGGAGAACTGGCTGATCTCGCCCGCGCAGCACCAGATTCACCACGCCGTGGGTCGCGACGAGAGCAACTACGGAGTGTGGCTGGCGCTGTGGGACCGTCTCGGGGGAAGCCTGGAACTCGCCGGTCCCTCCCAGACTCTGGAGATGGGGCTCGCCGACGCCAACCACTCCCCCGACGACCTCCTCGGGGCGCTGGTCGGGCCGCTGCGGGGGGCTGCGCTGCGTGCGTTCCCCCGTCCGGTCTGGCTCCTTGCGGTCGGCCTCCTCCTGCCGGTGGTCGCCTTCGCCCAGGGCACCGCACCCGGTGACACGGAGCCGGAGGAGACCGAGACCGAGGACGAGGACGAGACCGAGGAGTCCGGCGAAGACGAAGACGAGGAGGGTCCAGACGAGTCCATCACCATCGTGGACCGTCGCGGGCGCACTCCCCGCGTGGCGGGCTCCGCCCATGTCGTGGATGCCGAGGAGCTCGAGCGCTTCGAGCACAACGACATCCACCGGGTCCTCGCCCCGGTCCCCGGTGTCTACGTGCGGGACGAGGACGGTTGGGGCCTGCGTCCCAACATCGGCCTCCGTGGCGCAAACTCCGACCGGAGCGCCAAGGTCGCCCTGGAGGAGGATGGCGTGCTGCTCGGCCCCGCGCCCTACTCCGCGCCCGCTGCCTACTACTTCCCGATCACCACGCGGATGGTCGGCGTGGAAGTCTTCAAGGGGCCGGCGGCGACGGCCCACGGGCCCCACACGGTGGGCGGAGCGATCAACCTGCGGACCCGCTCGGTTCCTCAAGGACGCTTCTCTGGTGGCCTGGACGTGGCCTACGGCTCCTTCAACTCCCTGAAGCTCCACGGGCATGTGGGCGGCGGCAGCCGGACGGCAGGAGCGATGCTGGAGGGCGTGCTCCTGCGGACCGACGGGTTCAAGGAGCTCGACGGCGGCGGCGACACCGGCTTCCTCAAGGGGGAGCTGATGTTCAAGGGGCGTCTCGCCACTGACCCTTCACGCCCTGCCCAGAGCGTATGGGAGCTGAAGCTCGGCTACGCGGGAGAGCAGAGCCGCGAGACCTACTTGGGCCTATCCGACGCGGACTTCGCCGAGACCCCGTACCGCCGCTACGCCGCGAGCCGGGAGGGGTTGATGCGCTGGAAGCGTGCCCAGGCCGAGCTCGCGTGGAGCCTGCGCGCGGGGAAGAACGTCGACGTCCGGGTCGTGGGCTACTACCACTTCGTCGACCGAAGCTGGACAAAGCTCAATGCCTTGAGCGGCGGCCCTGACCTTCACGGGCTCCTCCTGGGAGGGGAGAGCGGTCAGGGCGCGGTCTACATGGGCATCCTGCGCGGCGAACAGGACAGCGAAGGCGCCGACCAGAACCTGCTCATCGGCACCAACCTGCGCAGGTTTCATGCCGGGGGTGTCCAGGCACGGGCGCGCTGGCGGGCGCAGATCGGACCCGTGCGGAATGAACTCGAAGTCGGCGTGCGCGTCCATCGCGACCAGATCGCCCGGACCCACGACGAGGCGGCGTACGGCATGCGGGACGCCGAGCCGGTCGCCCTCGAGGAGCCCGTCGTCATCACCGAGAACCGGCACACCGCGACGGCGCTCGCCGCCCACGTGACCGACGAGCTCGCGATCGGGCCGCTGCGGGTCCTGCCAGGCGTGCGACTCGAGGTCATCGGGACCCGGGCGGTGGATGAGCTCGTCGGCGAGGACCTCGCCAAGACCCAGGTCGTCGCCCTCCCGGGGGTGGGCGTGCACCTCCAGGCCGCGCCGTCGCTCTCCGTGCTGGCGGGGATTCACCGAGGGTTCAGCCCCAGCGCGCCGTCAGCCCCCGCCGAGACGAAGCCCGAGACCAGCGCCAACGTCGAAGCCGGTGCGCGCTTCGACTACCGCGGCGTCTATGCGGAGGCCATCGGCTTCTACAACGGCTACGAGAACCTGACCGGTCAGTGCACCTTCTCGGGGGGGTGCCGTGATGACCAGCTCGGCGACCAGTTCAACGCCGGTCGAGTGCACGTCTTCGGTTTGGAAGCCCTGCTGGGCGGCGAGATCGACCTCCCGCAGGGGTTCGGGCTCTACGGTCGAGTCACCTACACCCTGACGGGCTCTCGCTTCGCGAGCACGTTCGTGTCGGGCTTCCCCCAGTTCGGTCTGGTCGAGGCGGGGGATGAGCTGCCCTACGTGCCCGTGCATCAGGGCTCCGCCAACGTCGGCTTCCGCTTTCCCATCGGCACGATCGAGCTCGGCGCGAAGGCTCAGAGCGCCATGCGCGATGTGGCCGGGCAGGGGACCATCGCCCCCACGGAGCTCATTCCCGCGTACGTAGTGCTCGACCTCGCGGCCAACGTGCAGATCAGCGAGTACGTCGTGGTCTACGCCACCGTGAACAACCTCACCAACCGCAAGTACATGGTGTCCCGGCGGCCCTTTGGGGCGCGTCCTGGCATGCCACTGCAGGCGATGGTGGGCGCGAAGCTGCGCTTCTAGACGGCTCTAGTCGTCCGCCGCGAGCCGCTCTTCGAGCATCCGCCCGGCGATGTTGAGGAAGTCCGTCTCGGTCACGATTCCGACCAGAGCGCCCTCGGCGTTGGTGACCGGCAAGCAACCGACCCGCTTCTCCTTCATGAGGCGAATGCCTTGGAGGGTCGTGGTCTCCGGCGTCACGGTGACGGGGTCGGGGTTCATGACGTCGCGAATCGCCGGTGGGTCGTCGCCCTGACGGCGCCTGCTCAGCGCGCGCAGCAACGACCGGTGCGACACGACGCCCACGAGGTTTCCGTCGTCGTCCTCGACGGGCATGTGCCGGATGGACTCCCAGTCCATCATCGATGCGGCGAGGTCGATGACGTCCTCGGGGTGCACGGTGATGGGCTCCCGCGCCATGATCTGGCCGATGCTGCGGCAGCTCTCGATCCAGTCCTCGTCCTTTGGCCCCTCCGCGAGCTCCCAGGTGTGGATTGGCTTGCCCATCAGCTGACGGCTCTCGAGCGCCTTCACCAGGGCCCGACCGCGTTGGTCGGTGGTCCCCTCGTCCATGGTCTCCAGGGACTCGAGCATCCAACGGGCGCCGGTGCGCCGCAGCTTCGTGCGCTCCTCGAGGATGCCCAGGTACTTGTCGACATCGGCCGAGTCGATGCCCTGGTCCAGCAGTCCCTTGCGCGCCTTCGGAATCAGCTCCAACACCAGCTCCTGGGCGGTGAGGATGCGGTCGTCGAGCCAGTGGAACTGCGCATCGAGCCCCGAGCGAGCGGCCGCGACGAAGTTGCTGCGCGCGTAGTCGAACGGGAAGACCTCCGCGGGGTCGTCCATCTCCTCCGACAGGGCAGACATGAGGCCAAAGAAGAACGCCGAGTTGGCTACTTCGTCCACCACGGTGGGGCCGGCGGGCAGGGCCCGGTTCTCGATGCGGATGTGGGCGACGTTGTCCTTCACCCCGTAGCAGGGCCGGTTCCAGCGATACACGGTGCCGTTGAACAGGCACAGCGCGGTCAGGGGCGGAAGCACACCCCGCGCGTAGAGCTCCGAGCTGGGCTCGCCCAACTCCGTCGACAAGACGATGCGGAACCGGGCGAGGTCCTCTCGAAACAGGTCCTCGACCCCGCCCTTCAGCCAGTTCTCACCGAAGCGCACTCGGGTGCGGTGCCCGCGGCCCTTCTGGGACGGGTTGCGCACGTCGACGGACTGCTGGAAGAGGGCGATGCGCGTCTCGTGCCACAGGCGACGGCCGAGCAGCAGCGCGCTGTTTGCGGCCACGGCGAGGACCGGCGCGGTCACGAGCTGGGCGAGGTTGTAGAGCTTCGCGAACTCGTGGGCCGCCGTCTGGAAGTGGATCTGGAACGACGTGTTGCACGCCTCCAGCATGATGTTGTCGTGCTCGAAGTCGAGCTCGTCCATTCCCTTGATGGCGGTGCGGAACTTGCCACCGGCCAGGGTCGTCATGGCTCGGTTGAGGGCGTAGTAGCGCGGGACCGGGGTCATGGCGTCGAGCGTCAGGTGACGCTGCTCGATGGTGGGCAGGATGCCGACCAGCACCGCCTGGGAGTCCTTGGACTCCGCCGCCCGCCGCGCCTTGAGGTGCAGCTCGCGCAGCTCGGTCTCGAGCTTGCGCAGGCAGTCGCCCCCAAACACGTGGGGGGCGAGGTTCGCCTCGATGTTGAAGCGGCCCAGTTCGGTGGTGAACCGCTCGTCATCCAGTGCGCTGAGCACCTCGGGCGCCAACATCGCCGGGCGTCCGGCGCGGTCGACCAGGAACATCTCCTGCTCGGCGCCGATCCGGCGAATCCCCCCCTCGATCAGCCCGTCGGCGCAGATGCGCTCCAGGGTGTCGAGGTCGTCGAGGACCCGTTGGGTGAAGCGACGGAGTTCATCGCGATCCTGAAGCTCTTCGACGTTCTGTTCGCCCACTGCTGCTCCCTATCGAGCCACGCGTAGAGCGCGACCCGAGGGCTAGGACCGTCGCAACACCTCAGCCACGAGGGCGTCGATGCCGGCCGCGACAGCCGCAATCCACGGCCCCAGCATATACGCGGCGGTCGAGACGACGTTGTGCTGCTCGTCGATCACGATCTGATCGACCGACGTTTCGACGTGCTCTGCGCCTAGCTGGCGGGCTGCGGCGGGCGCGTCACCCTCACAACCAAGGGTGATTTTCACTCCCGGGATCAGCTTCGCCGCGAAGGCGGGAGTGATGCAGATGAAGCCGATGGGCTTCTCCGACGCTCGGAACTCGGAGACCACCCGGGTCACCTCCGCGTTCACGCTCATCGCGGGGCCGTCGAAGGCGAAGGTCGAGAGGTTCTTCGCTCCCCCGAAGCCCCCGGGGAAGACGAGGGCGTTCGCGTCGCTCGCGCTGAGCTCCGACAGGGCCTTGATTTCGCCTCGCGCGATGCGGGCGGACTCCACGAGCACATTGCGGGTCTCGCCCTCGGCCACCTCCCCCGTGAGGTGATTGACCACATGGGCCTGGGGGATGTCCGGCGCGTAGATCTGCGTCGTGACCCCTGCGCGGTCGAGGGCCAACAAAGTGAGCACAGCTTCGTGGATCTCTGCGCCGTCGTAGACGCCGCAGCCGGAGAGCACGACCGCGATGGTCTTGCTGTCGGACATGGGATTACCTCTTTGGTTGCCTCGAGGTGAGGCGGGTCAGGCTCGGCGGCGCCGGAGGAGCACCGTGGGGAGCAGGAGCAGCGCGAGCCAGGGGCTCGGTGCGTCGGGGGAGCTCAGGTCGCAGCCGTTGCGGACCTGCTGGCCGCCGGCGAAGGAGTTGCGGCGGTCGCCGCTCACCGAGGGGCCATCATCGTCGTCGTCGTCGGACTGGGCGGCGGAGTCGTCGT
>JAGSHC010000178.1 GCA_023954745.1 Deltaproteobacteria bacterium | reverse complement strand
TGCAGGGTGCGGGCCTGGTTCGTCGAGAGGGAGTCCAGCACCGTCGTGCGCAGAGCGTCTGAGGCGAGCCCGATGGTCTCTGGCTCGTTGTCGCGGGAGTGCACAGTGGCGACTCGCTTGCGCTCGAGTTCGCTGACGGCCTGAGCGAAGGCGTCGGTGGAGAGCCCCGAGGCGGACTGCACGATGGCGAGGGGTGGCAACTCGCCGACCAGCGCAACGCATCGCGCGACATCCCGGGCGGGCTTGCCGAGCTTGTCCAATCGCGAGCGGAAGGCAGCGCGCAGGGTCGCGGGGACATCCCCCGTGTCCTCGGCGCCGCCGGCCTCGACGATGGACCGGGCTGACTCCACCGCGAACCGCGGGTTGCCATTGGCGGCCTGGGCAAGACGCTCGACGACCTCATCGGAGAGCGACAGGTCTGCGGCGACGGACCGGATGAGATCCACGGTCTCGCTGCTCTCCAGGGGACGCAGGTCGAGCCGAGTCACCCGATCGTTCCCCGTGAGGCTGGGGACGAGGGCGTTCTCCACGGTGGTGTCGATCTCGTCGGGACGGACGGTCAAGACCAGCAGCACCCGCGCGGGGGTCGGGTTGCCGAGGCGAGTGAGCAGCGACCGCACGAGGCGGGCCGTGCCGCCGTCGGCGCGGTGGGCGTCCTCGATACCGATGACGATGGGGGCGTCTGAGGCGGCGCGGCGGAAGGCCTCCCCGACGGCGCGATAGATGGCTGACGGGTCGTCGAGGCCGGCGGCGAGGGACGCTCCCGTGACTCCCGTGGGCACGCTCCGGGTGCCCAGCGCGGGGAAGAACCTGCGCAGGAGGTCCGCGTCTTCTCCCAGGATCTTGTCGCTGTGGCTCCGCGCGAGGCCGGGGCCGGCGAGCCGAAGCATGATGTCGTGGAAGGGCCCGCAGAAGGCGCCGGTGCTGTGGCAGCGGCCGATGGCCACCCGCGCCCCCTTGACCCAGGCAAGGCCGCGGAACGTCTCCAGCAGGCGCGTCTTGCCCAGCCCCTCGTCGCCGGAGATGAGCACCGCGCGCATTCCTTCCCGGCGCACGGTCTTGAGCTCCGCGAGCAGGGAGTCCAGCTCCGCCTTCCGACCCACGTGCCGCGGGGTGACGAGGGCTGCCAAGGCCGCGCTCGACTGCGTCGGCAGCTGGACCAGGGGCTTGCGAAGCGAGGGGGCTTGCACGGGGTCTGGGGTGTTGCCCGAGAGCTCCTCCGACAGATCGGCGGCCAGTCGCGCGAAGGGGTCTTCGGTCTGCGCCGCGGGATGCACTCCGGTCTTGCGGGCCTTGCGCCGGAGCTTCAGGAGGCTCTCGTTCTGCTTGCGCGCTCGCACCTCCGACGGCAACTCATCCTCGTCCAGGGTGATGGGCGGGCTCGGCGTCCGGCCGCCCAGTTCCTCGACTTCGGCCTGCAGGTCGAGCAACCGCTGCTCGATGTCCGCCATGTTCTCGGGCCGGTCCGCCGGCTCCTTCTGCAGCATCTCGAGGAGGAGCGCGTCGAACCCTGGGGGGAAGCCCAGCATGCGGCGGGAGAGGGGTTCGGGCTGTGCGGTGCAATGCAGCCACAGGTACTCCTGGGGCCGCCGCGCGCGGAAGGGTGGCGCCCCGGAGAGCAGCTCGTAGATCAGGACCCCCATGCCGTAGGTGTCGGCGCGGTGGTCTACCTCGGCCCCCGTGATCTGCTCCGGCGACATGTAGGAGTAAGAGCCCACCACGTGGCCCACCTGCGTGAACTGGCTCTGCTCCTCGAGCCACTTCGCGACCCCGAAGTCCACGAGCTTGACGACGCCTTCGTGGGTCACCAGCACGTTGCCCGGCTTCAGGTCCCGGTGGACGAGGCCGACGTTGTGGATCGCCTGCACGGCGCGCGTGAGCTGGATCCCCACGGCGATGCTCCTGAGGACCCGGTCGATCATGACGGGCTCAGCGGAGCCGCTCGGCTCCATGGGCGGTGGGGGTGGCAGGGGCTGGCTGCCGTCGAGACCGAGGACGTAGCGCTGAGCGGTGACGCCCAGCACGCGCTCCATGGAGAAGTAGGCCGTGCCCTCGTGCTCTCCAGCCTCGAGAACGCGCACGACGTTGGGGTGGTCCACCCGGCGGGCCGCCTCGAACTCGCGCGAGAAGCGATGGACCCAGGACGGGCGCATCCGCGCGAGGACCTTCACCGCGACCTGGCGCCCGTCGCGGGTGTCCTCGGCGAGGTAGACCGCGGCCATTCCGCCCTGGCCGAGCAATCCGCGGATGGCGTAGGGGCCGATGCGCCCTCGCGAGGGCGCCAGCCGAGGAGAGTCACCGGCCATCAGTCGGCCTGGCAGTGCGCTTCGAGAGCGTCCAGGGTCTCCGCGAGGCCGTCGACGTAGCCGTTGACGAAGATGGAGGCCGAGGTGTCCAGGTCGCTCCGCAGGTCGGTCCACATCCCGTAGAAGTGGATGATCCCCCCCTCGAACGGCGTCATGATCTCGAGCTGGTAGTTCTGCCGAAAGTCGCTGTTCGCGATCGTGGGGGTCATCACGGCGGGATCGAGCATCCAGGTGCGCGAGAACCGGGCGTTGACGATGTCCGTGGTGCCCTCCGAGGGCACGGCGGCGACGCGGCGCAGGCCCGAGCCGATGGTGAACTCGCGCGTCACGATGGTGCCGATGACGTTGGTCTCCTGGACCACGTCCGAGTCCCAGGTGATCTCCTCGCACCCTTCGGCTTCCAGGAAGCAGTCGAAGTCCGAGGTCCGGGTGCGGTCGTAGCCCACGTAGTTGTCGGGGAAGAGGCTCCGCTGGTCGTCGATGAAGTAGAGGCGGTCGATGTCCTCGAGGGTGCAGTCCGTCACCCGCCCCACCATCACTCCCAGGAGCGCCTCGCTCTCTGCCGCAGAGCTCGGCGGATCCAGGGTGTCCAGGTCCTCGGCGCGAAGCTCCGTCTCGTCGGACGCGGTGAACAGCTCGCCGTCCTCCATGTTCTCGGCCCACCACAGGGTGAGGTTCTCGGCGGCGTCCGCCAGGGTGCGGTCATTGAGGTCGTCTTCGTCCGCGGCGTAGCGGGAGAAGCCGAACTGCACGATCTCGTCGATCTCCACGGGGGCGGGGTCGGGGATTCGACACCCGGCGACGACGAGGAGCAACAGGGGCAGGAAGCGGCGCATGGGGGAGGAGGGTATCGCAGGAGGCGAGGGCTGGTTCGGGCGTTCCCGGACGCGGCATGATGAGAGCCCTCACCGCGGGCGAGGAGGACGAACGCTGTCGAGGCTCAAGGAGATTCTGTTGCTGCCGCTGCGCGCGTTGCCTCCCTTCGTCGGGGCAGCGGTGCTGCTGGGCATGGTCTATGGGCCCAATCGAGCCTGGGAGTTCGTGCGGGACCACGAGCAGTTCGCCCCGCTGGTCTTCCTGGCGGTCGTGGCGTTGCACTTCGGCACGGGATGGCTCTACGGCTGGCAGGTGCGGCGAATCATGTTCCGGCGGGCCTCGGAGGAGTCGCCCGAGGTCACCGGGGAGGTGCGGGGGCGAGACGACGTCCCAGGCGAATCGCCCGCCCCTCGTCCGAACCTCACGTTCGCGCGCCACGGGAGGGAGGCGGCCCGCCTCACGGATCGCCCCGAAGAGCTGTGGATCACCGAGCGTCTCCTCAATCGGGGAGGGCGCATCCTGGGACGCGCGGTTGCGGTGGCTTGGGTGCTTGGCCTCGCCACTCACGGCGCCCTCATGGCCACGGTGTTTGACGGATCTCCCTATCTCCCGGAGGGAGGAGCGTTCTTCTACGTCGTGGCCCTGATCGGGATGGTGGCGTTGCAGATGAACAGCGCCGGCTTCCGCCCCCCGAGCGCGCTCCTGGCGGGGGTGGGAGCGAACGGGGCGCACCTGTTCGACCTCATCGACGAGCCGACGACACATCCCTTTGACTACCTGGTGCTGCTTCCACTGGTGGTCTGGTTTGCGGTGGTTCTCTTCGGGCTCCTGCCCGCGTCCCGAGGCCACGCCCACACGCCCCCGCGCGCGTCGGCCCCGCGACTCCTGCTTCTGCGCACGTTCGGGCTGAGCCGGCTGACCTCCACGCTCTTTGGACTGCTGGGGCGGAGGTGGGCCTTGTTGGGCCCCTCGGTGACCATCGCCGATCCTTCCCTGGCGCAGTTCCGATTCCGGCAGGTGAGGTTCTGGCTGCTCGGGACCTGCCTGGCCCCTGGCGTCGTGACGATGGTGTTCTCGTTGGTCGAGGGCCGGGAAGAGACCTTGCTGGGCTCGCTCGGGTCGGGCCTCGAGTTCGTGTCAGTGGGGCTCTCCTTCTATCCAGTCTTGCTCGTGGGCTGCTTCCTCATCGCGTCCGCGGCCCTCTTGGCGAGCGCGCCTCACAACACGGCGGCCCTCGAGAACCGCCTGAGCCTGGAGACCCGTGGCTCGCTCGCGGCCCGGTTCCCCGTCATCAAGCTGTCCTGCTACGACGACCGCTGGCAGGAGACGGTGGACCGCCTCATCGTCTGGTGCGACGTCGTGGTCATGGACGCCCGGGGCTTCACGCCGGAGAAAGCCGGGGTCGCCTACGAGCTCGGCGTGATCCTGGCGGGCTTTCCGCTGGACCGCACCGTCTTCCTCGTGGACGCGAGCACCGATGAGGCCTACCTCGAAGAGACGATGCAGGCGGCTTGGCGGGCCCTCCCGGCTGAGCTGGGGACTCCCACGAAGGTGCCGCGGGTGCACCTGTACGTCGCAAGAGCGATGGGGCGGAGGTTTCGGCGAGAGGTGCCGGGGCTCGTCGCGCTGTTGGCCGAGGTCACAGCGACGGCCCCGGGTCGACCGACCGAAGAGGGCGGCGGGACGCCACGAGCTCTCGGTGCACTGTCGGCGGTGGCCTGGGTGCTCGCCATCTCCTCGCTGACCCGGACTGCGTCACCACCCATCGACTGGAGCCTCGACCTTCCAGGTGTTCTGTTGCTTGGCGGAGGGGTCCTCGCCTGGATGGTCAGCACCCGCGCGCGCATCGCCATGTCCGTCGAGGGCGGCCTCCGGCGGTTCTTCGCCAGCCCCACCTGGAACGTCAGCATCCTCACGGTGGTGGCCGTGGTGGTCTACGAAGCGGCCTCGGTGGCGGCCGCGGGCTGACTCCGGCTTCGCCACACCCGATGAGAAAGACCGCATGGATGTGCACGGTGCCTTCGGAGAGGGGGCCGCCGGTCCAGGTCGTTGTTCATCAGGGGCGATGGAGAAACGACGCACGCGAGCCAGGGCTCGTCAGCTCCGCTCGGCCGGATGATCTCGGAGCCCTCGACCTGAAGTGAACTGCATGTACCCGGTGATGCCGTCGTCGGGGACTTGAAGGGAGCCCGCCAGTGTCGCGGAGTGGCGATGACCAGCCCGTCGTCGTCGTCGCTGAGCCTGGGCTTGGAGCCATCTACCTCGGCAAGCCTCCGAGGTCCCACCGCCGCGCGACTCGGTCCCAGCCAGCGGTGATGAGCTCGGACTCGCCGCGAAAGGCCAATCCCGCCAGGCGTCCGTCGTGTCCTGGGTGCTCGAGGAGCAGAGACTCCCCGTCCACCCCCCACACCTGCAGCGTCCCATCGAGGAGGCCCACCGCGAGGAGGTCTCCGCCCGGCGAGAAGGCCAAGGCCGTCACCCGACCCTGCACCGGCAGGATCGAACGTGCCCCGTCGGCAGCGAACACGGCGACGCCCCGCTCTACCCCCGCGGCCGCTGCGCCCGATCGGAGCACCGCCAGCGCACCTGCCCCCACGGCCTCGGCCGACCAGAGGGGGGACACGACCCCGTCTCTCCACTCCCAGACGGAGACCTCGCCGGACGCGGAGCGCACCGCGAAGATGCTGCCGGCGGCCACGAGGTCCACATACGGCTCAGGCCCCCAGGTCTTTGGCTCCTTCGCTGCGTCGAGAGCAACCACCCCCTGCGCGACCCACGTCAGGACGACCGGCCCCCAGCCCTGGACGACCGCCGCGCGCCGCCAGGGCGCGCTCTGCTCGAGGCCCGTGACCAGAGTCCCCCGAATGCGCGCAGCCGAGGGCGCCGATGTCACCGACGCAGCTGCGTAGAGGTCTCCGTTCCACCACCCCAGGCCCTTGATCACGCCATCGAGGGCCTCCACCGTTTCGGGGGGGCCGGCGTCGGGCGACCACTGCGTGACGTGCCCCGTCCCGTGCCCCACGGCGACCCGACCCTCGTGCACCGCCACAGGCCCGGCGCCTCCCACGATGGGGATCTGCCACCCGGCCGCGCTCTGGCGCAAGGCCCAGCGCTGCTGGGTCACCCCGACCACCTGGAGGGTGCCCTCTTGGGTGAAGCGGAGATCCCGGGCGCCCTCCGTAGGGAGCCGGTCGACGGCCCCCGAGGTCGGGTCCACGGCAAACACCAGCCCGCGTTCGCTCCGCACAGCGAGGAGCCCCCCGTGGTGTCGCACGCCCTGGACGAGGCTGTGGTCGGTGACGGGCCACCGCCGCACCACGCGTTCGGTGGCGGCGTCGAGCACCGTGACCTGGCCCCCAGCGCCCATGAGGGCGTAGAGAGAGCCGGAGAGGTGCACGAGCGACTCGAGGCCGTCCAGAGCGAAGGGGGTGGCCAGCGTGTCCTTCATCGGAGCGTCCGCCAGGCGCGGGTCGACGAGGCCAGCCCGCATGTCGGAGCAGACCACGAGGAAGGCGTCATCGCCCGCCGTGAGTCCGGCCACGTCTGCGGCCCCGTCGCACCAGCGGAGCGGCGTCGCCCCGTCGTCGTCCAGAGCGAACATCAGGGCGTTGCTCCAGGCGACCAGGCCCCAGCGACTCGCGACGGCTCCTTCGGCGTTGGACACCTCCCACTCCCCGTCGAAGGAGCCCGTGGACAGGTTCACCCGCCGGAGCACACCGCCGGCAGCCATCACGCTGGGGCCCGCGCCCAGGAGGCGTGCGCTCCCGTCGGCGTCCATCGTCCACCGCACCTCGCCCTCGGGGCTCCACAGGGTGATCGTGCCGGCGCCGAGACACAGCAGTCCCTCCTCGGTCAGCAGAGTCTGCTCGCAGCCGTCGGGAACTGCGGACTCCGCCAGGAGCTCGGGGCGCCCCCGGAGGCCCTGAAAGGCAAGGAGGCCGCGGGCGCCTGGGAGCTCGGCGAAGGTGAGGGCTCGCTGGGCGAGCGTGTCCGCGTGGGCACGATCTCCCTCTCGCAGGGCAGCCCGCGCCTGCTCGAGCAGCGCCGTGCCGGCGCTCAGTTGGGCGCGCCCTCGCTCCTCCTCGGCCCGCGCCCGCTCGGCCTCCGCTCGGTTCTTCTGGGCCTGGGTCTGCGCGAAGCCGGTGACGATGGCGACGACGAGGGCGACGAAGGCCACCGCGCCGACGAGAAGAGGGGCGCGCCAGAGCGCGACGAGGCGCCCGAGCAGCTCCGCCGCGGAGTAGCTGTGTGCGTGCACGCGTCGACCATCGAGCAGCCGCTCGAGGTCCTCGGCGAGGGCGGCGCAGTCGCCGTAGCGATCCTGCGGGTCGGCGGCGGTGGCGCGCCGAACGATGCCCTGGAGGGCAGGGGGCGCGCCCGCGTCTCGAAGGAGCGTGCGCGCCGAGTCACTGCGGACCCCGGCGCCCAGCTGCATGGGGTCGGCTCCCGTTGCGGCCTCGAAGAGCACCACGCCGAGCGAGTAGACGTCGGACGCCGGGGACGGCCACCCCCCCGCCTCCTGCTCGGGGCTCATGTACCCAGGGCTGCCCACCCGGCCCGCTTCTCGGGCCCGCCCATCGAGCAGCTCCGTGGCGAGCCCCCAGTCGGCGACGAGGGTCTCGCCGAAGGCTCCCACGAGGAGGTTCTCCGGCTTCAGGTCCCGATGAATCACGCCCTTGCTGTGCGCAAACGCCACCGCCTCGGCCACCGCCAGGAGCGGGCGCAGTGCCCCGAGCCGCTGCGCCAACTCGGGCTGCCGGAGGAGCGCGGTCAGCGGTTCGCCTCGCACGAGCCGCATCACGTACCAGGAGCTGCCTTGCTCATCGTCCCCGGCGTCGTAGACCGGGAGGATTCCGGGGTGTTCGAGGCGGGCGGTGATGCGCGCCTCGTGTTCGAGGCGCCTCCGCCCCGCCGCCCCCCGCTCCGGTCGACACTCCTTGAGGGCTACGTCGCGTTCGAGCAGCCGGTCTCGGGCGATGAACACCCTGCCCATGCCGCCTTCTCCGATGAGGCCTCCGCGCACGTACCGGTCGCCGTCGAACCGCCGGCGGGGGGGCTCGGGCGCTGATGGACGAGCCCAGACATTGGCGACGGAGCCCCGCACATCGAAGTCTTCGGGCATCAGCTCCTCTCGACGAGCAGGTCGGCAGGGGAGGTGAGAAGCTCCAGCTGCCCCGACTGGGTCGACGCCACGAGGGTGGCGGCGATGCCCACTTCGCGGAAGCGTTCGCGCAGGCGCTTCAGGGTCGTGTCGAGGCGTCCCCGCAGCTTCTTGCGGTCGCTTCCCTCCTCCGTCCAGATCTGCCGTGCGAGGGTGTACCAGTCCACCGGGCCGGCGAACTCGACCAACTCCTCGACGATGGCCGCGCCGTTCCCCCGCACCGTCGTGAGGTGCTCGCTGCCCCGGTAGAGATCCACCCTTCGGCCCCCGTGCTCGACGGTGATGGGCGGACGGTTGGCCGCGGCGGTGGCTCGTCGGTCCATGTGGCCCAGCGGCACGCTCGTGAGGCAAAAGGAGCGGCCAGCCAGCTCGAATGAGTCTCCCTCCTGGACGGGTCTCGGCTCGTGGCCTCTGCGCTGGAGTAGCCAGCTCTCACCTCGGTTCCACAGGAGCGCATCGGCGTCGGGTTCGTAGCGCGTCGACAGGCGCGGCTCGGGGTCCACCATCAGCGAGGAGATGCTCCCCAGCACCTGAGGGTGCAAGCCGTCGCCCCCCAACGCGAGCACCCGGGGGGGCAGGGTCACGTCGCGGGTCGTCAAGCGGAGTCCTGGTGCGAGCTCGATGGCGAGCCCCTCGCTGAGAGTCACTGCGGACACCAGGTGCCCCTCGACGGCGAACAGGCCCCGGAGGGCGAGCAGCCTCAGGGTCCCACCCCGAAGACTCACGAGGGCGTGAGCCTCGGAGATGCGTCCGTCATCGAGTTGCAGCGCCGCGGCTGCCGTCCGCCCGATGAGGTCGCCGGGGCCGAGGGCGACCATGCTCCCGTCGGGGAGCACAAAGCGAACTCTTGCCTGCACGTCTCTCCCTGGTACCCCTGCTGGAGAGTGTACTGGAGTCGGTGTCCCCGCTCCCTTCCTGGCCGCCCAGCCGCTCCTGCCAGCCTCGGCCCAGGCCGTCGTGACGGACGACTTCGCGAGTGCCCTCGACGTTCCGGACTGCGACCTTCGACTCACGCGTCGGGCGGTTACTCGCCCACCCGCTCGGGCACCGCGGACTGGCGCGCCTCCGCAAAGGCCCGGAACGCCGCCGCCTCTCCCATGAAGTCGCAGGCCGTCCCAGCGGGGCTCGCGGTGATCTCAGCGAGGTCCCACGAGTCCACGACGGCATTGACCCGGGCGTCGATGGACTCCGGAGACAGCAGACCCTGGGTTGCGGCGAGGAGGCGCGCGTCGAACTCGGGGCGGTACACGGTGAGGAAGGCGTCCTTGACTCGGTTCCAGCGCCCTCCGCGGTTGTCCGCGTCCCCCTCCTCCCCGATGTAGATCGAGGAGTTCGCGCCCTTCCAGCCACCGAAGTTGTTGTCGAGGTCCCACGGAGCCAGGAACCAGCGGGAGTCGGACTGACGCTGGGCCAGGTAGTGGTTCTGGAACATGTCGTCGAAGGGCACGGACCAGTTCATGACCACGAGGTAGTCGAGCACGAGGTCGACGTCGAACCGGGCATCGAGGAAGGCCCGAAGCTCTGGCTCGGTGCCCGCGCGGGCCACGTCGAGGTCCTCGATGAGGGCGATCAGTTCGCCGTGATCGAGCCAGTCCCAGCTCTTGCGCTCGTACGTCCAGGCGTAGCGCTCTTCGGCGGAGAAGCCGCAGTGGTCCTCCAGAGGACGCTCGTCTCCCCAGCCCCAGGGGCCCTCGTCGCACGTGCAGCCGCTGGACTTGAACAGATGAGGTGCGGCTGGCTCCGGCGGCGCGTCGGGGTTGGCGTCCGCCCGTTCGTCGACCCAGCGGCCGAGCATCTCCTCGCCGGGGCGCTCGATCTGCAGCATGTAGCTGTAGTAGGCGCCGTTGATGAAGAGGCGCACGAACCGGGTACGAGGCGTGGGCAGGCCCATGTCCGCGAACAAGCCGAAGCCCACGGTCGCGTTGAGCCCCGGGCAGCCCTGATTGAGCTTGTTGAGCGAGACGCTGCTCATGCCGTCCAGGGGCGCGTAGCGGGGAAACAGCACGCTCCACGACAGGACCTTGAGGGGGGCGGGGCGCTCCGGCCCCGCGGCCGGCCACTGGGGGATGTTGCGCCCGTTGGACCTGTTCCAGCGACTGCCCTGGTACCGAACGAACACCTGGGTGACTTCGCGGCCGCGGACGAACAGGGCAGGCACCCGGTAGCTCCAGCCCGGGTTGGGGGTGCATTCCTCGTCGTCGAGGACCCGGTCGTCCTGCACGACATCCCACAGCTCCGTCCAAGCCTCGGGAGCGACGAAGAGCTGGTAGGGCAGCGTTCCCTCGGGCTCGGTGCCCACAAAGGACCAGTGTGCGTCGAAGGGGTCGTGGCGACGAGGGCTGATCAGTTCGTCGCCGGTGTCGTCCCCTCGTTCGGCGAGGAGCCGGACGCGCACCACGCTTCCGGTGGGCTGGGCCGGGAGGAGGGCGGTGTAGCGTCGGTCGCTGGCGAAGGCGTCGTCACCCGAGCCGTCGTCGACGAGTGGGTAGCTGAGCTCGTCTGACGGCTCGGAGAGCGGGCCGCCGGCAGAGACGATCGCTCGCAGGTCCGTCACCTCCGGCCCGGTCATGTCGACCTCGAGGAGGATGGGCTGCTCGGGGGTCAGGGGACCTGGGGCCCCACGATTCCAGGTGATCGCGACCGCGACGGCCTGAGGGCTTGAGGCCAGGACCGTCGCGACGGAGCCGGGATCCGCGGCGTCGAGCTCGGACGCCCGCCAGTTGCCCGGGTCATCGCTCGCGCCCTCGAAGGAGACGCGCTGCAAGGAGCGGCCTCGACCCTGGTGGTCTTGCAGGGGCAGCGAGGTCGGCGGCAGCCACCGGGAGGACGCGCCGAGGGCATCCGCGCCCACGGGCCAGGGGGCCTCGTCGTCGTACCGCAGCGAGTCGACGGTCTCCCCATCTGCGTCCACGAGCCGGATTCGCTCGCCTCCGTTGGACAGGCGCCCTTCGTAGGGCCCCAGAACGGTCCCGGGCTCCGGGTACCTCGCGAAGAGGCTGCCCGGATCCGCCGCCAGGACCACCGTGTCCCCTGGCGCGAGGGTGCGCACCGCGAAGGTGTAGTCGATGCCCTGATCGAACGACCAGCCCTCCAGCTGCGCGTCGGCGTCACCGGCGTTGTGCAGCTCGATGAACTCGTGCTCGTCCTCGAAGGCCTCCTCCTTGACGGGGTGGTACATCACCTCGGTGATGAGGACCCGGGCCGTGGGAGCCGGCGTCGGGGTGGGCGTGGGGTCCGGGGGAGGCGTGACGGTGCCCTCGCCGCCGCAGCCGCCCAGCGAGAGAACCAGGACCGCAACCAGTCCGAGAGGCCAGTGGGTCAAGGAACGATCTCGATGAAGACCTCGGCGTCGAGCGTCAAGTCGAACGCGATGTCCGAGCTGCCCGGGGAGCCTTGGTGGACCTCCACTGCGAGTTGGTTTGCCCCTGCCGCGAGCGCGTCCGGGGGGAGGGCATAGACACCGAAGGCGGTCTCGTCGCCTCCGCCGACCGCGGTCGTCGCGTAGGTGCCGGCGGTGATGGGTCCCGCCGGCATGCGCACGCGAGTCAGCTCCACCCCGTTGAGCCACACCACCGCCCCGTCGTCGACGCGCAAGCCCAGCTCGAGCCCGAAGGCGCCGTCGGCCACCTCGCTGCTCACCGTCAGGGAGTGGCGGAACCAGCTGGTGATGAACTTGTTCCCGGGGTCGGGGCCGTACCCCAGCTCCGTCGTCATGGGGTCGCCGTACCCGAGGGGCGCGTCGCCCTCCTCCCAACCGGAGTCGTCGAAGCTCCCGAGCACCCAGTCACCGCCTGGGTCTGTGCCCGTGTCGAGGTAGCGCCACGCCGAGCCCGACGGCACCAGCGAGATGCGCTCCTCCTGGATGGCGTTGTTCGCCCCACCGGGTGTCCCTCGCGCCACCTCGGCCCAGGCGTCGGCGCCATCGGGGAGCCGCGCCCAGGCGGCATCCGAGGTGATGGCGGGGAATTCGACCCAGTCCAGCAGGGCACCGTCGGGGCCGAAGATGCCCACGGCTTCTCCGTCCGCGGCGAGACGAAACGGCACGTGCGCGCCCTCCGGGTCGGGGTCCCCATCGGCCCACAGGACGAGGTGGCCGTTGGCAGGGACCACCAGGCTCGGGGGAAGGGCGTAGAGGTCCGGCTCGGTCCAGTCGTCGCTCACGGTGTAGCCGCCGAGGTTCACCGCCTGGGCGCCGGGGTTGTAGAGCTCGAACCAGTCGCTGGCGTTGCCCACGTCGTCGAGCACGGCGCCGGCGTTGTCCGAGGCGATCTCGTTCACTACCAGCGTGGCCGGAGGGGTGGCGTCGTCGTCGTCGTCGTTGGCTACGTCGTCGTCGTTGGCTACGTCGTCGTCGTCGTCCGCCGCGTCGTCGTCATCGGCCACGGGCAGGCCTCCGGTCAGGCCTCCGCTGGTGGGGCAGCCCATCGCGAGGAGCATCAGCGCCAGGAGGACTTGCTTCATGGACTGGCCACGGGGTGGAGCGAGGTCATCGCTGCCTCACGGTCGAGAATCCACTGCTCCATGTACGCGCGCTCTCCTGGATAGTCGAGGAGGTCACCCTGTCGTTGCGACGCCCACCGCCCGAAGGTGGCGTACTCCTCAGCCCATCGGAGCCAGTCTCGCTGGGCGGACGGGTGGATGAGCTCGTAGTAGCCGTCCGTCAGGGACAGCAGCCGATCCGCCGCGAGGGGCGCTCCGGGCGCCCGGAGGGCGTCGTAGTGGGCCCACACCTCGGTGGCGAGCCCCGGCTCGTTCACCAGGTGGCTGAAGATGGCGTTGCGGTTCTCGAAGTGGGTGTGGGTGTCGGCAGAGACCCGCAGGGTCCGCCAGTCCTGGCCCAGGGCGTGGTTGAAGTCCCAGGGCACGTAGTGGAACCGCTGATCCAAGGGCGCGTTGTAGATGTAGGCGTTCTTCCCGGCGCTGTCGTTGGCGGCGAAGTGGTGGACGAGCAAGAGCCAGTCGATGAACTCCGAAGTCTCGATCCAGTCGTCCTTCTGCGCAGCGAAGGTCGCGGGGTCGATGCTGCCCGCCCACTGGGTGAGACCCTCGAGGTCCGACCAGTCCTCGTCCGGGCCTTCCTTCTTCTCCCAACCGGAGGTGAGGTCCGACTTCGGGGAGCCGTTGTTGCGGGTGAGCCAGAAGTTCGCGTCGTGGCTCACGGACTTGTAGAGGTTGGCGTCGGGGTCGTAGCCCAGCTCTCCCACGAACTCGTCGTCGATGTGGTCGATGGCGATGTAGAGCCCGTGGTAGACGCCCTGCAGGTAGACGACAATGAAGGCAGTCCGCGGCGTGAGAGGGGTGGTGCCCCGAAAGGCCGCCATCTCCATCCAGGCGTCGTACACGAGCTTCTGGCGCACGTAGGCGTTGTCGTCGAAGGTCGAGATGAGCACCAGGTGATCCTTGCGGCCGAGGCCGTAGTCCCCGAGGTCCACCTGGGTAGGCTCGAACTCCATGGTGAAGTGGTTCTTCGGGAAGTCCGAGCTCGACGCGCCGCGAATCTTGACGGTGGAGGTGTACTCGACGCCATCGAGCCAGGTCGTTGCGTCGCCGTAGCTCTGGCTCACGGGCAGGTCGGGGAGAATGTGCATCACCGGAAGCCCGAACTCGCGAGTGTAGGTCTGCGGGTCCACGGGCTCGTTGCCGGGGCTCGTCCAGTCATCGACCACCCAGACGCTCGCGCGCACCGTCTCTGGCATGCCACCCATCCCGACAGGCTTGACCGCGAAGAGCACCTCGACGGGGCCCGCGTCCGCGAGGGTCGTCGTGCGGCTCCAGGCGACTCCGTCCCACGTGCCGCCCTGACCTGGCGAGAGCACGGCTACGGCGTAATT
>JAGSHC010000343.1 GCA_023954745.1 Deltaproteobacteria bacterium | reverse complement strand
GGGGCTCTTCGGTGGACGCCGTCGTTGTTGGACTGGGATCGGGCCCGCCACGCTGGCTGAGCAGCCACCCGATGAGCACGACGAGCACCACGGCCACGCCACCGAGGAGGAGGATGACGGGCCTGGCCTTCTTCTCCTTCGCAGGGCGGCGTGCCGCCCTCTTCGGGGGCCTGGCCTGCGCGGGCGCGACGGTGTCGGGCTCCGTCAGCAGCATTCCGGGCGGGGCCTTGGTCTTCGCTACGGAGTCCACCTCGACCGTGGGGGCCTCGATGGGCGTGTCGGTCTTGCGGGAGATCCCCGGAACGATGAGGGAGTCGGTGGAGTCGTCCATCCGACGTGGGCCAGACTCCTCGCCGCTGCGGACCTTCGCGATGACCTCGGTCAGCGGGCTGATCTGCAGGACCTGCTCACTGCCGAAGGAGCGCACGCTGCCGCGCACCGAGGACATGGCGCGGGTCATGGGCACCTCGGCCGCCGCGAGCTGGGCCGGGGAGTCGTCGGCGATGTTGCCGCTCTCCATGCCGAAGAAGTCCTGAGCGGACTCGTTGTTGCTGATGTCCGACGGGGGAACCTCGTGCGGGGCGCGGTCGCGGTTGGTCCGGGGTGGCGCGGGCTGCAGCGGGGGCAGGCTCCGGCCACCGCGGGCGGCACGCGCTGAAGCGACGTCCTCCACGACACTCGGCCAGTAGCCGCGGTCGCCGGGTGGGTGCTTCGCTCGGAGCCACTCGAGCTGCTCTGCAAAGACGCTGGCGTTGTCGGGGCGGTATCGAGCGTCCTTCTGCAGGGTGGCGCGCAGCAGGGCGAGCCAGCCCTCGATGGCGTCCTCGGACAGGTCGCCGTTGGCTCCGCTGGACATGTGCCGCTTGAGGTCGTCGAGACGAATCTCCACGTCCATCTCGAAGGCGGTGTGCATGGCCCGCGCGAGGTCGGCGGGGGTGTTCACCTCCACGTCGAGCAGGCGGCGTCCGTAGAGGAGCTCGAAGAGGATGGTGCCCAGGGAGTACAGGTCCGAGCGGCCGTCGAGGGCCTCACCGGCGAGCTGCTCCGGGCTCATGTAGAAGACCGTGCCCTTGGTCTGCCCCTCCTGGGTGGCCGCGGCCATGCGGGCGGACTTCGCCTTCGCGATGCCGAAGTCCAGGATCTTCACCTGGCCCCGGAAGTTCACCATGAGGTTGTGGGGCTTGAGGTCCCGGTGCACCAGCCGCAGGGCGTTCCCCTCGCGCGTCTGCATGGAGTACGCGTGGTTCAGCGCGTCGGCGACCATCAGCCCCATGTGCAGCACCGCGGTGGCGGGGATGTTGCTGCGGGTCGCCGTGAGACGCTCGAGCACCTCCGCGACGTCCACGCCACGGACGAACTCCAGCACCATCATGTAGACGTCGCCGAGGACGAAGTGGTCGACGTGCTTGAAGTCGATGACCTTGACGATGTTGGGGTGGTCGAGCTGGCTGAGCAGCCGCGCTTCATCGGCCATCTGGGCCGCGACGTTCGGGTTCGTCTGCACGACGTTGCTGTCGAGCACCTTCACCGCGAAGTCGGACACGAAGCCCATGTCGCCGCGCACCTCCGCGCGATACACCCGTCCGAACGCGCCGGCGCCAATGGCCTCCACGAGGGTGTATCGGTCGAGCTGGATGGGCAGCTTCACGCGGAGTCTCCGGGCGCGCGCCGTCGGCGCACGACGCCGAGCATGCCGAGGGCTGCCAGCGCGAGCCAGCTTCCGGCGGGGGAGGAGTCGCCCCGCGCGTCACACCGCAAGAAGCAGCCGTACGCGACGGGCTTGGTTCCCGTGTCGTCGTCGTCGTCGTCGTCCCCGTTGCAGTTGGGGTTCTCGTCGATCTGACCGTCGCAGTCGTTGTCCTGGGAGTCGCACAGCTCCGGCGCGCCCTCGAACACGGTGTCGTCGGCGTCGTCGCAGTCGCCCTCGCAGGACGTGGAGCCGTCGTCGTCGGCGTCGGCGAGGCTGAGCGAGGCGTCGGTGTCGTCGCAGTCGCCGTCACAGCCCGAAGTGCCGTCGCCGTCGTTGTCGATCTGGTTCACGTCGGGGTTCTGGTCGTCGCAGTCACCCAGGCAGGGCGTCCACCCGTCTCCGTCGAGGTCCGCCGGGTAGCGCTCGGGGTCGTTGTCGTCGCAGTCGTTCTCGCAGACCATGTAGCCGTCGAGGTCCGCGTCGATCTCGCCGGGGAATCCCTGACCGTCGCAGTCGTTGTCCTTGCCGTCGCAGATCTCTTCGGCGCCGGGAAAGACCTCCGCGTCGTCGTTGTCGCAGTCGTCCGCCGCGCAGGCGCCATCTCCGTCGACGTCGTTGCAGGGCGGCGGGAAGTAGCCGACCGCTTCCCCGCCGGTCACCGCGCTGGGGGCGTCGCAGCCGTACAGAAGCGCGTCGCTGGTGCTCGTGATGCCCACGACCGCCTGCTTCCCGTCGTCGTAGTCCGATCCGTCGAAGTCGAGGTCCTGAAAGTGGAATTCGATGTGGTGATCCTCTTCGAACAGCTTGGCTTCGAAGCTGACCACCCCCGATCCACCGAAGCGCGGCATGTTGAACCACTCGACGAGGAAGATGCGGTTCGGGGCGCTGCCGGTGCTGGCCGCGTAGATCTGGCCGCCGCTGGAGGGGTCGAGGTCCATCCAGAGGGGGTAGATCGACGGAGCCGGGGACAAGGCCACCGGGCAGGTGTGGCTGGCGTCGAGGTCGGCCGTGGAGCCGAAGGTGATGCCGCCGTTGCTGTGCACCCGAAGCTGCGAATACGTCTGGCCATAGAACTCGAACGCAAAAGGCAGCGGGACAGATGCAGAGCCGTCGTCGGAGTTGAGGGGGAGAAGACCAGAAGAAGGGGACAGCACGTAGTCGTACGCGGGTCCGCCGTCGTTGCCGTCGACGAAGGTGTACCCGAAGGTGTCGGGTCCGCCGATCGTGGCAAAAGCAGGCACGGCAGAGCCAATCCCGACCGCCAAAAGCGATACGAGCAGAGACTTCCATCCCGCAGGACGTGTGCCCACGGGTTCACCATACCTAAGCGTCATCAGTGTTCTTCTCACGCGCGCGAGACGAGCCTAGCGACTCATCGCACAGCGACGTGGGGGGTGGGGCCCCGTTCCCTCTCTCCGTTGCCCGGGCGGCCGCTTGATTACAGTCAGGGCCTCTGCGTGTCAAGGATCGCCCATGGTCCACGAGCGAGCGGTACCCTCCCGCGTCCACCTCCGGAGCCCCCCCGATGCGCCCATCCGCCGCCCTCTCCGCCAGCCTGCTCGTGAGCCTCGCCGCACTGGCCCCGTCCCCCGGTGAGACCGCGGAGGAGGGCCCTTGGGACGTTGCGGCACCCCATGGCCCCGGCGAGGAACTCTCGTTCACTGTCAGTGAAGGCACGTGGATGAGCGTCGACGTACACCCCGACGGAGACCGCTTCGTCTTCGACCTGATGGGTGACCTCTACGAGCTGCCCCTGACGGGGGGCACGGCCAAGGCCCTCACGTCGGGAGCCGCCTGGGACGCCGAACCGCGGTACTCCCCCGACGGTGAGACGATCCTCTTCACGTCCGACCGCGCGAACAACGACAACCTGTGGCTGATGGACTCCGACGGCAGCCGCCCTCGCGCGCTGACGAAGGAGACCGGGGTGCGCGTGCGCGATGGGGCCTGGACTCCCGACGGTGAGTACGTGGTGGCGCGCAAGAGGATCACGGACAGCTCGTCCATCGGCGTGAACGAGCTCTGGATGGTCCACCGACTCGGCGGGAGCGGGGTGCAGCTCACCAAGAAGGACGCCCTCGGCGGAGTCATGGAGCCGGCGCTCTCGCCCGACGGCCGATACATCTACTTCTCGCGGCGCCCCGGCCGCTTCTCCTACAACTCCGACCCCAACAAGGGCATCTGGCAGATCGGTCGCATCGACCGCGAGACCGGTCAGGAGCGCCGCCTCACGGGTGAGTTCGGGGGGGCGATCCGGCCCACACCCTCCCCGGATGGGAACAGCCTCGCCTTGCTTCGGCGCGTGCGGGGGAAGACCTTGCTCGAGCTGTACGACCTCGCGAGCGGGCGTCGCACCGAGATCGCGGATTGGCTCGATCGCGACGGGCAGGAGAGCTTCGGCAACAACGGCCTCTATCCGCGCATGGACTGGACGAACGACGGCCGGATCCTCCTGACGGCCGAGGGCGGCTTCTGGTTGGTGGACCCCGCGACCGGGGACCGTACCGCCGTGCCGTTCGAAGCCACCATCGACACCTTCGTGCACGCGCCGGTGCGCCCCAAGCGCTCTCCCGTTGCGGATGAGGTGCAGGCCAAGCTCGTGCGGTGGCCGGTCTTCTCCCCCAACGGGGAGGAGCTCTTGTTTGCAGCTCTGGGCACGATCTATCGCCAGAAGGGTCCCGAAGGCACCCCCACGCCGGTGGACGCGGGCCGCGCCCTCGACGGGGCCAGCCTCTACTCGCCGGCGTGGTCCGCCGACGGGTCCTTCATCACCTTCGTCTCGTGGGACGACGCCGAGGGCGGCGCGGTGTGGGTGATGCCCGCCCGGGGCTTCGGCAAGGCCCGGCGGGTCTCCCGCCTCGGGCCGAAGTACACGAACCCCAGCTTCTCGTCGGACTCCACCGAGATCGTGGTGCTGCGAGGGTCCGGCGCCCACCTGCGCCAGGCCGACCTCGGTGGCGAGCTCTGGAGCGACATCGTCTTGCTCGACGTCGCCGACCCGGGCGGCGACGAGCCCATCGTCACGGCCACGTCGGGCATGCACCGCGCGGTGCGCCCGCGCTTCACCGCCGACGACACCCGCATCCTCTTTAGCGAGGACGAGTACCCCGAGCCGCGGGGCTCGAGCATCGGCGTGCTCGTCTCCGTGGGGCGCGACGGCACGGATCGCCGCTCCCTCCTCAAGGTCGGGAACGCCGTGGAGGTGGTGCCGTCTCCCGATGGCCGCTTCGTGGGCTTCGTCGATGGCCACCACGTGTGGGTGAGCGCCGTCCCCAAGGCGGGGCGTGAGGTGCGCACCATCACCCCCGGCGTCGGGGCAACCCCCGGATGGCGCCTGAGCGAGAACGCGGGCGCGTGGGTCGACTTCTTCGGGGACTCCATCTCGTGGGGATACGGGCCCGAGATCCATCGCGTCACTCTCGATGAAGTCGTGTCGTGGGAGGAGCAGCGTCAGGAGGACGCCCGAGCGGAGGCCGAAGCGGCAGACGTCGACGAGCCCGAGGAGGCTCTCGGAGACGACGACGACTCCGCCTCGGACGAGCCTGCCATTCCTCCGTCGGAGGTCTGGCCCCTCGACGTGCGCGCGCCCCGTGCCGTACCGGCAGGCAGCGTGGCGCTCGTGGGGGCGACGGTCCTCACCATGAACGGCGACGAGGTCCTCGACGGTGTGACGATCCTCATCGAGGGAGACCGGATCACGGCGGTGGCCAAGGACGCGGCGCTCCCCGCGGGCACGAAGTCCCTCGACGCCGCGGGCACCACCATCATCCCCGGCCTCATCGACGTGCACGCCCACCTGCACTTCTCGGCCCTGGACGTGCTGCCCGAGCAGGAGTGGCGCTACCTCACCGCACTGGACTTCGGCGTGACCACCGTGCACGACCCGTCCGCAAACACCGACCTGGTGTTCACCCAGTCCGAGCTCATCGAGGCCGGCCGGATGGACGGGCCCCGGGTGTTCAGCACCGGCGGGGTGCTCTACGGCGCGCTCTCGAATGAGGGAGCCAAGACCCCCACCCTGGATGCCGCCCGAGCCCATGTGCGTCGGCTCAAGGCCGTAGGCGCGCGCTCTGTGAAGGTGTACCAGCAG
>JAGSHC010000348.1 GCA_023954745.1 Deltaproteobacteria bacterium | reverse complement strand
GCGCGGCGTCGAGGATGGGCTCGGTGGACAGGTAGCTGGCCGCTGCGGCGGAGGGGCCGATGTGCACGGCTTCGTCCGCCGCGTGCACGTGGCGGGCTCCAGCGTCGGCGTCGCTGTAGACGGCCACGGTGGCGACGCCGAGGTCGCGCGCCGCATCAGCGACCCGCACCGCGATCTCGCCTCGGTTGGCAATGAGGAGCTTGCGGAACATGCTCAGGGGGCCTCCAGGGGCGCGAGCTCGTCGATGCGCAGGGGCGCGACACCGAGGGAGCGGAGCAGCAGTCGGGTGGTCGTGGGCACGAGAGAGCCGATGGGCGCGGGCTCCCCGTAGGCCGCCGAGGTGTAGACGAGGTCTGAGACCAACGAGAGCACCGCGTGGGCAGCGATGGGCACCGAGTCCACGACGAAGGCCCCTGCAGCCACCCCGTCATCGAGCAGAGCGGCGATGGGCGCCGCCATGGAGTTCCGGCCGTCGAGGACGACCTGCTCGGTCTGCACGGCGGTCTCGGCGCTGCGGAACTGACGCAGCAGGGGGACGTTGCGGACCACCTCCTCGGCCACTGCGACGAAGCCCATGGCGAGACGCGCGTCCGGTGGGGCGTCCGAGGATGCGGCGGCCTTGAACGCGCGCCGAAGTCGCCGAAGCACGCCCCGGCGCAGCTCCAGAAGGATCTCCTCCTTGGTGGAGAAGTAGAGATAGAAGGTGCCCTGGGCGACGCCAGCGGTCTTCACAATCCGAGACACCGAGGTCTTGCTGTAGCCCGACTCCAGGAACAGCTGCTCGGCGACCTCCAGGAGCTGCTGGCGACGTGCCGCGGCGGCGGCGGCGCGCGAGTTGGGGGCTGGAACCTCGGTGGTGTGCCTCATGGGGTGCGCATCCTGCCTCGGTGACTGACAGTCAGTCAAATCCTCGGAGGACCGCCAGAGATTCGATGGGAGCCCCACTGGTTGGACCAAACGACGAACTGGGCACTGAGGGCGACCACGAGGGCGACAGGCGCGATGCCGGCGCTAACCTCTACCCACGGTGTCCCTGGCCCCCCTCCCCTTTCAGCACGAGCCCGCACTGACCCGCCTGCGGCGCCGGGCCGTCAGTATCGGGGCCACGGCGGGCCTCGCGGTGCTGCTCGTCGCTCTCCTCCCGCTCGTCGGCCTGACCGGAGTCATCATGGGCATCCTGCGGCCCAGGACCCGCTTTGGCTTGCTCCGCACGGCCCTGGCAGCCACTTGGGCGGCCTTGTTGGAGCTGTACGGGGTCGCCCGCCTCACCTGGGGCTGGCTTCGGACCGGCTTCGGCAGCGATGTCGAGTCCCTCGCCCGGCACACCCACGCGGTCCAGAACCGGTGGACGACGCTGCATCTCCAGGCGCTTCAGGCCCTGTTCACGCTCCCGATGGTCATCGATGGGGTGAGCGAGGTCCGGGCCCGCCCCACGATCCTCCTGATGCGCCACACCTCAATGCTCGACACGATCCTCCCTCCGAGCCTGATCGTGCCGCGCACGGGCGCACGCATGCGCTACGTGCTCAAGCGGGAGCTTCTGGTGGACCCGTGTCTGGACATCGCCGGGAACCGAATCCCCAACGTGTTCGTGCGGCGAGGGGTGAAGGGCGCGGCGGCAGAGGAGGAGCTGCGGAACGTCCAGCAGCTCGCCGAGACCATGGGGGACAACGACGTCGTCGTGCTGTTCCCCGAGGGGACGCGGGCCAGCGCCGGCAAGCGAGCGCGCGCCGTCGCGAGGCTCGAGGAGCGCGCGACGTCGGACGCTCGATCTGGCCACCTGCTCGCTCGGGCGAAGCCGCTGCGGCATCTGATGCCCATCCGCCTTGGGGGAGCGGTCGCCCTGCTGCGGGGACGTCCCGACGCGGACGTGGTGTTCGTCGCGCACACCGGGCTCGAAGAGCTTGCCGGCTTCTCGGCGCTGACGTCGGGCTCGTTGGTGGGGACGACGCTGCGGGTTCGCTTCTCTCGTGCCGAGAGCCGGCCTGCGGCGGGGTCCTCCGACGTGGAGTTCGAGGACTGGCTGCTGGAGCGATGGCTCGAGGTGGACCGCGCGGTGGGCAGTCTGCGGGCAGAGTCCGCGACGGAGATCAATGAGGAGCTTGTCCCGCGGCCTTCTTCTTCTTCAGGTGGATGATTCCTGAGACCCCGATGCCCGCCGTCCAAGGCATGGAGAACTGCTCACCCTGCCAGACCTGGATTGGGGTGGCCGACAGCGAGCCGCGAAGCACTAGCTGCGGGGTCATGTTCCACTCGAAGCCAAGGCGCACGCCTGCGGTGTCGCGGCCGGAGTTCTCGGCCCTCTCTCCGTCCCACTGGGCGGCGCCCGAGTGGCCCACCTCGGCCAGAAGGAGCAACCGCACCGTGTCCACGGGGCGGGGTGTGCTGAGCACGAGACCCGCTGCGCCGTTGAGCTGGAACTGGCCGCGGTAGCCCTTGGGGTTCGTGTAGAGCGGAATGCGGGCAGAGCCGCTCACCAACATTCCGATGGGCTTCGTCCCCAGCACGAAGGCGAGGTCCACCGCAGGGTCGAAGGTCCCGTTCCCGAACTGACGGAACTGACGCTGGGTCGACACCACCTCGGTGAAGGGGTTCGACGCAGTACGCCCGGTAGGCAACATCACCCCCACTGAAGCGCTCAGAAGCACCGGCGTGCCCTGGATGGGCCCGGCCAGCTGCGCCATGAACCGCGAGTCGCCTGGCCCGAACAACACGTCGTCGCCCACGAGCAAGTTGTAGGGCGGCTCGTAGGCCGTGCCGTCCGGGAGCTCGTGCCAGATCGAGAAGGCCTTGAACTCCAGGGGGATGGCGAAGCTGAGGGTGAAGCCCTTGCCCAGCCCGATGGCCGCGCCGAGCAGGAGCCGCATGGACCCGAACTCCTGGGCTCGCACGTGGTCGGGCAGGGGCTGCTCAGCGCAGAGGGACGGCGACGAATCCGGACAGGAGAGCGCCCGGACGTCTTCGGTCCACGAGCCTTGGAAGAAGGCGTCGAGGCGAAGCCGTCCGGCTTGCAAGGAGGGGTCTACCTGGGATGCTCCACCCTGGAGCTGCGGATTGCTTCATCCCGGTCACGACGCCACCGCCGCGCTGGGCAGCGCCATGAGAAGCAACAGCGCCATCAGCCAGACCGGCATCAGGCGGCGGCCGAGGACCGCGGGGTGAACGAAGCGCAGCACTACTTCTTCTTGGCCATCTTCGCTCGGTGCTTGTCGATGGAGGCCAGGGTCTTGTCGACGCTCTGGGTCTTGCTGATGACCTTGCCCGCGGGGCTGTACACCACGAGCCACGGGATGCCGCTGACGTAGGCCAGGTGCTGCGCCACCACGGGCTGCTCGTAGGAGGCCTGCGCCGTCTCACCGTCGAGCTCGATGGCGCGCACCGCGACGTCGGCGTGGGCGTCGAGATAGGTGGCGATGGTCTCTGCGGCTTCGTGGCAGGGCCCGCACCAGGAGGCTCCGAAATCCACGACGGTGTACTTGTCCGCCGCCAGGTGCGCGGTGATGTCGACCTTCTCTCCATGAGAGATGGTGGTGACGTCGCGCCCCTCGGTCTTGCCGTCCCAGGGAGTGGGCAAGGCGCCTCGGAGCCCGTCGGGACAGACCGCCACGACGGCGGTCTTGACGACCTTGTGAGGACCCTCCGTCCCCAGGGAGGCTGTCAGGGCTGCCTCATCGACGTCCCCAGTGAGACGCCCGCACGCGCCCTGCACGGCGAAGCTCGCGTGGACGTCCTCGAGCCACTCGAGGGAGCTGAACACGTTGGAGAGGCGCTTGTTGCAGCCCACGCAGTCCATCCCCTCCATGGAGATGAGGAGGTACCTGTCCGCCTCGTCCTCGGCCGTGGCGACGGAGGGAAGAAGCAGCGCGACGAGGGCGATGAGGGCCCAAGGCATGAACTTGAGGTGGGATCGGTTCGGCATGGCGGTCGTACCTTAGGGTTCGAGCGAAGATGACGCGAGGGGCACGGTCAGACCGTAGGACCAGGACCTCGCGACGTTCCGTCCGCACTCCGCGACGACTCGCCGCAGGGGACTCACCTTGACGAACCCACAGGTTCGACCATGCTTGCGGGGTGAGCCTCACCGCCCAGACCCTCCGTCGCGCCCTCGCCGCCCTCATGGCGTTGGGGCTGACGCTGGCCGTCGCCGAGAGCGGCCACCACGCCCTGGAGGCGTTGCACGTCGTGTGCGACACCCATGGAGTCGTGGAGCACCTCGGCGATGCTGCCCATGAGCACTCCGAGGACCACGGCCCACAGCTGACCGTGGACACTCCCGCGTCGGCTGACGGGCACGATGCATGCGGCCAGCTCCTCGGCGCCGAGGAGCCCCAGGTGGCTCTGAAGGCCCCCGCGGCCACCACAGCTCTTCTCCCGCTCCCGCGACCAGACACGCGGCATGTCGCGGCGCCGGTGCAGCTCTCTGACGCCCCGCGCGGGCCACCACTGCTCCGCCTCGCTGCGAAGACCTCTCCTCCTCAGGCCTGATCCTTCTCGTGTGCGCCGCGGCTCGTCCCGCGGCGTGGATCAGGCCTGTGGCATGCGTCCCAGGCCGTTCTCTCGGCTCTGGAGCGGCTCGTGCCCGCAACTCCGTCTCGCTTTGCTCGTGTAACCCTCGCGCTGCTGTTCCTCTGGATCGGTGCGCTCGTACCGGTCCACGCCCGTGCCGACGAGGCCCCGTCGGACGACGACGACTCCGCCCAAGAGGATGAGGGCACCGCCGAGGAAGGCGAGGGCACCGACCACACGGATCACGACCACGACGCCCCGCACGTCCGTGAGTCCATCACCGTCACCGCCCAACGTCCATCGGACACCGACACCCACGCTCGGGTGGAGATCGAGGCGGCCGCTCTCGAGCGCACCCGCGGCCAGGACCTCGCTGAGGCCATCGGCCAGGTCGACGGCGTCACAGTCGCCAGGGGCGCGGCGGACTCCAGCAAGCCCATCATTCGCGGACAGACGGAGCGTCGGCTCCTCGTCCTGTCCAACGGGGTGCGCCACGCCAGCCAGAAGTGGGGAGCCGACCACGCCACGGAGATTGACCCTTTCGCCGCGGGACGTCTGAGCGTCGTCAAGGGCGCCGCCGGGGTGAAGTACGGACCCGACGCCATCGGCGGGGTGATTCTCGTAGACCCCCCTCGCCTTCTGACCACCCCTGGCGTCGACGGGGTGGTGCAGTTCATTGGCGTCTCCAATGGACTCCGCTTCACGGGGGCGGGACGCCTCGACCTCGCGCCAGCAAAGCTCCCCGGCTTCGTCGCCCGCATCGAAGGGAACTACTCGCGAGGGTCCTCCCTGCGCGCTCCTACCTACGTGCTCGGCAACACCGCGTCCCAGGTGTGGAACGTCGGCGCGACGCTGCACTACCACCGCGGCCCCGTGCACCTCACCGCCACCTACGAGCACTACGACCTGAGGGCCGGCGTGTTCTACGGGATGAGCTCCTCGACGCCCGACGCGTTCGCCGCGAGCCTGGAGCGCGACGCCCCCCTCGGCTCCGAGGCCTGGACCGTCACCCCAGTCATCGACCGGCCGATGCAGACCGTGCAGCACGACCGCGCCGTCGCGCGGGCCGAGTTCTTCGGACCCCGCGGCACGGTGCACGTCACCTACGCCTTCCAGCTCAATCGGCGTAAGGAGTTCGAGCCGGTGCGGTCCTCCGTCGAGG
>JAGSHC010000045.1 GCA_023954745.1 Deltaproteobacteria bacterium | reverse complement strand
GGCGGAGCAGTTCCGTCAGCGATTTGCCCTCCCCGTGGAGCGCGACCGCGATCCCGGGCGGCGTGGGGCGCTCTCCGCCCTGATTCGGCCCTTCGTGCTGCGACGCGTGAAGGAGGAGGTGGCCAAGGAGCTCCCCCCCCGGACCGAAGTCGAGGTCCCCGTGTCGCTCAGCCGCGAGGAGCGGGAGCTCTACGAGGGTCTGCGATTGGCGGCGGTCTCGGAGCTGCAGGCCTCGGCGGCGGGTCCGGCCCAACGACGACTGCAGGCACTGACGGCCCTCACCCGCTTGCGTCAGGCCGCGTGCCACCCGCGGCTGGTGGACGAAGCCTCGGCGGTGACGTCGAGCAAGCTCAGCCGGCTCCGCGAGCTGGTCGCAGAGCTCAGGGAGGAGGGACACCGCGCCCTGGTGTTCAGCCAGTTCGTGCGGCATCTGGCCCTCGTGCGTGAGGTCCTCGAAGAGGAGGGTGTCTCCTACCGGTACCTGGACGGGTCCACGCCCGAGCGGGCGCGGCGCCGCGAGGTGGATGCGTTCCAGGATGGGGACGGCGACGTCTTCCTCATCTCCTTGCGGGCCGGCGGCACGGGCTTGAACCTGACCGCGGCCACCTACGTCATCCACCTGGACCCCTGGTGGAACCCCGCTGTGGAAGATCAGGCCACGGACCGCACGCACCGCATCGGCCAGACCAAGCCGGTGACCGTCTACCGACTGGTGACGCGCAACACCATCGAGGAGAGCATTCTCGCTCTGCATGACCACAAGCGGTCTCTGGTGGCTGGAGTCCTCGCCGGCACCGCCGAAGCAGCCACTCTGGGCGTGGACGAGATCATGGAGCTTCTCGGCGCCTGAGAGACCACGTGCTGCGCGGTTTGGCCTTCGATCGGCACACAGGCCCAATCCGCGTTAGAGTGCGGCGCTGCGCGTGGCCCGATTCGAGGCGCCAGCGTGGATTCACAGACCGCCGAGCGGTGGACGTGGCCCAAGTCGAGGCCGCCACACGCTCGATGCGAAGGCGAGATCATGAACAACGAGAACGAGACGACCCAGCCGACGGTGGACGCTGTCCCCGCCCCCACGCCCGAAGAGACCGAGACGGTCGAGGCCGCTGCCCCGGAAGTCGAGACGGTCGAGGCTGCTGAGCCCGACGCCGTCGAGGCTGCTGAGCCCGACGCCGTCGAGGCTGCTGCCCCCGACGCCGTCGAGGCTGCTGCCCCCGACGCCGTCGAGGCTGCTGAGCCCGACGCCGTCGAGGCTGCTGAGCCCGAGGTCCCCGCCGAGACACTCGAGGCCGCGCCAGCGGCTGAGGACGCGGAGACGGCACCAGAGTCACCTGACGACGCCCCCACCGAGGACGCCGCACCGGCGGCTGACGGCAACGACCTCCCTGAGGGTGTGTCTGCCTGGTGGAACGGGTGGGGTCAGCTTCGCGGCTTCCTCGTCAGCGCAACCGATCGAGGCCAGCCCCATCCAGACATGGCTGCGGCCGCGAAGTCCCTGACGGACCTCGGCGCCACCGTGGACGCCCTGGCCGTGTGGGTTCCCACCGCCGACGAGCGCTCCCGCCTCGAGCGCTCCCGCCGCACCGTCAACTCCGCGTGTGATCCCGCGCAGGAGCTCGAGCAGGCCGTGGAGCGCGTCCGCGCCGACCTCGGCGGTGAGACGCCGGTGTGGGCGCAGCTCACCAGCTTGGCTGAGGCCTGGATTGCAGCGCGTCGCGCAGGGCTCGAGCCGGCCCGACGTCGTGGCCGCAAGGGGCGCAGCCGCGGCCGTGGGCGGGACCGAGACGGTCGAGCCCAGGCCTCACCGGAGGAGAGCGAGCCCAGCGGTCGCGACCGCAAGGAGCGCGGAGACCGCAAGGAGCGCGGAGACCGCAAGCGCCGCCGGTCACGACGCTCCCGCCGCCCCAGCGTGCCCACCGGCAAGTGGGCTAGCGCTCCCGCCCGGAACTGGGCTCGGGACGAAGACGAGATCACCGCGTTCGTGTGGTTCGAGCCAGCCAGCGATGACGTCCCTGGCGCGGTGGCCGGGGTGCTCTGGACCGGCTGGGACGCAGACACCGAGAAGTTGCCCATCCCGCCCTTCGTCGACTTCACGGCCGAGGACGCCGAAGCGACGGTGCTCGCGCACCTCGCGAGCCTGGAGCGGTGCGGACAGGCCCTCCCGTTCCGCGTGCCCACCACCCAGACCGATCCTGTCGAGGCCGCCCGCGACGCGCTCCGCCTGACCTTTGGCTGGCTGCTCCCGGAAGGCGACAAGACCGACGTGCGCGTCGTGCTCTCCCACCCCGGCCTTCTGGTCGTGCCGGAGCCCGTGGTTGTGGTCGACGAGCCCGCCCAGGAAGAAGCCGCCGAGGCGGCCCCCGAAGCGAGCGACGAAGAGGCCCCCGCAGAGGCCGACGAGGCGGCGGCAAGCGTCGACGAGACCGAGGCCACTGAGGCGTCCGAGGGAGACGCAGCTGACGCTGAGGGCGCAGCGGCCGAGGCATCCGAGGCCGGCGAGGCATCCGAAGCCGGCGAGACCACCGAGGCCGCCGAGGCCGTGGACGCCCCGCCTGCCGACGCAGGCCCCGTGGAGCTCGAGCTCGCCGAGCCCACCGTGATCACCGACGCCCTGACCAGCGCGCTTCAGGACAGCGGCGAGGCCCTCGCCGATCAGTTCGCCCGCTGGGAGCTCGACTCCGCAGTCCTGGTCGGCGCCGACGGCAGCGCCCCCGCCGATGTCTCTGCGGCCCGCCTGCAGGCTCAGGGGTACCTCGCCTACGCCCGGCTCCTTGCAGCCACTCGCGACGGCGGCCCCGCGGCGGACGCGGCCAACAAGCACCTGCGCACTCCCCACTTCGACGGCGCCTTCCCCATCGGCACCGACTCGCTGGAGGCGCTCGAGAGCATCGCCGCCATCGATCGCACGGCCGCGACCGACCAGCTCCTCGCGCTCATCCCGCGTCTGGCCGGGACCGTGCTCGCCGACCCGCTGCTTCATCGCGCGCGGAAGCGCATCGGCGCCAACGCCGGACTCCAATTGAAGCTCCTGCTCGGTCTGGACGCCCAGGCCCGCAAGGACCCCCGCGACACGGACGTCCTCGAGCGGCTGGTGCGCACGAGCCGGCCGCTCCTGGGTGAGCTGCCTGGCGCGACGCCCCCGCGAGTCCGCGGCCTGTGGCTGCTGACCCAGGCGAGGGACGCGCGGCGTCACGAAGAGTTGAGTGAGATCGCCGCTGCCTGGTCTGAGGCACGGGACGCGCTGCTCACCGAAGATGCCTCCTTGGCCGTGCACGTGGCCCTCGGGATCTCGGCTGCCTTGTGCGGTCGCGTCGACCATGCGACGGCTCGCGAGCTGCTCAACGACATCGTCGTCCACGAAGGCTTCGGAAACCTCCCGCTGCTCGAGCGGAGCGAGGTCATCGCTCATCTCGCCCTGACCGAGTCCGCGTGTGGCTTCCGCCTCGCCGCCGACGCCCGCTTCGCCGCCGCCCTGGAGCGGCTCGAAGGCTCCGAGGCCGACGACGACACCAAGACCACCCGCCGCCAGCAACTGCTCCGCCTCCGGGCCATGAACGCCATCGACGCGCGCCTGCACCGCGACGCGGACCCCGACGCGGACCTGCCCACCGAGGTGATCGAGCCCGAGCCCGTGCCTGAGCCCGAGCCGGCGGAGGAAGAGCCCGAGACCGCCGCCAACGCAGATGACGCCGCCGAGGAGCCTGCCGCGGCCGCGGCCGACGAGGCCCCTGCCGAGGCTGACGAAGCCACCGAAGAGGCCGACGAGGCCACCGAAGAGGCCGACGAAGCCACCGAAGAGGCCTCGGCCGAGGACGCCGACGAGCCCACCGAGGACACAGACGCCGCTCCTGCCGACGAGGCCGACGGCGCCCCGGCCGAGGAGACCGCGGACGCCGAGGCCGAAGACGCCGAAGCTGCCGAAGAAGAGGTGGCCGCCGCCCCGGAGCCCATCCGCAACGCCGGGCCGCGCGAGCAGCTTGGCGAAGCCGCCCTCGACCTCGTGCTCACCGCTCTGGGTGGGGAGTCTCTCGAGGAGGCAGCCGTCGAGCTGGCGAAGACCAACGAGCGTCCCGGCGAGCACGCGATGCTCCTCCACCTCCTGTGGGCCCGTGAGGACCTCTCCGAGGTCGAGACGGCATACCTCAAGGCGACCAACCTCGGTGAGCAGCACCCGTCCCCGGACGTGGAGCTCTACCGCGGCCTGCTGCTGTTCATGGCCGGCAAGGACCGGGACGCCCGGAAGTGCGTCTCCCGCGCTGTGCAGACCGCGCGAGAGAGCAAGGCCACGGCCGACCGCCTGCGGGTGGCCACGTTCCAGACCGTGTCCGCGTGCATGGAAGAGGGTCGTCCCAAGGGGCGTCGCTCCTCGCTGCGCCAGCTGGAGGAGCGCTTGCCGGAGACGGCGAAGCCGCTGCTCAACACGCTGCTCGCCATCCAGAGCAAGCCGAACGAGGACAAGATCGACCTCGCTCTCGGCGCGCTGCCCCTGACCCTGCGCTAGGAGTCCGGGGAGGCGTCCCTCAGGCGCTGGCGGTCGCGGCCGCGCACGAACTGCTCGAGCCCGTAGCGGCGAAGGTCTTCGGCGAGTTTGCCGATGCCTTCGTAGTTCGGGCAGCCGACGCAGTGGTCACCCAACAGCTTCGCGCCGTTGCTGAACGTCATGTCGCCGTGAGTGGCCAAGTCCCGGGCCGCGTTGCGGAACTTGGCGTACCGCTCGCCCTGCCAGATCTCGCTGAAGCTCCGCTCGTGCAGCGAGTCCACGACCTTCGGCGAGCAGCAGAAGGAGACGTCTCCGTTGGTCCAGGTGCGGGAGAACGTCCAGCCCACGTAGCAGCCCTCATCCGGCGTCCGCCCGTGCCCCCACACCCCCGAGCTCACCTCCAGCGTCGCGAGCTGCCAGTCGATGTTGGGGACGATGCTCGGCCCGCCCTCCGCCTCTCGACGGTGCGCCTCGGCGATGTCCAGGCGCAGCTGCTCCACCTGGTCGGGGCGAATGCGCAGCTGGGCGTTGTAAGGCTGGACGTGCTGGAGCTGATAACGCACGTGCTCCGCCCCCAGATCCCGCGCCTGCTCGTAGAAGTCGAGGACCTCGTGGGCGTTGAGGCTATTGACCACGTCCACCATCATCACGCGCGGAGTCGGGGTTCCTCGATTGGCCTTCAACTGCGTGAGCGCACGCACGTTGGCGCGCACCTCCTCGAGCTCGGCGACGCCATCGTGATCGGGATGAATCGCCTCGTAGACCTCGGGGGAGGCCGAGCTCAGAGACACGTAGAGCAGGTCCAGGCCTGCCTCGACCACGGCGCGCCGCGCTTCCTCTCGCACGAGGACGCCGTTGCTGAAGAGAGTGCAGCCCAGGTCCCGCGCCTTCACCGCCCGCACCATGTCCAAGCATTGGGGATGGAGCAGCGGCTCCCCCTTCCCCGAGAGCAGCACGTCCTCCCGCGCGTCGAGCCCATCGAGGTCATCGATGAGCTTCTCGAAGGTGGCCCAATCCAGCATCTCCGACCGCCACGCGGTGTCGAACTCGGCGGCGTCCTCCCGGTCGGCGCTGAGCGGACTGTGGAACCAGCAGTAGATGCAGTTCACGTTGCAGGCATTCGCTACGTCCACGTGCACTGTCGCCGGCCCCCGAAACACTCCGCCGGTCAGGGCCCCCAACAGCCGAAGCAGGATCCCGCGGTTCAGCGGGTCGGCCGCCCCTGCCACCGTCGCGAGCAGGGCCATCAGCTCGTCAGACGGGGCGTCGATCTGGACAGCGAAGCCCTCGAGCGCTCCCCTCAACTCCCCCAGCCATCCCTCGAGGGCCGCCGGAGCGTCGGGCAGTGGGTTGGGAACGAAGGGCGGTAGCGCCGGGGCCTTGCGCCCGGCGCCCACCAGGTAAGCGGCGGTCGCCGCGATGCGATGCAGGTCCCAGAAGGTGTCTCGCGTCACGGGCAGCCGCACGCCGTCGGCACCCGACGCCAGCGCACCCATCACCTCGCGCCAGGGAGGGAGCCCCGCCGCAAGGGCTCTGGCGTCATGGGAGCCCGGGTGTCCGCCCAGCAACACCACGGGGGTGCGCTCGACGGGAGCAGGGATCTCGGGAGGCCGGAAGAAGGAGCGAATCACAGCGGACTCAGCATAGGCGGCTCCCCCTGCAGTTCGCCGGGACGCCGGGACGCGCGCACCGAGTGTCCGCGAGTGTCCGCGGACACCTCGAGGAGCGTCCGACCCTCGCGCCGGACACGTCCCCAAGGACCCCCGATCCGGCTCCGTCGTGCGATCAGCGATCTGGCACGGCCCCTGCAATCTCATTGGGCAAGCATCGTGGCAAGGAGGCCAACAAAATGAACCGCATCATCACTCTCACCATCATCGCCCTCTCCCTCCTCACCGCCGCCCCGGCGATGGCCGCTCCTCCCAAGAGCGACATGGAGCTGGGTCGTCTCATGACCCTGCAGAACGAGCTGTACGCCGAGGCTCGCGTCACCCGCGACCAGATGTCGGCCCTGCACGAAGAGGGTCGGCTGGGCACCGACGACGGCCAGGCACGCATGGAGCAGCTGCAGGCGCACCTCACCCTCATCGAGATCCAGGTGACCGCCGTGCGTCAGAAGCGTCAGGTCATCGTCGCCGCCAAGAAGTCGCAGCGTCTCCGCAACAGCGCCCGCGTGGTGGTTGCCCGAGAGCGCGCGCCGTCCTCCGCGGTCTCCATCAAGAACGCCAGCCGCTGAGGCCGACCGCGGCCGAGGCCTGACCTCGGCCGAAGAGGCGAGCCAGCTCGTCGCCGGTCAGGCTGCCGACTCGTGCAGATGCCCCATGAGTGTCACCGCCGGCCCTCGGGCAGGACCTCCTCGTTGGCGGCCTGCCCCGCGATGGGGTTCTCGAGGCGCAGCGCAGCAGCGCGGCGTCAGCCTTGAGGCGGGGCCTCGGCGGGGGCGGGCGGCTCCAGCTGCTCCTGTTGGTTCTCACCGAGCACGGCGCGGAACGCGTCCATGACTTCGTCCACGTGCTGTTCCACTGTCTCGGACGACCAGCCGTCGGTCGAGATGGCCGGCAGAATCTCCATCTGGAGTCGACCAGGCCGCGCCTTGATGCCACCGCCAGGCCAGTAGAGGTGCGCGTTGTGGGCGACACAGGGGACGATGGGCAGGCCCGTGGCGATCGCCATGTGCACGAAGCCCTTCTTGAACCGCTTCAGCCGGCCCGACCGGCTCCGGGTGCCCTCGGGCCAGATCCACATCGACAGCTGATGCTTCTGGACCACCTGGCGGGCAGCGTCCATGGACGCGATGGCCTTCTCCCGATTCCCGCGGTCGAGCAGCAGATGGCCCGACAGCCAGTAGGCCTGACCGAAGATCGGCACCCGGACGATCTCCTTCTTTGCCATGCCGCAGCCGCGATAGGGGCACAGCCACATGCCGATCCACATGTCGATGGTGGCGGTGTGGTTCATCACGTAGATGGCCGGCCGATACTCCTCCATGCGCTCGCGGTGGTGGATCTCGGGGATGATCCCCGTGAGGCGCTGGACCGTGCGTCCGATGATCTTCCCGTAGAGGTTCCCCAGCTCGATCCGGCGTTCCCGAAACGGAAGCAGGGGCACGCAGAGCACCCAGTAGAGGATGCTGATCGGCACCATGACGAAGCCCACGGACAGGAGGCGCACCGTCGCGAGCAACAGCGGCAAAGGCTTGCGGCTCGGCTCGACCGGGCGCCCGAGACGGGCCTCTGGGGACGAGGGGTCCGAGGAGGGTGGAGTCGTCATCCAGGGCATCATGCCCGGCCGCTCGGATCAGAGCGACCCTGGCCGAAAGGGTCTGTAAGACAAGACCCTCATTTCGTGCGTGATTGGTTGGCAGACAACCGGTAGCTTCTGTAGGTGGCCGACTCCAGCACTCACCAAAGAACCTTCCTCTGGGCCCTCGCCCTCAGCACCCTCGCCGGCTGCCACGCCATCCCCACGAAGGCGACCGCTCCTGCCACCTCGGGAGACGTGTGGGCCGTGGCTCCCCAGGTGACGGTCGAGGTGGTTCCCCCGCCGGCGCACGCCCCGCCCCCAGCCCCGGCCCCGCCGCCCCGCCCGACGGCAGAGCGCATGTGGCTCCCTGACGGCTGCACCGCCGCCGAGGAGGGGAGCACCCTGACGGTCACCTGCCCCGATGGCGGGCTCGAGGTGCAGTGGGACCACGAGCCCCCGGCGCCGGACCGCCTCGATACCTGGACCGATCAGACCATCGCCTCCCTCAAGAGCGGCGGGATGCCCATGGTTCTCCTCGGAGAGCCCACCTGCACCGTGCAGGAGGAGCCCGTCGACTGCACCCGGGTCCTCGGCCGCAGCGCCGCGGGCGTGGAAGAGACGTTGTTCCTCGCCGTGGGAAGCAGCCCGGACGGAGGAGCGGTGGAGGTGAGCTGTCACTGGAGCAAGCTGGCCGACGAGCGGAGCTTCCAGAACCTTTGCCAGCAGGTTCTCCGCCGCATCTGACTTTCCAGTGTTCTGACCGGCGCAATGAGCCGGGCAAAGTCGGCCGAGGGTTGACCAGAAGGCCAAGCCCCGGGATCCTCCCTTCCCCATGGGAGAACCCTCACCCCACAGCGCGCCCGCTCCGGCCTACCGCGCAACGGCTTACTTCGACGTCGACGGCACCCTCGTCGGCACGAACCTGCTGCACCCGATGCTGCACCTGCTCACGCAGCAGCCGACGCCGCTGCAGTCGGCGAAGCGCATCGGGAAGGCGCTGCTCGCCGCGCCAGCCCTCGCGGCAGCCGAGCTCCGCGACCGTCGACGGTTCAACGAGCTGCTCTTCTCCCACTACCAAGGGATGAGCGAGGACCGCCTCGTGGTGCTCGCCCAGCAAACCCACGAGCGCGTCATCGTGCCGCGCATCTTCAAGGGCGCCCGCGATCTCGTGGCGCAGTGTCGCCGCGCGGGTCTCAGGGTGGTCTTCGTCACCGGCAGCCTCGACATCACGGTAGGCCCCCTCGCCAAAGAGCTCGGCGCCGACGCGGTCATCGCGAACCGCCTCGAGATGCGCAAGGGAAAGGCGACGGGCAAGCTTCTGCGCCCGGTCGTCGCCGGCCCCGGCAAGGCGCGCCTCATCGCCGACGATGCCCGCGCCGTCGGTCACGACCTCGGCTCATGCCACGCCTACTCAGACTCCGCATCGGACGTCCCGATGCTGTCGGTGGTGGGCCATCCGTTCTGCATCAACCCAGACTGGCGCCTGCGCGACCTCGCCCGCGCCTACGACTGGGCTGTCCTCGACCTGAACCGCACATCCCCCGGCGAATCCCGACAATGAGCGCTTCCCAGAGTCCGCACCCGTGCGTCGTCACCATCCACGGGCGCAGCAAGCCCCGCGTTCTCTTCAGCGGCAGCAAGCTGGTGGAGGTGGACCTGCCCGTCGGCAGCCGCGTCATCTACCCGAAGCCGCCCATGAAGGGCCTCCCGGACGTCGACGCCGCCATCCGCTACGCCATTGACCACCCCGAGGGCGGTGAGCCCCTGCACGCGCGCCTGCGCCCCGGGATGAAGGTCACCATCGCGCTGGACGACATCTCGCTGCCCCTGCCCCCCATGCAGCGGCCCGACATCCGCGAGCGCGTCCTCGACATCGTGCTGCCGATGCTCAAGGACTACGGCGTCGATGACGTGCACCTCATCGTCGCGACGTGCTTCCACCGCCCCATGACGGCCAAGGAGGTCGAGCGCATGGTGGGCGAGCGCACGTTCGCCACCTACTGGCCCGACCGGCTGTACAACCACGACGCCGAGAAGCCTGGTGGGCTCACGGAGATCGGCGTCACGGACGCCGGCGAGGTCGTAGAGATCAGCACCCGCGCCGCCACGTCGGACCTGCTCATCTACGTGAACCTCAACTTCGTGCCCATGGACGGCGGCCACAAGTCCGCGGCCGTGGGACTCTGCGGGTACCGCTCGCTGCGGGCGCACCACACACCCGGCGCCATCCGCGCGTCCGACAGCTACATGGACCCCGAGGCGAGCGAGCTGAACCACCGCGTCGTCCGCATGGGCCGCCTGCTCAACCAGCACCTGGACGTGTTCACCATCGAGACCACGGTGAACAACCGGATGTTCGGCAACGAGCTGAACTTCCTGTCCAAGAACGAGGACGACTGGAGCCCGCGGGAGGAGCTCGCCGCCAAGGCGTTGGTTCGCACGCTGGACGCCCTGCCCCAGAAGGCGCGGCAAGCAGTCTTCGAGAAGGTGCCCGCGCCCTATGGCGTCACCGGGGTGTTCGCCGGTGAGACCGAAGCGGCGCACAAGAAGACGCTGCAGGCCTGCTTCGAGCAGTACGCGGTGCCCATCGATGGCCAGGCGGACATCGTCGTCACGGGCGTCCCCTACATCTCGCCCTACAACGTCAACGCGTTCCTCAACCCGTTGCTCGTGTCGGTGCTCATCGAGGGCTACCTCTTCAACCTGTATCGCGGCGCACCCCTGGTGAAGAAGGGCGGCACCGTCATCGCGTTCCACCCCTGCACCGACCAGTTCGACCGGGACCAGCACCTGTCGTACGTCGAGTTCGTGCACAAGCTGCTCCCGAAGACGCGGGACGCCATGGAGCTGCACAAGAAGTACGAGCGCGACTTCGCGAGCAACCCTGCCTACGTGCAGCTGTACCGCACCGGCAACGCCTACCACCCCGCCCACCCCTTCTTCATGTGGTACTGGGGCGAGAACGGGCGCCAGCACATCGGTCGCGTGATCATCGTGGGCGCGGACAACGAGTACATCCCGTCGTTGCTCGGCTACGAGACGGCCAGCACCTTCGCCGAGGCGCTGCAGATGGCCCGGGAGACAGCGCCCCCGGACCCCTCCCTGACGTGCTTGCACATCTGCCCGATGCTCATGGCGGACGTGAATCCCCTGGATGAGGACGACGAGGCATCACGGGGGCTACGACTCCTGCCGGGCGGCGCCTAGTGCCCTCCCCTCCCCGCCGCATCGTCGACGCCCGCGGTCCCCTGGACCTGCTGGGACAGCTCCAGGACGCCGAGATTCTGGTGCTCGGAGGCACCGGCTTCCTGGGCAAGGTGTTCCTCTCTCTCCTGCTCCATCGAGCGCCAAACATCGCGAGGATCCACCTGGTGGTCCGGCCCAAGGGCGGCCTCGACAGTGAGGCACGGTTCTGGGCGGAGATCGCGACATCGCAGGTGTTCGACCCTCTGCGGGAAGCCCACCCCGGCACCGAGTACGAAGCCTTCCTTCGGGACAAGATTCGCCCCATCCCCGGCGACGTGTCCCGGCCCTTCGCCGGTGTGCCCGCCGACGTCCGCCATCGGTTGCGCGGCAAGCTCTCGGCGCTGCTCAACGCGTCGGGCGTCGTGGACTTCAATCCCCCCCTGGACGAGGCGTTGGACGTCAACGCCTTCGGCATGCAGAGCCTCGTAGCGCTCGCTCAGGACCTCGGCGACGTGCCGGTACTGCACACGTCGACGGCCTACGTGGCCGGCAACCGCACCGGCTGGATCGGCGAGGTGGACCCGCGGGAGCACCCCTTCCCTCGGGCGGGGCACCTCGAAGGATCCCACTGGTCCCCCGAGCAGGAGATCCGGGAGTGCGTGGACCTGGTGGAGCACGTGCGTCACCGCGCCAGCGATGCCTTCCGCCAGTCGGCGTTCCTCGACTCGGCGAAGCAGTCCCTGCGCGAGCGCGGCGAGCCGGAGCTCGGAGGTCCCCTGGACCGTGAGCTCGCCAAGGTGCGTCGCAAGTACGAAGAGAAGGAGCTCGCCCGGGCCGGTACTGAGCGAGCGAACCATTGGGGCTGGCCCAACACCTACACCTACACGAAGTCCATCGGCGAGCAGATCCTCGCCAACTCGGGCCTCACCTGGTGCATCGCTCGCCCCGCCGTCATCGAGTCCTCGGTGTCCTTCCCGATCCCCGGATGGAACGAAGGCATCACCACGTCGGCGCCCATCATGTACCTGTCCATGCAGGGCATGACCGGCATGCCGAGCTCGCCGGACTCTGTGCTCGACGTCATCCCCGTCGACATGGTCGCCGCCGGGATGGTCCTCACCCTCGGGGAGCTCATCGAGGGCACCCACCGCGCCGTCTATCACCTGGGTAGCTCGGACGTGAACCCGCTGCCCATGGAGCGGCTCATCGAGCTCACAGGGCTCTACAAGCGTCGTCACTACTCGAGCAAGGCGGGCAAGAATCCGCTCTGGAGTTGGCTCCAGTCCCGCTACGAGACGGTGCCCGTGAGCGCGGACACCTGGGCCAACAAGGGCCCGGCGCAAGCGCGCGACCGCCTGCGCGGTATCGCGGGGATGCTGCGCAAGGCGTCGACGAAGCTGGGCCCCCTCGCGGCGCTCGCCGAGCCCGCCGCCAAGGGCATCGAGGAGGTGGCGAAGGCGTCCGCTGGCACCTTCCGGGTCATCGACCAGTACGTGCCATTCACGGCCCTCAACAGCTACACCTTCGTGTGTCGCAACGTGCGTGACGCCCACGCGCGACTGCCCGATGAGCAGCAGGCCCTCTTCGACTGGACCCCCACCTCCATCGACTGGCGGCACTACCTCATGGAGGTGCACCTGCCCGGCGTGGAGAAGCTCGTCTGGCCCCGCATCGAGGCCCGACTGGCGCGGCCCAAGGCGCCGCTGGCCGCCTACGAGAACCTCGTGGACTTCCTCGACGGAGTCGCCGAGCGCCACGGGCACGCCCCCGCGCTCCAGCTTCGCCACGTCGATGGCTTCGCCCAGATCAGCTACCTCGACCTCCAGGAACATGCGCGCAGCATCGCGGTGCAGCTCGTAGAGAGCGGCGTGAGCGCCGGCGACCGAGTCATCCTCACGGGGCGGAACAGCCCCCGCTGGGTCGCGGGCTACTTCGGCATCCTCGCGGCGGGTGCCACGGTCGTCCCCGTGGACCCGGGCCTCGCGTCCGACGAGGTCGGCAACATCGCGCTGGCGGCGGAGCCCACGGCTGCCCTCGTGGATGACGACTCCGTGGAGACCCTCGAGAAGGCCTTTGCGAACGGTTCACTGACCATCCTCTCCCTCGACCACGTGAGCGTGAGTCGCGGGGATGACTGGCTCGGGCATGTGGAGCAGGGTCGTCTGGGGCAGCGCCCCGATGGCTCTGCTGTGGCCTCGGTGCTCTTCACCTCGGGCACCACGGGCACACCGAAGGGGGTGATGCTCACGCACGCCAACTTCTGCTCGATGCTCGCCTCCATCTCCCGCGTCTTCAAGCTGACGGAGGAGGACCGAGTGCTGTCGGTGCTGCCGCTGCACCACACCTTCGAGTTCACCTGCGGGCTACTCCTTCCGCTCTCTCGCGGGGCTCGGGTGACCTATCTCGACGAGCTCACGGCCGACGCCCTGTCGAGCTCCCTGGCCGACGACCGCATCACTGCGATGGTCGGCGTTCCGGCGCTTTGGCAGCTGCTGGAGCGCCGCATTCAGGCTCAGGTTCAGGCGCGCGGTGCGATGTTCACCACGGTGTTCGACGCGGGTCTCGAGCTCAACCGCATGCTCGGGCGCACCACAGGCCTCGACCTGGGTCGCTTGCTGTTCGGCGTCGTGCACGCGCAGCTGGGTGGCAACGTGAGGCTGCTCGTGAGTGGCGGGGCAGCGTTGCCCGAGTCGACGCACCGCTTCTTCGCGGGGCTTGGCCTCCCCCTCGCCGAGGGGTACGGGCTCACCGAAGCGGCGCCGGTCCTCACCGTGGACCCCGCGCGTCCTGGCGCGAAGCCCGGATCCGTGGGGCAGGCGCTCCCAGGTGTCGAGCTCCGCATCGAAGCCCCGGATGGGGATGGGGTGGGCGAGGTGGTGGCCCGGGGCCCCAACATCATGGCGGGCTACTTCCGCGACCGGGAGGCCACCGATGCCGTGATGACGGAGGACGGCTGGCTGCGGACGGGCGACCTCGGTCGCCTGGACGGACGCGGTCGTCTGAACCTCGTGGGCCGGGCGAAGGACGTCGTCGTGACCTCAGCCGGCGAGAACGTGCATCTCGACGATGTCGAGAGCCGCCTCGGGGTCATCGCCGGCGTGGCGGAGCTCTCGCTCGTCGGACTGCCGGACCCCGCCGGGGGTGAGCGTCTCGGACTCCTCGCCGTGCCGGAGGACAGCGACAGCGAGCTGGCTCGCCAGGCCGCTCACACCCGCGCCCGGAAGGCTCTACGGGACGCCGCCGCACGCCTCCCCGCCTGGTCCCGCCCGTCGGTGGTGCACCTCGTCGACGCTCCGCTCCCTCGCACGGCCACCCGCAAGGTGAAGCGGGGCGAGGTGCGGGAGGTCCTTGCCCTCATCGAGTCCGCGGCCACAGTGCCGAGGGGCGAGGACGGTGAAGCGGTCCCTGCCGTGCGGCACGCCGTGTCGCAAGTCGCCGGGGTGGCCATCAGCAAGGTCAGCGGCTCGACGCGCCTCGTGGAGGACCTGCGCTTCGACTCCCTCATGTGGGTCGAGCTCGCGGCCGCCTTGGACCAGCTCCCGGGCGGGCGGCCTGCGTCCGACGCCCTCGCTGGGTGCGGCACCGTCGCGGAGCTCGAGGTGCTCGTGGCTGCCGACCGCACCGACCTCGTCCCTGTACGACGCGAGGAGGACGCCGACACGAGCGTGCCCATCTCGATTCCGGCTCCGCTGGTGAACCCGCTCAAGGTCGCGCTCCGCCGGGGCCAACGAGCCATCTACGAGCAGGCGCTGGACGTGAGCGTGAGCGGGCAGGCGCTGATCCCGCAGAACCGCAACGTCATTGTGGTGAGCAACCACTGCTCCCACCTGGACTTCGGTCTGGTGAAGACCGCGCTGGGCAGCTACGGCGAGGGCATGGTCGGGCTCGCCGCCAAGGACTACTTCTTCGAAGGCAATTCCTTGTGGGTTGCCTACTTCGAGCAGCTCACGAACCTCCAGCCGTTCGACCGGGGCACCAGCTTCCGGCAGAGCCTACGCGAGGCTGTGGGCACCATTCGTGGAGGCCACGTCGTGGCGCTGTTCCCCGAGGGCGGCCGCCAGGTGGACGGCGTGCTCAAGGACTTCAAGCCGCTGGTGGGCAAGCTCGTCCTGGAGACGGAGGTCGACGTGCTGCCCCTGCACATCGATGGCTCCCACGGGGTTCTGCCGAAGGGAGGCTTCCTCCCGCGTCCACGACGCCCCATCCACGTCCGCATTGGGCCCCCCCTCTCCAACGCCCGCCTCCGCGCCCTGGCGGCCGGCGAGGGGCGCACCCGAGGGCAGGAGTCCCGCGTGGTGTCCTCGGTCCTCCACGCCGCCGTGAAGGCCCTGTCGAAGGGCGACGTGCTCATGCTCGACCGGGTGACCAGCTGGGAGCTCCCGGGCGAAGTGCTCGAGGACCCTCTGGTCTCTTTGTTCGCCGAGCTCCCGACTCGCTACACCCCCGATGGCGTCGAGGACGCGACCACCTGGTACTTCTCCCTGGGAGGAGACCGCGGGCGCTGGACAGTGAGCGTGAGTCCCGGAGCCGCCGAGTGCGTGGTGCGTGAGGGCCGCCCGGAGGGGACCGCCGACTGCGTCGTGAAGACGTCCCCCACGATCTGGACCCGTATGGTCCGTGAAGCCTGGGCGCCCGACGTCTCCGACTTCATGGGCGGGAACATCAAGACGTCCGACCTCGACCTCCTCATGAGCTTCGCGCGCTGCTTCCGGCTCGGCCCCGACGAAGGCGACACCGACGCCCGGGCGAAGGGCTCCTGATGAAGGTCCTCGTCACTGGAGCCTCGGGCTTTCTCGGGCGACACCTCCTCGCGGCACTGCACGAGAGCCCTGCCCACGAGGTCGTGGGACTGTGCCGCCGGCCGGAGAGGCTCGGCGACGTGCCGGTGTCCGTGCTGCGCAGCGACCTGCTCGCGCCCGACGGACTCGCCGAGCACTTCGCCGGCTTCGATGCTGTGGTCCACGCCGCAGGGAGCGTAAGTCACGAGGCTCGCGATGCAGGTGCCATGTACGACGCACATGTGCGCGCCACCGAACACACTGTCGCCGCCGCCCAGGAGGCGGGCGTCCGTCGCCTCCTCGTGCTCTCCAGCTCCGGCACCATCGCGGTGAGCGACCGCGACGAGACCCTCGACGAGACCGCGCCCTCGCCTCTGTCCTTCACAAAGGGCTGGCCGTACTACCGGGCGAAGCTCTTCGCCGAGCAGTCTGCCCTGGCCGCGAGCAGCGACACGCTCGACGTCGTGGTGCTCAACCCCTCCCTGCTCCTCGGGCCCACGGCTCCAGCACCCTTCGACGTTGGCTCCAGCCCATCGGCTGGGGACGACGTCCTCCTGCCGCTCCTGCGCGGTCAGCTGCCCGTGGCGCCCGGCGGAGGCATCTCCTTCGTGGATGTGCGGGACGTCGCGCGCACCGTGGTGCGTGCCCTCGGCCACGGACACCCCAACCGGCGCTATCTGCTCGTCGGTGCGAACTGGACCTTCGCCGACTTCTACGCCCGCGCCGGACGGGCCGCAGGGGTCCGGGGCCCCGGGCTCAAGGCCCCCCGGTTCGGTGCACGGCTGCTCTCGTTCTTGCCGAAGATCGCGCAAGACCGACTGCCCGCAAGCCCCGTGGAGCTGGAGATGGCGTCGCACTTCTGGTGGGCCGACAGCACCCGCGCCCGCAAGGAGCTGGAGTTCGCGCCGCGGGAGCCCCTCGACACGCTCACCGAAGCCGTGATGCTGGCGCGACGCGCGCTGGACGGTGAGGACCGCCGCGCGGTCTGATCAGGTCCCGGTCTTCCGCTGGCGGGCCCCGCCACGAACCGGGAGCACCAGCCCCTCCGCCGCAGCCACGGTGCCTGGACGGAGACGGGCCGCGGCCGCTTCGATGATCTCGACTTCGGCGTCGGTCCGCTGCGGGAGGTGGTGGAAGATCACGAGCTGACCCACGCCGGCCGCGTCGGCGAACCTCACGCCGGTCTCCCAGGTGGAGTGCCCCCAGCCGATGTGCTTCGGGTACTCGCTGTCCTGGAAGCTGCAGTCCATGATCAGCATGTCGGCGCCGCGGATGAAGTCACGGAACGCCTCGTCCAGCTCGGTCCCATGCTCCAGGTCCGTGGCGTACACCACCGAACGGCCGTCGTACTCCACCCGGTAGCTCAGAGCCTCCTGAGGGTGGTTCAACCGGCAGGTGTGCACCACGACCTCTCCGATGGTGAACGTCATGCCTGGCCGTACGTTGTGGCTACTCACGCTCGCCTGCACCACGTCCCAGGGGACCGGGAAGTAGGGAGGCACCATCTGCCCAGCCAGGACCTGCTCCACGCTCTCCTCGCCGCGAGGCTCCCCGTACAGGGCGAGGCTGACGTCGGAGTCGAAGAGGCAAGGAAAGAAGGGCAGCCCCATGATGTGGTCCCAGTGGTAGTGGGACATCAAGAGGTGCAGGTCGCGCACCCCGCGAAGGAGGAGCGACGTGCCCAGGGGGCGGATGCCGGTGCCCGCGTCGAAGATGATGTGCTGACCGCCCACACGAACCTCGACACAGGAGGTGTTTCCCCCGAAGCGCGCGGTGTCGGGCCCTGGCGAGGGAATCGATCCCCTCGTTCCCCAGAACTCCACCTCGAAGTCGTCGCTCGACACGTGCTCAACCCCTCCATTTCGGTCCGTCCTTGGACGTCCACACAACTACTGTATCGATTGGTTTGCTCAGGTTTGCGCAGGGTTGAGGTTCGCGCGTCTCAACTGACCCAAGCAAGAAGAGGAAGCCATGTGGCTTCCTCTCCTCGAGAATCTCATTGCCCGGCGTGCGGGCAGCCGAACCGCCTACGCGTCCGTCTCTTCCGGCCACCGGAAGTCCAGGTGCTCGCGGCTCGTCGACTTCACGACAGCCTCGCGCAGCGTGTCCCGTACCTCGGGCTGGGGGAAACGGGGTGGCTGGATGAACAGCCGGTTCGACGACGGACAGGTTGCAACCATCCATACGTAGGGAGTCCCGATGCCGGGATCGAGGGTGAACGAGCGCCACTTCAACGTGGTCCCGCGGCGAAAGACGCCGTTGTGAGTCCAGGTCAGCGCGGACACGCTCCCCTTCACGATTTGGTACTGCGACGTTCTCAGCATCTGCACTCCTCGAGTCGAACCGGCCGGAACCGTATGGGCTCCCCCCCCAGAGTGCAAGGGGAGAGGGCCAGTGCGGGCTACTGGCGGAGGTAGCGAAGCGCCTGCTGACAGCGCTCCTTGTCTTCGCCCTTCACCTTGCCGCACGTGCTGGTGAGCAGGGCCTCGGCCTCGGGCCGCCCTTCCCGCGCGAGCTCGATGCCCACCTCGAGGCGAGTCTGGTCCTTGACCCCAGGCAAGTTGGCGATGGCCAGAGCCTCATCCAACTCCGCGATCTCCAAGTGCGCAAAGACCATCACGTCCCGCAGCTGGTCGACCCGTGGAGTCTCCAGGAGACCGCTCGCCCGCGCGACCACCAGGAGGTCCCTGTGATTCTCCGCCTTGTAGAGCGCCACGATGTGGTTCCACTTGTCCGACTCGTCGAACTCGCCCCAGCCCAGCTCCTTGGCCAGTGCCATGGCCCCGGCGAAGTCCGAACCGCGAACTGCGCAGGAGTACTGGAGCCGACGCACGGCTGGAAGCAGGGGCACGAGTTCGGCGGCAAAGGCCAGCGACGTCGCCACGTTGGCCCCCTCGGGAGCGCGCAAGGCGGCCAAGGCGAGGGCGCAGCGTTCGGGAGCGTTGCCGTTCAACGCGCCCACAGCCAGGTTGTAGATGGGGGTCGGCGCCGCCTTGGACAGGACCACCCCCACGTGCTCGTCGGAGGCAACCAGGACCGCCTGGGTGCCCAGCAGGCTGGCGGAGACCGACAGGAGCTTGGGGTCATCCCCGCCGTCGAGGGCGGCGACGAGCACGCTCCACCCCTTCCCCGAGTCCCCGAGGAGGTGCAGGGCCGTGGCCTCCGCGGCCCGAAGCTCCGGGCTGTCGCCGAGGGCCTCCCGCGCGTCCTGAAGAGCCAGGGTGGCAGCGGCGGAGTCCCCCTCGCGGGCGTTGAGGAGCACCAAGACCCCCGCGGCGCCGCGGAGCCTCTCCTCCAGGTCGATCTCGTGCTGCTTCGTGAGGATCCCCGACAGGCTCCCGTTCGAGGAGAGCGTGACCCACGAGCCTCCCTCGCCGAGCACGCCATCGATGTCCTTTCGGGCGCCTTCGTAGTTGGCGCGGTCGTACCGCACCTGGGCTCGGAGCAGGAGCCCCGGAACCCGAGGCGCTCCAGCGTCGAGCCCCCGAGTGGCCAGGCGCTCCGCCTTCGCGCTGTCCCCCTCGCGGTAGGCCACGACGCCCTTGTTGAGAAGCTCCGTCGGGCTGTGGCCGGTGCTCAGGTCGTCCGGCTGCAGCGTGCCCTCGGCGTGCGCGAGCGTGGCCCGCGCGTTCTGAAGAAAGGACGAGTCCTCGGCTCCCTCACACGTGAGCATGGCCTCCTCGGCATCGTCGAGCCTCCCGAGGTCGGCGAAGTTGGAGACTTGGAGGCACGCGATCTCTGGGCGCTGACTACGACCCATCTCCTGCGCCAACTCCTCGGCGAGGTCGTCTGTCTCCCCGGTCCTCCGCCTCACGAGAGTCAACGCCTGCCAGCCCATGACGTGGTCTGGATTGCGGCCCACGGCGTCGAGGGCATAGGCACCCGCTCGCTCGAAGTCCTGCTTGGCGAACCAGACCATCGCGATCTCGGAGAGCACCGCGGCCCGACCCGGGGCGCGCTGGTCGAGGGTGCCGAGGACGTTGATCGCCTCGTCGAGCTTGCCCTGACGGGCCAGCGCCATGCCCAACACCTTGTGTGCGTGCCCATAGTTGTCTTGCCGCTCAATGGCCTTGCGCGCCCGCGCCTCGGCGCGCGCCGGGTCGTTGTTGTTCAGCGCGTCCACCGCTTGATTGAAGAACTTGACGACGTTGTTGTCGGCGGGCACCCAGACGATGGCCTTCGCGGCGTGAGCGAGGGAAGCGACGCCGAGGACGACGAGGAGGGTCAGGATGGCTTCCTTGGAACGCATGGACTGACGGTACCGGCGTCGCGCCACGGTTGGCACCTCTTGGGTAGGCCCAGCGCCCGAGCCGAAGTTCAGGGAACGCTGGCGGGACCTTTGAGCTTGCGCAGCAGGGTGTTCCTGCCGATCCCCAATCGACGCGCGGCCTCAGAGCGGTTCCCACCGCAAGCTCTCAGGGCGGCGACGAGGTACTCCCGCTCGATCTCCGCCAGAGGACGCACATCCTGCTCCGTGGACGGGGCCCGCGGGGTCAGAGCCGGCCCCGAACCTGCAGGAGCTCCCGGAGTCCCCGGCCCGAGCTCCAGCCCGTCTGCGAGCACGCGCGTGCCTGGCGCGAGGACGACCGCGGACGTGATCACGTGCTCGAGCTCACGCACGTTCCCCGGCCAGGAGTGGGCGTGGAGCAGCGCGCGTGCCTCGCCTGAGAGGCTCAGAGTAGGGTGGTTGTAGCGACGGGTCGCCTCCCAGAAGAAGTGATCAATGAGGCGGTCCAGGTCGCCGTGTCCACGCGCCCTCAGGTCCGGGAGCGTGATCTCCACCACGCGCAGGCGGTAGTACAGGTCTTGCCGAAAGGCCCCCTGCGCGACGGCGTCTTCAAGGTCGCGGTGGCTCGCAGCCACGACCCGGACGTCCGCGCTGTGGAGCTTTGTGCCGCCCACGCGGAACCAGGAGCGGTCCTGCAGGAAGCGCAACAAGCGCGTCTGCGCGACGAGGGGCAGCTCCCCGATCTCGTCGAGGAACAGTGTCCCTCCGTCCGCCGCCGCGATCTTTCCGTCCTGGCCAGTGCTCGCGCCAGTGAACGCTCCGCGCTCATGACCGAAGAGCTCATTCTCCACCAGCTGCTCGGGGAGCGCTCCGCAGTCGACCTTGACCAGCGGGCCCTCGCTCCGCTCGGAGTTGGCGTGGACCGCCCGCGCGACGAGCTCCTTGCCTGTCCCGCTCGCTCCTCGAATCAGCACCGTGGCGTCGGTGCGCGCTGCCCGGGCCGCCCGGTCGTAGACCCGCTGCATCACGTTGGACTCGCCCACGATGCCGTTGAAGCGGAACGCGAGCGGCTGCTGACCGGTCTGGAGCTGCGATCGCAAGGAGGTGGCGTCGAGGAGAGCGCCCACCTGCGTCGCCAAGGCGAACAGTGACTCCTCGTCCTCCGGCGTGAAGCCGCCCGAGTCCGCGTTCAACACCTGGAGCACCCCCAGGAGCACTCCGTCCCCTCCGTGCACAGGCACCGCCAGCAGCGAGCGCGTGTCGAAGTTGGTGAGAGCATCGAAGCGACTGATGGTGACGGACTCCTCCTCCATCGCGAGCAAGCGGGCCGACTCCCCGGTCATGGCGACCCGCCCAGCGACCCCCTCGCCCACCGCGAGCCGGATGGTGAGGTCCGTGAGCCCGGTGGCCACACGACTCACGAGCTCCCCCCGCGCCGCGTGGAGGAGATAGAGCGTGGCTCGCTCTGCCTCGAGCTGCCCCGCGACTCCGACGACGACGAGGTCCAGCAATGCTTCCAGATCGATGGGCGCCCGGTCCCGGCGTAGGGCCTGCGCCCGGCCCCTGATCCAATCTGACTCAGTCGTGTCTGCCATTGCTCCATTATGGATCAGCTGCCCTGATTTGGATCGCATCGGTCCTCGCAAACTCCCACCCACTGCGGCGCCTCGCAGCCTCCCGGTCGGGGAGTCCAGACAGCGACGTCCATCGTTGATGGCCTATTCGCGGCGGTGGTCGCTGGACCAGCGGCGCGATGGCACGGCCATTGCTCTTACTCCTTCCGTGCCATCGGAGGACCCAATGAACAGTCAACTCGCATTCGCCCGCGCCGTCGCCAGCCTCAGCGGAGCCGTGCCCCGCAAGCCAGCTCGCGTCCCAGCCCTCCCCCCCGCCAACACCCCGCTATCGAGCGATCAGGGCCGTGCGCTCGCCGCGGCTCTCGAGTCAGAGCTCGTCGCCAATGACGACCTCGAGTCCGCCTTCGATCGACTTCGGCGGTTGGCGGGGCGCACTCGACGCTGACCGGTCCCACTCGGTGCGTACCCCCCTCGGCGGTCGACCTGACCGATCGGGGAGGTGTATTTGGTCGTTTTTGTCGGTTTAGGCCTTGTTAATTCGTCCAAACCTCCCTAGATTCAATTTCGAACGGTCCAAAGCGACCACGAGAGTTGTCAACATTTTGATGTCGATGCGATCGGGGCGTGAAATCTGGACCAAATTGGTCCATATTGTCTGTCGCCGTGAAACGGCAAGGCAGCTCACGAGACAGCACGACTCCACTGGGAGACCTGAACATGGCCGGCAGCCGCAGCGAGAACCGCATCCTCGACCACTACCTCAAGCTCATGGGACAGCACCCGCTGCTGACCCGCGAACAGGAATACGAGGTCGGGAAGTTGATCCTGGAGGGCACCCCTGACGAACAGGTGCGAGCCCGCGAGCGCATGATCAACTGCAACCTCCGCCTCGTGGTGCACATCGCCAAGCAGTACAGCTACCGCGGAGTTCCCATGTCCGACCTCATCCAGGAGGGAAACATCGGTCTCATGCGGGCGGCGGAGAAGTTCGAGTACCACCGGGGTTTCAAGTTCAGCACCTACGCCACCTGGTGGATTCGCCAAGCCATCGTGCGCGGCATCGAGTCCTCCTGCCGCACCATCCGCGTGCCTGTCTACAAGGTGGGCCTGATGAACTCCATCCGGTCCACCGCCAAGGAGATGGCCGGATCCCTCGGACGAGAGCCCTCCCGGGAGGAGCTCGCCGCGGAGATGCGGATGGAGGTCGAGGAGCTCGAAGACCTGCTCCGCATGGGCCGTGACCCCGTCAGCCTGGACAAGCCCGTCGGTGAGGACGGCACGACCTCCCTCGGTGACCTCATCGCCGACGCCAGCTCGGAGCTCCCAGACCGCCAGCTCGTCGTCGACGCTCTCAACGACCAGGTGCAGCGCGCCTTGGCGACCCTCACTCCTCGCGAGGAGAAGGTGCTTCGCCTTCGCTACGGCATGGACAGCGGAGACGGCATGTCGCTCGAGAAGATCGGGCGTGAGTTCAGCCTGACGCGCGAGCGCATCCGCCAGATCGAGCTCAAGGCGCTGGCCAAGCTGCGTGGCACGAAGCGCAACCATTACCTCTCGGACTTCGCCCAGGCGTGACCTGACGGGCCCCCGGGGTCCACGCTCCTGCCAGCCCACGTATCATCGGCGGCGTGGCGACCTTCGAAGACACATTCGACCTGGGACACACCCGGTCCATTCACGCCCAGCTCCCGCGCGACCTCACGGTGGCGCGTTTGCTCGTGGCGTCCAGCCCCGACACGGCGCAGGAGGGCCGCGCGCTGATCGTGGAGGGCATGGGCCTCACCATCGGCCGTCGGAGCAGCCGCTCCTCGACGGGTCTGGCCCTGGCGGACAGCGCCGTCTCCCGCGCCCATGCAAGCGTGCAACGCGCCGGAGACTCCTGGTTCGCCGTCGACGACGGGAGCCGCAACGGGACGATCGTCAACGGGCGCCGGTCCCAGCGGGCGGTTCTCGAACATGGGCATGTCCTGCGCGTGGGCGAGACCATCCTGCTCTTTCAGACATTGACGGTCCGGCCCGACGAACGCCTCGTTCCCCAGAGTGGCGTGCTCCTCGGTCCGTCTCTCGCGATGGAGCGGGTCCGGGGTCAGATCGCCGAGGTCGCCTCGTCGGACATCCCGGTGCTCATCCTCGGCCCCTCTGGGACGGGAAAGGAGCTCGTCGCCTCGGAGCTTCACAGCCAGTCGGGGCGATCGGGCGCGTTCGTGCCGGTGAACTGCGGCGCGCTCCCGCGCGATCTCGCGGAGAGCGAGCTGTTCGGCCACGAAGCCGGCGCCTTCACGGGCGCGGCGAAGGCAGCCCCAGGGCTCGTCCGGGCCGCAGACGGCGGAACGCTCTTCCTCGACGAGATCGGTGAGCTCCCCCCAGAGCTCCAAGCGAAGCTTCTTCGCGTCCTCGCCACCGGCGAAGTGCGCCCCGTGGGCTCGGCGAAGGCGACCCACGTCAAGGCGCGCATCGTGGCGGCCACCCACCGCGATCTCGAGAGGGGCGTGGTCGACGAGAGCTTTCGCGGCGACCTGCTCGCCCGACTGCGCGGCTGGACCATTGAGCTTCCCCGGCTCAGTGAGCGCCCTTCGGACATCCTCGGGATCGCTCACGCCCTCGAAGGCGGCTCGCTCCGCCTCGATGCGGACGTCGCCGAGGCCCTGCTCTTGCACGATTGGCCCTGGAACGTCCGCGAACTCCGCCAGGTCCTCGATGCGGCCAAGGTCAGGGCCGGCGGCGCGTCCCTGACGCTGCGCCACCTCCCGGAGCCACTGCGCGCCCCCATCGAGGCGCGCAAACGACTGAGTTCCCCTTCCCTGCCGTCGGTCTCCATGACCGCTCCGGTCCCGCCCACGCTGAGCGTCCCGCGCGACCGCACCCCCACCCGCGACGATCTCGAACGGCTGCTTCGCTGGCACAAGGGCAATGTGAGTCAGGTGGCAGCGTTCTTCGGCAAGGAGCGCGCCCAGATCTATCGGTGGTTGCGCCGGCACGAGCTCGACGCAGAGGCGTATCGCGACGATGGCTGAGCACCGAACCTGGCCCTTCCTCTCGACGACGCTCGCCGCCCTGGCCGCCGCGGCGATGCTTGCTGGCTGCAACGCCACCAACTGTGCCCAGTCCATCTGTGGTTGCTGGGAGGACTTCACGGTCTCGCTGGAGATGACGGTGGTCGACCAGTTCGGCGATGGTGTCGACGGAGTGCGGGCCATCTGCGTCAACGAAGACGCCCCGGTCGCGACCACCAATGGCGACGGGGAGCTGATGCAGACCTTCGACACCCGGGTGAGTCCCGGCTGCGGGACGGAGCGCTGCAACACGTTGACCCTGCTCGACCCCGAAGGGCGCTGCGAGGGGACTCAGAGCACCCTCGCCGCCTTGAACTTCAGCACGGTCACCTTGACCTGCACCGAGCTGGGCGACGACGACGACGACGACGACGACAGCGCGCGCTGAGCCCCAGCGCGGCTGATGAGAGCCGTCTAGGGAGCGAGGCCGGGTCCGACCATGCAGCCGTCGGGGACACCACCACGCTCCTCGTGGCCATCCTCGAACTGCCAGCTCAGGTGGATGTGGTGGTGGTGGAACGGCCAGCCGTCGCCGTAGGCCATCAAGCCCTGCACGCGCTGGCGCTGCTCCCGAGTGATCAAGCCCTCGTCTTCCATCTCCAAGGCCCTCGGGCCCAACAGCGCGGCCACCGCGGGGTCCACCCCCATGACGCGCACGTTCATGTTGTCGACGAGCTGGGCCATGAAGTAGGTGGTGCGGTCGACGTCCAGGTCCGAGGCGGGCCCGGTGCAGAAGTAGCCATCGTGGTTCGGGCAGACGATCTTGCCGCCGTTGTTCTCACTGAGGCTGTAGTAGGAGATGTCGATGTCGTTGCCCGTGGCATGGGTGCCTTCGGGGTGCCGCAGCTGCCCGACCATGCGGCCCGGCGTGTCGCCATCCCACTGGGACATGTCCAGCAAGCCCAGGGGCTCGGTGTCGGGGAACTGCTTCCTCACCCGCTCCGACGCGTAGCGCACCAGATACTGCACCTCGCGTCGCAGGTTGCTGTAGTGCGGCTGGTGCTCGACGAAGTACCCCTCGTCGTCGTAGTTCGTCTGGGGGAACTGCATGATGCGGTTGCACGGCCCGTCTTCGTCGTCGGGGTCTTCGTCGGGGTACAGGTCGTCGCAGTCGAAGTCCTCGTGGTAGCGGTCCACCCGCACGAGGATGTCGTAGTCCGCGCGCGCTCCGGCGTAGCCCTCCAGGCGCACGAAGCGCGAGACGGGCTCGTCCGTGGGGTTGAACCAGGCCAGGCGCTCGAACACCTGACTCGCCGCGCTCGACCAGACGACCTCATCGTCCTCATCCACCTCGTGGAGATCGAGGTCGGTCTGGCCGGCACCCTCTCCGTCGATGGTCACCTTGAGGGACGCCCAACGTCCCGGCGGCACGTCGAGCCGGTAGTAGTCGACGTCGTCGGTACACAGACGCACGCCCTCCCACGCTGCCTCGTCTTCGGCCTCCAGACCCGATGCGGTCTCCAGGGTGTCGTTCCGCGGATTGCCGCAGTCCTCTTCGAAGGCCGGGAGAGGGTTCGTGTCCCCCTCGGGCTCATCGAGATCCGGTGACGCGCAAGCCACGAAGGAGCCGAGGAGAAAGGGAAGAACGAGGAGTCGGTGATGTCGCGCCATGAGGGCCTCCAGCAAGGGCGGCCGGGGTTTAGCACGGCGTCAGGTGGGCTTCCACCGTCTCATTCGGGCTGCCACCGTGTCAGGCGGGCTTCCACCGCACGTTCTTCCTCACGACGCGTACGGTCCCCGAGGTCGCGGCCAACATGCCCACGTCCCCTCGTGAGAGGTTCGCCGCGTTGGCCTCGTCCGTGTCGATGTGCATCTCGAGGCGATAGCTGCCCTTCACCCGCACCAGCACGTCGCCGTAGACGAGGTCCCGTCCGTTGCTGTCGACGGCCACCGAGACCACGTCCCCGTCCTCTACGCCATAGATGGCGGCGTCCGCAGGCTGCATGTGGATGTGCCGCCAGGCCTGGACCACTCCATCCTCCAGGGTGAGGCGGCCGGCGGGACCCTGCAGAGTGATCCCTGGGGTGTTCTCGACGTCGCCCGAGCGGCGGATGGGCGCGTCGATCCCGAGGTGGAATTCGTCGGTCCGGGAGATCTCGATCTGACACGCCCGACGCACGGGCCCGATGATCCCCACCCGCTCGATGGTGCGCTTGGGCCCGATGAGGGTGACCCGCTCCTCGCAGGAGAACTGGCCGGGCTGGGACAACCAGGTACGCGGCGTCAGCTTGTGGCCCTCCCCAAAGAGCGCGCGCACGGCGTCCGCGGTGAGGTGCACGTGGCGCGCCGAGATCGCGACCGGGATGGGAGGCGCCTCGATCGGCACCCGATCCAGCTCCTGAGCGATCCGGCTCGCCGCCTTGGCGATGGCGTGAGCCTCGTTGGTCGCCACGACCAGCAGCCGACAGCGACCGTGCGACGCCCCGATCTCGGCCACCGGAGTGTCCGGTCCCACGCGGGCGTCTCGGTTGCGATCCTCATCGAGGACGGCCCCCAGGAACTCGAGGCGCTGCGCCGCACGGTGCCGCACCAGCGCGCTGTTCTCGCCGATCCCCGCCGTGAAGACGATGGCGTCGACCCCGCCCATCACCGCCGCGTAAGCCCCGATGTACTTGCGGAGACGGTGGCAGAAGGCGTGCAGCGCCGCGCGGGCACGCTCGTCCCCATCCGCCGCGCGCTCCTCGATGTCCCGCATGTCGTTCACGCCGGCGAGTCCCAGCAGTCCCGATTCGCGGTTCAGGAGCGTGTCCAATCCGTCGATATCCAGCCCTTCCACCCGAGCGAGGTGAAGGAGCGCGCCTGGATCCACGTCGCCCGAGCGGGTCCCCATCACCAACCCCTCCAAGGGAGTCATCCCCATCGAGGTCTCGACGGAGCGGCCGTACTCCACCGCAGACACGCTGGCCCCGCTGCCGAGGTGGCAGGTGATGAGCCGGAGGCGGTCGATGGGAGTGCCCAGATGCTGGGCGGCGGCGGCCGAGACGTACTGATGGGAGGGCCCATGGAAGCCATACCGACGGACGCCGTGCTTCTCGGCCATCTCCAGGGGCAGGGCGTACCGCTGGGCGCGGTGCGGCAACGTCGAGTGGAAGGCCGTGTCGAACACCGCCACGTGCAGCAGGTCGGGCAAGAGTTCGCGGGCCGCGCGAATCCCCGCGAGGTTGGCGGGGTTGTGCAGCGGAGCGAGGGCACTCAGATCCGCAATCGCCGCCTCCACCGTCGGATCGATCCGCACCGGAGCGGAGAAGCGGTCTCCACCGTGCACCACCCGATGCCCGACGACGTCCGGGGTGTGGTCTCCGAGGAGGTCCGGCAAGGCGTCCGCCAGGGCTGCGGCGTGCCCCCCTCGCGGGACCCTCTGCACTGTGCGTTGAGCATGGGACCGGCCGTCAGCCGAGGAGACCAGGGCAAGCTTGAGAGAACTGCTTCCGCAGTTGATGACGAGGACGAGCATGCGCGCTCCGGAAGGGGACGAACCCCGCGGTGTTGGGCGCGCCTACCCTGGCTCGGAGTCGAGGGAGCGCGCGGTGCCGTGAAGGATGGCGACGATAGCCTCCCCTGCGTCTCTCGCTGCCTCGGCGTTCGCCAGGGCCGCTCGGAGCTCCGCCAGCTCGCCGGTCGGCACGCAGGCGGACACATCGTCGAGGATCGCGCCCACGGAGTAGTGCTCGAGGGCGAGGGTTCCCAGCGCGTTGTTCACGTCGTGGCAGACGGTGCGCAGGAGCTTTGCGAGTTCCTCGGCCCCGGGAGCATCTCGAAACGAGGCGAATGTGTCGTCGAGCTGGGCTCGGAGAGCGTCAGGCCCCATTGGCTGCCGGCCGGGCGACCTGCAGATGCTTATCGAGCAGGCCGTGGATCTGGGCCGGAGGGACGGGCTTTCGTAAGCAATGGAGGACCCCGAGGCCCCGCAGCTCTGCTTCGAGCTCCTCGTTCAGGTGACCCGAGAGGATCACGATGCTGATCGAGCCCAGCGACGCGTCAGCGCGGATCCGCCGACAGACTTCCACTCCGTCGAGTCCTTCCATCTGGACATCGAGAAGGAGCAGGTCCGGCCGCTCAGCTGCGACGAGCATGCCTCCGGTGAAGCCATCCATGGCAGTCAGCACGCGGGCATCGGGACGACGCGCAGAGACGACCCGCCGCAAGGCGTTCACGAAGCCCTCGTCGTCGTCGACGATCACCACCGTGGGCCACGAAGGAGCCAGCTCTGCTGGAACCGCCATCCCCCGGTCGCGCATGAATGCGACCAGGTCGTCAGGCTGAATGCGCCATCGACCGCCACCGGTCTGGTAGCTCGGCAGGACGCCTGCCTTGACCCAACGGAGCATCGAACGCCGGTCAACCCCGCAGAGGGCAGCAGCCTGCTGGGTCGAGAACGCTTTGCGTTCCGTCACTCGTTCCTCGCTTCCTAGACGCCACCCACCTACTGCGGCTGCTTCCTGCCTGCCGTGATCAGTTGGTCCCGAACCGTGTGACTGCCCCGACTTGTAGCAGATGCGCGGGGCGGGGCAAACGATGGACTAGGGCTCGATGGTCATCAGTTCCTGCACAAGCGCCACCAAGTTGGCCGCTTTGACCGGTTTGGAGACCCAACGCCGTCCAGGCTTGTCCAGGAACATGAACTCCTCGCGCGCGAGCCCTCCGCCTGTGAGAAACAGGAGACGTTCGGCGAGCAGGGGCGCCTCGTCTTCGAGGAGCGTGTGCAGCTCCATCCCGGAGCCATCGGGCATGCGCAGGTCCGTCACCACCGCGTCGATCTTCATGCCCACGCGCACCAGCTCCATCGCCTCACGGCCCGAGCGGGCTGGGACCACGTCGAACGTGCGACGCAGGACCCGAGTCAGCGCCTGGAGCACACTCGGCTCGTCATCCACCAGAAGAATCCGCCACTTCTGGACGGGCGTCTCCAGCGGGGTCGCGGCGGGAAGGGAGTAGTCGCCAGAACGAGGAGGGAGGGCGGAGTCGCCAGAGCTGCGGAGAGGGAGCGTCGGCATGCGACGATCCGGGACCGGCGTGTCGCCGAGGGGAGTCAGGTCGACGTCGCTGAAGCGCGTTGCTGGGGCCTGAGGCAGCCGAATCCGGAAGGTGGTGCCTTCCCCGACCTCCGTCTCGATGTCGATCGATCCGTCCAGGGTCCGGACGATGTTGAGGCAGATGGACAGCCCCAACCCCGAGCCGACGCCCACGGGCTTCGTCGTGAAGAACGGGTCGAAGAGGCGGGAGACATACTCCCGAGGAATCCCGGGACCGTTGTCTCGCACCTCGATCACGACGTCGTCCCGCTCCACATCGGTCACCAGGACCAGGGTGTTGCTTCGTTCGTCACCGAAGGCCTGCACTGCATTGATGATGAGGTTGAGGAAGAGCTGGGAGAGCCGCCCTTCGTTGGCGAGCACCTCGGGCGTGTCTCCGAAGCGTCGCTCGACGGTCGCCCGCCCGCGAAGTTCACCGGTGGCCACCTTCAGAGCAAGCTCGAGAGCGTCTTCGACCCGCACCGGCGAGCGCCGGTCATCGTCCCCGTGGATGAAGGTCCGCAGGCCCTCGACGATCGAACGAATCCGCTCCACGCCATCGTTGGCCTCGCGTACGTACGCCACCAGATGCGCACGGGGCACGGAGCGGTCCTCGAGTCCGAGGGCGATCTCCTCGAGGTTGCTCATGACCCAGGTCAACGGATTGTTGATCTCGTGGGCGACGCCCGCGGCGAGAGTGCCCACGGTGGCGAGGCGCTCCGCGCTGGCGAGCCGGGCTTCGGCGCGCTGGCGACGCTCCCGCTCTTCAGCGAGGAGCAGCGGCTGGCTGGGGTCTTCCTCGGGCATGGAGCCCTAGCCTATCTCGCCACTGGAGGCGCGCGGGGGGGCGAGCGTGGCATTCTCGCGCAATCCGCCTGATCCTCCGAGCGCTCTTCGTCTGCGTTGTCGCGATGCCGACTTGGGCAGGCGCCGCCGGTCTCTCTCTGCGAGGAGAGGTGCAGAACCGCCGCGGCGACCCCGTCGTCTGCGAAGCGGCGCTTCTGGTCGAGCGCGAACTCCTCGTGCCGTGCAGCGACGAGGGGGCCTTCGTCCTCTCCAGCGCATCGCCCCTTGCGGACGGAGGAGAGACCCTCGTGGTGGTCGCCCGGGGCTATCGCGACCACATCCAGCGGGTCGACGCCGACACCGCCGAGGTCTCGGTGACGCTGCGTCGGGGGGTCTCGCGACGGTCGGAGAGCGTCACCCGCTCGGCTCCCCACTGGAACGAGCTCGCGAGGCGGGTCCCCGAGGCCGACCGGAGCTTCGACCTCGGCGGCGCCACCGTCGACGCCGCCCGGCATGCCGAGACCGCGGGCGGCTACGGCGACCTCAATCGCTCGCTTCAGTCGGCGCCCGGGGTCTCCGGCGACACCGCCGCATCGGCCCGCTTCCGGGTGCGCGGGGCGGAACGGGGCGAAACCCTCACTCTCGTCGACGGGATCCGCATCGTCGACGCGACCCACCTCAATGGAATCTTCGGAGCGCTCGACCCGGACCTCGTCAACGAGGTGCGGATCGAGGGCGTGGTGCCGTCGGCGTCGGTCCCCGAGAGCAACGGTGGGGCGGTCGTCGCGCGCTACAAGGACGGGGCCCACGACCGCTTCGACGGGGCAGTGGACCTCTCCTTCCTCGGGGCCGCTGCCCACGGGGCGGTGACCCTCGGCAAGGAGGGCCGAGGGACACGCATCACCCTCGGAGTGCGCCGGTCCTTCCTCCAGGCGTACCTGGCGGGATTCGACGCGCTGGGGCTCACGGACGACGTCGCCCTCGACACGGTGGACTTCGGGAGCGCCTTTGCCCGCGTCACCGTGCCGACGGGCAAGGGCTCCCGGCTGGGACTCACGCTCCTCCACCTGCACGACCGAATCCTCCTCGACGACGTCAACCTGAGGCACCGCATGCTCGGCGGCTCCCTGCGATGGGACCTGCAGGCGGGCCCGCGCACTGAGCTGTTCTTGCTCGGCAGCTGGGCCTGGGAGCAGAACGCCGAGCCAGAGACGGACTTCGACTACCCCGGCAAGCGAACCTGGGAGTCCGGGGTGCACCGCGGACGCGCGCTGTTCGGGGTGGAGCAGGGCTTCGGTCCCGCCCACACGCTGCGGGTCGGAGTGGATGCCGGGCCGGTCCTCCAGCGCGCACGGGGCGAACTGGAAGACCCCTGGGCTCTCCCGAGCTGGGCGTCGCTCCCCTCGGCCGACCTCGTGGAGAGCAAGCTCCTCGACGACCGGGAGTTCAACGCAGACCACGCGGAGTTGGACCTGTACGCCGAAGCGGAGTTCGCCCAGCTGGGGCCTGTGAACCTCCGCGTGGGAGCTCGCACCAGTCTCCTGAACGCGTCGCTGGCCCCTCGGCTCTCCCCTCGCCTCGCCGTGACCGTCCCTCTCCCCACGGGCACGGTGGTCCGTGGCGGAGTCGCCCTGACCCACCAGGGGCGCCCGGAGCTCCACCTCCTCGGAGCAACCCAGGACCGCCCGGAGCGAGCCCTCACCGCCAGCATCGGAGTGGGGCAGGAGTTGGGCGGCGTGGCGGTGCTGGAGGTGCTCGCCTGGGGTCGTGCCCTCGACCATCTCCTCGTCCCCGACCTGGGGACCGATGGGCAGTGGCGAAGCACAGGCACGGGTCTCGCGGGCGGGTTCGACGCCACGGGCCTGGTGCAGCTGGGTCGGTTCGAAGCCCATGCCGCCTGGTCGTTCTTGGGCACCACGCGCCGCAACCCCACCGCTTCAGACGCGACGGGGGGGCCGACGGCGGGTGACCAGCGGCACGACATCGAGGTCGGGACCCGTCTCTTTGTGGGACGCCTGCGCAACTTCGTTGTGGGCGTCAGCTACTCGGGCGCGAGCGGTCCACCCACCAGCTCCCTCACCCCGGTGAGCCAGGGGGGGGACGACTGGCTTTGGAGTATCGGTGCGGTGAACGACCAGCGATTCGGGGCCACTCACCGGCTGGACTTGCGACTGGAGCACCGCATTCCTACGCGGTTCTTCCGGCTTCGCGCCTCCTTCGAGCTCAACGCCGACCTCGGAGGGCGGGTGTTCGCGCGGAACTGCCCGGCCACGGGAGTCGACGGGCTCGCCCCGGAGTGCCAGGCCCTGACGTTCTGGCCGCCGCTGAGGCCCTGGCTCGGTCTGAAGGCTGAGTGGTGAGCGTCCGGAAGGCGCTGCGGGCACTGCGAGCGGGAGAGGATGACCTCGCGGCGCGCCATCTCAACGAGGCGGGGGCCGAGGGCTCCGCGAGCATTGTCGAGGGGATCGGATGGTTCCTCCTGAGGCGCCCCAACAAGGCGGCGCGGCTTCTCGCCCAGTGCAGCAGGAGCGGGTCACCAGCTCTGCGCGCTCTCGCGCTGCGGACCCACGCGGACCTCTGTGGCGAGTTGGGGTGGAACCACGAGGCTCGCGCGTCCCTGGAGCAGTGGGTGCGGCTGGAGCCGAGCGCCCCGGCCCCGCGGCGCCGCCTCGTCGATCTCCTCGCTCGGAGCCGAGACTGGGAGGACGCGGGCGCGCTGCTCGAGTCCGCGGACCGACTCCCGCTCCGGCGCGCGGCGGTGCTCCGGGAGTTGGGGCACCCCGAGGAAGCGGTGGATCAGCTGCGCAGACTGCACCGTCCGGGGCGGGGTGCCCCGGCGCGCCGCCGCCTCGCCGAGCAGCTCGCTCGGTGCGGAGCGGTGGACGACGCCCTCGAGATCCTGGACGGCACGACCGCCGCGGAGCTGGCCGATCGCTCGCGCCTTCTTCTCTTCGCGGGCCGAAACGACGCCGGCCTCGCCGAAGCGAAGAATGCCCTGGCGTCGGGAGCGGAGGGGGAGG
>JAGSHC010000201.1 GCA_023954745.1 Deltaproteobacteria bacterium | reverse complement strand
GCCAGGGAGCAGTCTTCGCCGACGCCACCGGTGTCGACGACCCGGACCGTGAAGTCGCTGAGGCACAGGGTCGCGGCGGCGCAGTCGGGGTCGTCGCAGTCCACGAGGGAGTCGGCGTTGTCATCCACCCCGTTGGCGCACTGCTCGGGTGCGCAGACCACCTCGGCCGAGCAGGCGGGGTCGGCGCAGTCGACGAGGTTGTCGCAGTCTTCGTCGGTGCCGTCGGTGCAGGTCTCGAGGTTGCCGGGGTAGCGATCGGCGTCGCTGTCGTCGCAGTCGGCACACGCGAGGGAGCCGTCAGAGTCGGCGTCGCCTTCATCGGCGCCCGGCGAGCCATCGCAGTCGTTGTCTTGCCCGTCGCAGAGCTCGGTGCCGCCGGGGGTGTTCGCGGAGTCGCCGTCGTCACAGTCGGCGCAGGCGAGGGAGCCGTCGGAGTCGGCGTCGGTGTCTTCCCCGGGGAAGTCGGCGACGTCGTCGCAGTTCGTGTCGAGGCCGTCGCAGAGCTCCTCGGCGTCGGGGAAGACGGCGGGGTCGGCGTCGTCGCAGTCGGTGTCCTCGCAGGCGCCGTCACCGTCGGCGTCGGTGCAGGGCTCGGTGGCGTCGTCGTCGTCGTCATCATCGACGACGGGCGGGTCGCAGGCGACGAGGAGGACCAGCGGCGCCAGGAAGGCGAGACGGAGAAGGGAGGCCGGGAGACTGCGCAGATTCATGGCGCGCACGATGCACGGGGGTCTGGGGAGCGGCAAGGGTCGATGAGGGCGCGCGATGACGAGGTGGGCGCCGCGGTCCTTCAGTCGCAGTCCCACTCGGTGGCCATGGCGCTCAGGTCCGAGGGAGACCCCTACTGCGACTGCCGCGCGAGCAGACGACCGGTGCCGTACTCAGCGCGCATGGGAGAACTCTATCCCCCCTGGGTCACCAGCAACGCCACCCCCGCGCCGAGGCCGACGACGCCCCAGACGCTCATGAAGATCACCGTGCCCTTGTCGCCGAAGCTCTTCACCAGGGACTGGATCTTCGCGATGTTCCACAGCGCAGGGGGCTTCAGCGCCGCCACGGCGAGGGTGCTGATGCCCCAGAGCACGAGGAAGATCCCGAGGTACTGCATGTTGCTCATGACCGCTCCTTGTTGGCGCAGCACACGTGTGCCGTGACCGCTCCGTCGTGGGCCGCCCGCTGCATGTCGAGCCGCCCAACACCCAAACCATACTCCGGACTTGACGTTGTGACTACCCGGTCATATGACTGGGTAGTCACATGCCGAAACCGACCTTCTTCAACCTGCCCGCCGCCAAGCGCGATCGCCTCGTGTCCCTCGCTATCGAGGAGTTCTCGAGCAAGCCCTATCGCCAGGCGTCCCTGTCCCGGATCGTCGCCGCCGCTGGCATCGCGAAGGGCAGCGTCTACCAGTACTTCGACAACAAGCTCGACCTCTACACCTGGCTGGTGAGCCACGAGATCGGCCGCCGGAAGATGGAGGCCATCGCCGCCGTCGCCCCGCCCGAGGGCTCGTCCATCTGGGACATCGTGCGCCAGGCGTTTGTTGGGGGCTTCGCCTTCGCCGCCGCCGAACCGAAGCTCGCCCTCCTCGGTGCGCGCTTCCAGCGGGAGAGCGGCGATCCCGAGCTGGCCTCCATCGTCGCCGCCAACGCCGCCGCAAGCCACGCCTGGCTCCTCGACTTGCTCCGCGCAGGGCAGGCGACTGGCGAGGTGCGCGCGGGCCTCAACCTCGACGTCGCCGCCACCATGCTCGCCCAGACCCTCGGCGAGGGGATGCTCCAGGTCTTCGCTCAGGCCATGGGCGTCGACGTGGCCACGTGGATGACGGACCCCTCCATGGCGAACCGCCTGAGCCCCGACGAGATCGGCGCCCTGGTGGAGGACGCCCTCGACTTCCTTCGCAGCGGACTCGGTCCGGCCACCCGGCCGACCCCTCCCGCGCCCTCCTCGGAGCCAAGCTCATGATCGAGATCCAGAACCTGACCTTCACCTACGCGGGCGCGGACTCCCCCGCCGTCCGAGACGTGGGCGCCACCGCCGCCACGGGCACCATCTTCGGCCTGCTCGGGCCCTCGGGCGCCGGCAAGTCCACCATCCAGAACATCCTCATCAAGCTGCTGCCCATGCAGCAGGGCTCGGTGCGGTTCGATGGGGTGGAGCTCGCCACCCAGGGCCGGGAGTTCTTCCAGCAGGTGGGCGTGAGCTTCGAGCACCCCAACCTCTTCCCCAAGCTCACCGGCCTCGAGAACATGCACGCCTTCGCGGGCCTCTACACCGGCCCCATGAGGGACGCGGCCTCCCTGCTCGACTCGGTGGGCCTCGGCGCGAGCAAGGACAAGCTCGCCGGTGACTACAGCAAGGGAATGAAGCAGCGCCTGGTGTTCGCGCGGTCCCTCCTGCACGACCCGCGCTTCCTCTTCCTCGACGAGCCCACGTCGGGCCTCGACCCCGCCACCGTCGAGATCATCATCGAGCTCATCCGCGCCGAGCGGGACAAGGGCAAGACCATCATCCTCACCACCCACGACATGCGCGTGGCGGACGCCCTGTGCGACGTCATCGGCCTCCTGCACGACGGCAAGCTCGTGGCCTGCGACAGCCCCCGGGAGCTCAAGCTCGCTCACGGGCAGCACGCGGTGAAGCTCGAGCGTCGAGAGAACGGCAAGCTCATCGCCGAGACCCTCTTCCCCGAGTCCGAGACGGACCGGGCGCGCCTCGCCGCCCTCTGCGGCGCCGCCGACTTCGAGACGATGCACAGCCAGGAAGCCACCCTCGCCGACATCTTCATCAAGCTGACAGGCCAGGGGCTCGCCGCATGAAGGCCTTCCTCTCCCAGCTGTCCCTGGACGCCCGCGTGGCGTGGAGGGGCAAGTTCCTGCACGTGACTCTGGGGATGTCGCTCGTCTTCGCGCTCCTCCTCCGGTTCGCCTTGCCGGCTCACCTCGACGAAGCCGGGGCCCAGTACTTCGCAGACGCGTCCACGGCCCAGCTCTTCGGCGGCGTGGGGGACGAGATCGGGCAGGAGGCCATCCGACCGGACGCGGCCAGCGTGCGCGAGGCGACCGTCGAGGACTCCAGCGCCGTCGGCGTCGTCATGCGCGGCACCCCCGCTCAGCCCGGCGTCACCTTCGTCATCCAAGGCAGCGAGACCCCGAACGTGCGGGGGCTCATGGAGGCGGCGGCCACGAAGAGCTGGCTCGACCGCGGCACTCCTGGGGAGACCTCCCACACCCTCCGCACCCTGCGCGCGCCCCAGGCTCCTCCCCCCTTCAACCAGAGCTGGCTCCCCCTCATCTTCGGCCTCGACACCGTCATCCTCGGCTTCTTCTTCGCCGGCGTGATGATCCTGCAGGAGAAGCAACACGGGACCGTGCGCTTCTATCGGGTGAGCCCCGGCGGGACGCTGCGCTACGTCGCCAGCAAGGTGGCGGTCCTGACGGCCATGGCCCTCACCGGAGCCCTGCTGCTCATCGCCATCGTGGCCCCCCACGGCCTGCTGATCTTCGAGCTGCACGTCCTGCTCATCCTGGCGACGGCGTCCCTGACCCTGGTGGGCATGGGCATCGCGGTCTTCTACAGCAACCTGTCGAGCTTCTTCTACCCGATGGCGGTGGTGGGGCTGACCCTCAGCCTGCCGATGATCGCCTACGGCCTGCCCGCGGCGTCCCTCCCGGGTCTGGAGTTCGTGCCTACCTGGGGGGTGATGTTCGCCGGCCGGGAGCTGCTGTTCCCCGCGGGTCGAGAGTCCGTGGTCATCGACAGCCTGCGCTGGCTGGGCGTCGTCTTTGCCGCCTCGTCGGTCCTCGGGACCGTCGTCATCCACCGGGTCCTCATGAGGGAGCGAGCATGAACCTCCGACGCATCCTCACGGTGGTCCGCAAGGACCTGCGGGCCGGCCAGCGCGACTCGATCATCACCTACATCCTCTTCAGCCCCCTGCTGATGGCCTTCGGCTTCCGGCTGCTCCTGCCCTTCCTGGAGGACCCGGGCCTCACCGTGGCCGTCGCCGCCCAGCTTGAGCCCGACGTCATCGCGGCTCTCGAAGCCTCCGCCGAGGTCGAGGTGCTTCCCGACGCCGCCGCCGTGCTGGAGCGTGTCCAGCGCATCGATGACGTGGCGGGAGTCGTGTCCGGCGAGGACGGGGTGCCCGAGGTCCTGCTCGAGGGCAACGAAGCCGCGTGGGTGCAAGCCGCGCCGGGCATCGTGTTGGACGCCGCCGCCGTGCAGGTCCCCCTCGATGTGCAGTGGGAGTCCCTGGAGAGCGGCCCCTCCATGCTGCGCGGGATCCTCGCCTCCCTCATGGCCTTCGCCGTGCTCCTCATGGGCGGCGTGATCGTGGGGCTGCTCGTGCTCGAGGAGAAGGAGAGCAAGACCCTGCGGGTCTACGCGACGGCGCCCCTCCAGTTCGGGGAGTACCTCGCGGCCAAGGCTGGCCTCGCCATCGCCCTCTCCCTGCCCCTGGGCGTGGTGGCGACGCTGATCCTCCTGGGCTCGGTCCCCATCGTTCCCGTGGCGATCGCATCCATCGCGGCGCTGCCCGCCGCCCTGCTGCTCGGCTTCCTCATCGCCGCCTTCGCCGAGGACCAGGTGGCCGCCGTGGCCATGCTCAAGAGCCTGCTGTTCTTCTTCACGTCGCTGCCCGTGGCCGGTTTCTTCGTGAGCGGCCCGTGGCTCTGGTTGCTGGCTCCGTTCACCAACCACCACGCCATCCAGGCGCTCTATCAAGCGGTGCAGCCTGGCGCGTCGATCCCCTGGGTCGCCATGGGTGCCTCCCTGGTGACTGGCCTTCCGCTGGTGTGGTGGGTCGCTCGGGCCCTCCGACGCAAGCTCGGCTTCTCGACGGTCTGATTGCTCACGCCGCAGTGAGGCCCGACTCACGGCACGCACCGTCGCGATGCGAGACAGAGAACCGCCCCAACCGTCCATGTTCCGCTTTCCCTCGGGCGCGCCATCTTCTATAGGGGCGCGGCGGACCCTCGTCCGCGCATCGAGACCCATTCACTGTTGCGCTCCCCATTGACTTTGGGGACCAGCGTTCATAAGTTTCAAAATAATTTGAAACTTCAAAGAACAAGCGGACTTTCCATGCCTCAGACCACCGCGCGCCAGGCTCTCCTGCGGCTGGCCCAGACCCACGACCTGACCGGCGTGAAGGAGCGATTGCTCCCCATGGCCGACACGCTCTCGGCTGACTTGATGGCGTTGGAGCAGGGGCTCGCGTCCACGATCGATCCGGCGCAGCACCAGGTCGCCGCCGCCGCCGCCCACCTGATGGCAGCCGGGGGCAAGCGGGTGCGCCCGGTGCTCTGCCTGTTGGTGGCAAAGGCCTTCCCACCCCACGAGCCGCCGCCCTCGATCGTGCTGCTGGCCCAGGTGGCGGAACTCATCCACAACGCGACCCTGATGCACGACGACGTCATCGACCTCGGTGACACCCGGCGCGACCGGCCCACGGCGCGCTTCGTCTTCGGCAACGGCGCCTCGGTCCTCGGCGGAGATCTCCTCCTGGTCCAGGCCATGGGACTCATCGAGGCCGCCGGCGTCCCCGGCCTGCTCGCCTCGATGCTCGACGTGCTCCGCCGCATGATCGCCGCCGAGTCGCTTCAGCTCGAGAATCGCTACCGCACCGACCTGACGACCGACGAGTACTTCGCCGTCAGCAAGGGCAAGACCGCCTCGCTCTTCGAGTGGGCCGTCGAGGCAGGCGGGCGCAGCGTGGGCGCCACCGACGACGTGGTCAGCTCGCTCATCGAGTTCGGGCACCACACCGGCATCGCCTTCCAGCTCCTCGACGATCTGCTGGACCTCGAGCACGACCCTGCGTCCATCGGCAAGAACGTCCTGCAGGACGTGCAGGGGGGCACCCTGACCCTGCCCATCATCCTGGCGCTCGCCGAGCAGCCGGCTCTTGCGGAGCGCATCGCCGCCGTCGCCCGGGAAGCCTCCCGCGACCATGTGGGTGACGAGCATCCGGTCGCCTCGCTGGACGACGAACTCGCTGCCGACCTGGTGCGCGCGGTGAGGGACACCGGCGCCCGCGACGCGACCCGCAAGCTCATCGCCACTCACACCGCGCGGGCCCTCTCGGCCCTGGGCGTCCTGCCCCCGAGCCCGGCGCGCGACGCCCTGGCCGCGGTGGCCACCGGCATGGCGGAGCGGGCCCGATGAGCACTCCCTCCCCCGACGTCGCCGAGCAGCTCGCTCCCGAGGAGCGGGCCGAGGTGGTGCGGACGATGTTTGGCGACATCGCCGGCAAGTACGACGCCACCAACACCGTGCTCAGCGGCGGAATGCATCACCTGTGGCGCAAGAAGGCGCTGCGGGAGATGAGCCCGACCCCGGACGCGAAGCTGTTGGACGTGTGCTGCGGCACCGGCGACCTCGCCTTCACCCTCGCGGGGGCGCTCGGCCCCAGCGGCGAGGTCGTGGGCACCGACTTCACGCCGCAGATGATCACCCTGGCCAACGAGAAGGCAGGCAAGAGCGACGTCGCCGCCAAGATGTCGTTTCAGGTGGCCGACGCCATGGCGTTGCCCTTCGAGGACAACACCTTCGATGGCGCCACGGTGTCCTTCGGCATTCGCAATGTCGTCGACCCCACGGCCGGCCTCGCCGAGATGCGCCGGGTCGTGAAGCCGGGCGGCAAGGTCCTCGTCCTGGAGTTCGGCCAGCCGGCCGGCCTCTTCGGAATGACCTTTCGCTGGTACTCCCGGGTGGTGATGCCCGCCGTCGGTGGCCTGATGACGGGCAACCGCGCGGCCTACGAGTACCTGCCTCGCACCTCCGCCGCCTTCCCCGCCGGCGACCTCTTCGTGGAGAACTACCTCCAGCCCGCGGGCCTGACCCACAGTTCGTCCACGCCGCTCCTCTGGGGCCTCGCGTGGCTGTATGTCGGGGAGGTCCCATGACTCCTCGTTGGTACGCCAGCCGGCCTGCGCCGGCCTTGCCCCCCGAGCGGCTGCTCGCGGTGCGCTGGGAAGCCCCGGGACGTTGCTTCTTCGACGCCCCCGGCGGCCTGACCGTCGCGGGCTTGGGAGAGTCGGCCGTCATCGAGGCATCGGGCCCCGATCGGATCGAGGCGCTCGGCGAGCAGGCGGACTCCCTCCTCGACTCGCTGCAGCCAGTTCATGAGACGAGCTCGCGCCCGGTGCTCGTCGGCGGCTTCAGCTTCGCCAACCGCACCTCCACCGCCGGTCCTTGGACGGGCTGGCGCCCTGGGCGTCTCGTGCTGCCCGAGGTCTCCTTCGTCCTGCGCGGCGACGAGGGCACCGTGTTCGCGGTCGCTCCAGCCGGGTTGGATGAGGAGGCAGCTACTGCCTGGCTCGACGCCCGTCTGACCCTCGCCCTGGAAGGCCTCGCCACCGCGCCCGCTCCCCAGGGCCCTGCGGAGTCCGTGGGAGCGCCGACGGCGGCTGCCTGGGGCTTCGTGGCTGGCCTCGCCAACGACGGTCCCACGCGCTCCATGCCCCTCGCCGCCAGCTCCGGCGGCCTCGGCATGGTCGAAGTGGCCCCGTCCACGGAGCCCCACTACACCGCAGACCCCTACGAAGACCTGGTGGCCGACGGTCTCGCGGCCATCGGAGGTGCCCGGCTCCGCAAGGTGACCCTGGCCCGATCCCGCCGGTTCGGCCGGGTGCGCGGCACGACGCCCTCGGTGGTCCTCGACGCCTTCGCGCGCCGCTACCCCGACTGCTTCCGCTTCTGGGTGGAGCCCGCGGGGCGCTCGGCCTTTGCTGGCGCCTCCCCCGAGCGTCTCGTCGCCCGTCGAGGTCGCTCCGTCCGCGCAGACGCTCTCGCGGGCACCGTCGGGCGCGCCAACGAGCCAGCGGCCGACGCGAACCTCGGAGCGCTCCTCCTCGCCAACAACAAGGAGCGGCGCGAGCACGAAGCGGTGGTGGGGTTCCTGCGGGAGCGCCTCGGCCGCTTCGCCGACGGAGATGCGGTGGAGGCTGCGTCCACGCCGGGCCTGCTGAAGCTCGCCAACGTGCAGCACCTGCACACCCCCTTCACGCTGCGCATGCCCGAGGGTGGCCCCGGCATCTTGAGCCTCGCGGCCCAGGTGCACCCCACCCCTGCGGTGGCGGGCGTCCCGGCCGACGAGGCCACGGCGTGGATCGACGAGCACGAAGAGCTCGACCGCGGCTGGTACTCCGGCGGGGTCGGGGTCGTCGAGCACGGCGGGGACGGTGAGCTCTGCGTCGCAATCCGCTCGGGCCTCTTCGAGGACGAAGCGCTGTGGCTCTTTGCCGGCGCCGGAATCGTCAGCGGGTCGGACCCGTCGCGCGAAGCCCGCGAGGTGGAGCAGAAGATGCGGGCCCTCCGAGACCTCCTGGTCGAGGGCTGACCCATGGAGCCCGCGCCAAATAGGAATGTCCTGGGCGCGCGGACCCTCTTTGACGAGCTGACCCGGTGGGGTCTCGCCCACGTCTGCCTCTCCCCCGGCTCCCGCTCGGCGCCCCTCGCCCTCGCCGCCCATGGGGACGAGCGCATCTCCGTCACGGTGCACCCCGACGAGCGCAGCGGAGCGTTCTACGCCCTGGGCCTCGCCCGGGCCTCGGGCAGGCCCGTCGCCCTCGTCTGCACGTCGGGCACCGCCGGCGCCCACTACCTGCCCGCGGTCATCGAAGCCGACGCCTCCCGCATCCCGCTGGTCGTGCTCACCGCCGACCGCCCGGACCGGTTGCTCGACGCGGGCGCGCCCCAGACGATGGCGCAGCCTCAGCTGTTCGCTCCCTACGTGCGGTTCCGTCAGTCCGTCGCGCCGCCGGAGCCCACGGGCGCCTGGCTTCGCTGGCTCCGCGCGCGAGTCGGTCGGGCGATGGAGGCCGGCGCCACCCAAGTCCCGGGCCCCGTGCACTTCAACCTGCAGTTCGACGAGCCCTTGAGCGAAGTCCACGTCCCCGGCGACGTGCCGGACGACCTCGAGCAGACCGACCCTCTCGCCGTGTTGGGCCGACCCGACGGCGCCCCCTTTGCGGGGGTTCTCCGAGGCAGCACCGTGCTCGCCGGCCAGGACATGACCGAGCTGCGGAACCGGCTCTTCGACGCCGAGCGTCCGGTCGTCGTGGCGGGGCCCCAGGCTGGGCGTGGCGCTCTGAGCATCGCCGTCGCCCTCGGAGCCCCGCTGCTCGCCGACCCTCTGTCGGGGCTGCGCTGCCCCGGCGCTCCGGTGGTGTCGGGGTACGACGCGTTCCTCCGCTCGCCGGAGGTTCAGCGCCGACTCGAGCCAGATCTCGTGGTGCACGTGGGCCGCACGCCGACCTGCAAGCACGTCGGTGCTTGGCTGGCCATGCACCTGGGCGTCGACCGCATCGTGGTCGACCCGTTCCCCGACCGGGAGGACCCCGATCACCTGGGGAGTCTCTTCGTGCGCGCGGAGCCCGAAGCCTTCGCCGGACGCCTCGGGATGCGGCGCGAGCTGCCTCCCCGCCCTTGGCTCTTCGCCTGGTTGGACGCCGAGGTGGAGGTGCGTGGAGCCCGCAATCGTGCCCTCGTGGATGCGCCCTTCGGCTTCGAGGCGTCCCTCATCGCCCAGCTCGAGCGGGCCTGGTCGCCCGATGGCCGGCTGCTGGTGGCGAGCTCGATGCCCATCCGCCAGCTCGATGCGTTCTGGGAAGGAGGGCCTCAGGAGGTCCTGTCGAACCGAGGCGTCAACGGCATCGATGGCCTCGTCTCCACCGCCTTCGGCACGGCGGAGGCAGACCCCTCGCGCCCGGTGTGGGCCCTCATGGGGGATCTCGCGCTGCTCCACGATCTCGGAGGTCTCGCAGCGGCCCAGCGAGGCGCGCCTCCCATCGTGCTCGTCGTGGTGAACAACGGCGGCGGCGGCATCTTCCGCTACCTGCCCCTGGCTCAGACGACGGCGGCCGAAGCGGGAGGAGCCTTCGAGCCCCTCTTCCTCACCCCCCACGACACGCGCTTCGGCGACGCAGCTGCCCTGTTTGGGCTCGAGCACGTGCGTCCCACCGACAAGCACTCGCTCCGGGCGGCCCTGGGCCCAGCGACGGACCGCTCCCGATTGGTGGAGGTCCTGGTGGATCAGGAGGACAGCGTGCAGCGACACAAGGCCTTCTGGGCCGATGTCGAGTCGCGGGTGCTGGCGCTGCTGGAGGGGAGCGACTGGTGAGCACCGCGGCCATTCGTCCCGGCTCGGCGCAGGCCTGGGTGCTCGCGCTGCGGCCCCACACCCTGACGGTCTCGCTGGCGCCAGTCCTCGTGGGGACGGGCATCGCGGTGACCCGCGGGGGCTTCGACGCAGGCGCCGCCTTGCTCGCCCTGGTGTGCGCGGTGTTGCTCCAGATCGCGAGCAACCTCGCCAACGACGTCTTCGACTTCCGCTCCGGGGCCGACAACGAGGACCGCAAGGGTCCCCCCCGGGCCGCCCAACAAGGCCTGCTCAGCGAGACCGCCCTCTTCGTGGGGCTGGGCATCAGCCTGGTGGCTGCCTTTCTCCTGGGACTCCTGCTCGTGCAGGTGGGCGGTTGGCCCATCCTCGCCATCGGCATCGCCGGCATGGTGAGCGCCGTCGCCTACACCGCGGGCCCCTACCCGCTGGGGTACCACGGGCTCGGCGACCTCTTCGTGTACCTGTTCTTCGGCCTGGCCGCCGTGGCCGGCACGACCTTCGTGCAGACGGGGACGTGGGACCTGCTCGCTGTAGCCCTCTCCGTGCCCATCGGCGGCATCGCAGCGGCGGTGCTGACCGTGAACAACCTGCGGGACCTCGAGACGGACGGCCCCGCCGGCAAGCGCACGATGGTGGTGCGGTTTGGTGAGCGCGGTGGACGCTGGTGGTACGCGTTCGAGCTCCTCGCCGGCTACGCGGTGGTGGCGCTGCTCATCGCCGCCGGAGCGCTGCCCTGGTGGGCGGCCCTGGTCCTGCTCAGCCTGCCCCACGCTGCGAGCACGCTGCGCACTGTGGTGTCCCACGACGACGGGCCGACCCTGAATCGCATGCTCGGTGCCACCGCGAAGCTCCAGCTCATGTTCGCGGTTTTGCTGCTCCCCGCCCTGCTCTTCCCCGGACGCTGAGCGATGATCCTCTCCGTGTCCGACGCCCGCTCCACCCGCCGCCGCGCCCGCCCCGTGCTCGCGGCGCCCATCGTGGCCATCGACGTGCAGCGCCGGGAGCTCGCCCTGCGCAAGCCCCTGGTCACGGCCCAGGACACGATGACGGTGCGCACCGTCTTCCTCGTGACCGTGCGCGACGCCGACGGCGTCGTCGGGTTGGGGGAGGCAGCGCCGCTCGTCTGGGCTGGCACCGAGACCGAAGAGCAGTGCCTCGCCGCCTTGGAGTCGCTGCGAGCCGGAGTGCTGCGCGGCGGAGACGCCGACGCGGCCTTGCACGACTGCCCCGCGGCCTCGGCTGCCTGGGACCTCGCGCTGCACGATCTGGCGGCGTGTCGCCTCGCGGTGCCTCTCGCTCGCCTGCTGGGGGACTCCACGGTGCCCGATGTGGCGGTGAACGCGCTGGTGGCCGACGCCGCGGGCGCCTCCGCGGCCGTCGACCAGGGGTTCGAGACGCTGAAGGTCAAGGTGGGGCGCAGCCTCGATGCCGACGTGATCCGCCTTCGGGCGATTCGCGAGGCAGTGGGCCCCGCGCCGGCCCTGCGCATCGACCCCAACGGGGCCTGGGTGAGCGTCTCCCAGGCCCTGCGCGCCCTCGAGCAGCTGGCTCCCTACGCCCTCGAGTACGTCGAGCAGCCAATCGCCGCCGGGGAGATCGGCACGACGGCCCGCGCCCTCGCCGAGGTCCGCGAGCGCAGCGGAGTGGCGGTGGCCCCCGACGAGTCGGTGACCGGAGTGGAGGAGGCACGACTGCTCCTGGCCACGGGCGCCGCCGACG
>JAGSHC010000219.1 GCA_023954745.1 Deltaproteobacteria bacterium | reverse complement strand
GACCGTGGGCCCCCAGAACCAGCCGCCCACCATCGGCGCGCCCAACGTCACACCGGCAAGCCTGTTCACCAACACCGACGCCACCTGCAACTACCCTACCCCCGTGGACCCCGAGGGCGACTCCACCACCGTGGCCGTGGCCTGGCTGGTGAACGGGTCCGTGGTGGGCGGCGCCACAACGACGCTCCTGAGCAGCGCGAACTTCAGCAAGGGCCAGACCGTCGCTTGTGAGGTCACGCCGTCGGACCCCTACGGCAGCGGGATTCCCCAGCTGTCGCCGGCCATCACCGTGCTCGACTCGCCGCTCACCCAGCCGGGCGTGAACAGCACCCCCTCCTCGCCCGTCGAGGCTGTCGACGCGCTCGTGTGCGCCATCACCGCTGCCTCCACCGACGCCGACAACGAGACCGTGACCTACGGCGTGTCCTGGACCTTCGGCGGCGCGGCTTGGACCGGGGCCACGAGCACCACGACATGGACGGGCGACACCATCCCTGGCGCCAGCACCTCAGCCGGGCTGTGGCAGTGCACGGTCACCCCGACGGCGGCGTCCATCAACGGAGTCGCGGGCACCGCCTCGGTGACGGTGAACCCGCCCGCGCCCGTGGGCAAGCTGGTCTTCGTCACCTCCACCCGCCAGAACGGCGCCCTCGGCGGCACGAGCGGGGCCGACGCCGTCTGCCAGACCCGAGCCAACGCGGCGGGGCTCGGCGGCACCTACAAGGCGTGGATCAGCGGCTCGTCGTACAGCTCGTCGCCGGCGTCCCGCTTCACCCGCAGCACCTCGGTCCCGTACGTGCGGGTCGACGGCGCCCTGGTGGCCAACAACTGGGCCGACCTGACGGACGGCACCATCGCCAACCCAATCAACATCGACGAGTTCGGCAACACCCAGACCTACAGCTTCGCCTGGAGCTTCACCCGAGTGGACGGCAGCCAAGGCTTGTTCGGCAGCAGCTCCGAGGACTGCTACGGCGGCAACTGCCACTGCAACAACTGGACGATCACTGCGACGCAGGGCAGCCCCACTCCGGGGAGCGCGGTGAGCAGGCTCAGCTACACCAACGACGACTGGACCGACTACAGCTTCGGCAACTTCTGCGGGAGCCAGTACGGGCTCAAGTGCTTCGAGCAGTGACGGGAAGCCCTCTGGGTTCCTTGGGAGCCTATTCGGGCGGCCAGTAGGCGATGGAGAAGTCGTTCTTGAGCACGGGGTCGTTGCAGCCAACCCACAGACCGGGGTTCGCGCTCTCCTCGCTGTCCACGAGCACACCGACCGTGGCCCCGCGACCGAGGTCGCTCTCCCAGATGTCGCCCTCCACCAACCGGTAGTGCACCTCGGCGTGGCCGTCCTCGTGCAGGTGGAACTGGATGTCGATCCGGTTTCCGTCGGAGACCCGGTGCATGTTCTCCCACCAGGCGACCGCGATGCGGTTGGGAGCCTCGCCCATCACCCCGTGCCAGATCGACCCTGCACCGTCGCCCAGCATGTCGAGGTTGTCCCAGTAGACGGCCACGACGGGCAAGTCACTCTGGGGCTCTGAGCAGAAGTTGTTGGGGTTCACCGACAGGTGGTAGTCGAAGTGGATGACGCCGTTGACGTCGATGCGCATCACCTCGGCGGTCTGGCCGTACCACTGGATGTCCCACTCGATGCGGCTGTGGGAGACGGAGGCCCCGGCAGAGCTCAGGTTGTTGGTCTCCACCTCGATGCCGTCGTCCTGGGTGAACCAGCAGAAGTCGATGTCGGTGGCGTCGCTGTTCGTGTAGCCGTAGCCGAAGGTGTCGGTGGCGAGGAACGACTTGGGGCGCGGGCCGGGGGTCAAGCAGTCGGGGGTTGCGTCGTCGTCGTCACCGGTGTCGTCGTCGTCACCGGAGTCGTCGTCGTTGGCGACGTCGTCGTCATCGCTCGAGTCGTCGTCGTCAGGCGCCAGGCACGTCTCCATGCCCCCGCCCCGCGGCCAGCACAGGTCGCAGCCCGCGAGCGGGACGAGGAGGAGAAGGAGCAGGGTCGACGAGAGGCGCATCGCCCCCCAGTCTACTCGCAGGCTGCGTAGATGCTCTCGCAGGCGTCGCTGGCGCAGGAGCAGGTCTCCGACGGGTCTTCGAAGGCCACGCAGTCGAGGCCGTCTGTGCAGTCGAGGACCAGGTCGACGCAGGGCGCGTCCCCTCCACAGCTGACGCTCAAGTCACCGATGCGACCGGTGGGCTCGCCGTCGTCCGGCGTGATGGCCCCGCTGCCGTTCCCGTTGCGGTCGAGCACCGCGATGAGGTTGTACTCGCAGTTCTCCTCCGAGTACATCGCGCCGCCGCTGCACATGTCGAGCTGGAACGGCACGGGCCCGGCGGACAGATCGACGTCCTCGATGACCGTCTGCGCATGGAAGAAGCCGCCACCGGCGCCCCCCCCGAGGCGGAGGTGGGTCAGCGAGATGATGAGGTCTCCCTCGGGGTCCTCGCCGATGAGGGACTCGCCGAGCCGCACAGTGCCGCGCACGATGGAGGCCTCGTTGTCGCAGGCTCCCTGCATCGGAGGCCCGCACTCGGGCACATAGACGGCGGGCGCCGCGGTGGCGTCGTCGTCGTCATCGCTCGATGCGTTGCAGGCGGAGAGGCAGAGGAGAAGGCAAGCGGACAGGCACAGGACGCGGTTCATCATGACTCCGACACAGCCACCCTGCCCAGGCGCTCATCTGGCAGTCACGCTACGTGGGGCGCCGGTGAACCCGGCGAAACCCACAGAGGGTTTGCAAGCCTTTTCAGCTAGTTGACCCCGCCCACAGGCCGTTGACGAGCCCTTCACAGAAGGACTGGCGCCAATAGCGGCCGCGGAGCGCGTCGAACTCAAGGAGGCAAGGAGGAGACGAGGGAGGCGCACTTCAAGTGCGTCGCACCGAGCGACCGACGCAGCCGACGCGGAGATCGACGTGCTCCGTGGTCGCTATTCGATCTCGCAGGAGCACTGGAGGGGATACTCGTGGTTCTTCGCCGCGTTCAGCGTCTGCGCGACCTTCGTCTCCGCCACTTCGTAGGGGTAGACACCTGCGACGCCAATCCCCGAGCGGTGCACGTGCAGCATCACCTGGGTCGACGTGACCTCGTCGTGGCGGAAGATCTGCATCAGCACCGCCACCACGAACTCCATGGGAGTGTAGTCGTCGTTGTGGATCAGCACCTTGTACATGGGCGGCTTCTTGGTCTTCGGCCGCTCTTGCGTCAGGACGCCTTCATCGCGCTTTGTCTTCTTGTCTGCCATGCGGCGCCGACTATAGCCACGCTGTCACCATTCGCACGCCCTGCCGCGACCGGTCAGGTACCTCCCCAACCGTCTGAGCAGGTGAAGCGCGCCGATCGGGGGCTATCCTCCCTTTGCGCCCGGGTCCACCGACCCCCGCCGCAGTGATTCCCCACCCCCGGAGCCCCCCGCCTCATGCTGACCAAGGAACTGCAGGAGACTCTCCGTCGCGCTCTCGAGTACGCCCTCGAGCGACGACACGAGTTCCTCCTGCTCGAGCACCTGCTGCTCGCGATGCTCGACGACACCACCGCCCAGGAGATCCTCGCCGCGTGCGGCGCGGACATGGACGGCCTGCGCACCGATTTGACCGCCTTCCTCGAGGAGCAGGTGGAGTCCCTGCCCGAGGGCACCGACGTAGAGCCACAGCAGACGCTGTCGTTCCAGCGCGTGCTCCAACGCGCGGCGATGCATGTCCGCTCGGCGGGACGCGAGTCCTTGAACGCCGGCAACCTGCTCGTCTCGATGTTCCGGGAGCCCGAGTCCTACGCCATCTACTCCCTCGGCAAGCAGGACATCACCCGCTTCGACGTCGTGAACTACGTCAGCCACGGCATCACAAAGAGTGGCGCCGGGGAGTCTGCGCGTCGCTCCGCGGCCCCCTCGGGGGTGGAGGAGGACGGCGGGCGCGAGGACGCTCTCTCGGACCCCCTCGAGAACTTCTGCACCGAGCTCGTCGCCAAGGCGGCGGACGGCAAGATCGACCCCCTCATCGGCCGCGAGAAGGAGGTGGAGCGCACGGTCCAGGTTCTCCTGCGTCGTCGAAAGAACAACCCCGTCTTCGTGGGTGACCCAGGGGTGGGCAAGACCGCCATCGCCGAGGGCATCGCCCTGCGCATCCACTCCGGCGACGTGCCCGATCAGCTCAAGGACGCCAAGCTCTACTCCCTGAACATGGCCTCGATGCTCGCGGGCACTCGCTACCGCGGGGACTTCGAGGAGCGGGTCAAGGCGCTGATGGAGGAGCTCAAGCAGGAGCCCAACGCCATCTTGTTCATTGACGAGATCCACACAGTGGTCGGCGCGGGCGCTACATCCGGCGGCACCATGGACGCGTCGAACATGCTCAAGCCAGCCCTCGCCGCGGGTGAACTCCGCTGCATGGGCAGCACCACCTACTCCGAGTATCGGGCGACCTTCGACAAGGACCGGGCCCTGGCGCGGCGCTTCCAGAAGATCGACATCATGGAGCCCTCGGTCGAGGAGGCCTACCAGATCCTCCGCGGCCTCAAGTCCCGCTACGAGGACCACCACGGCGTCAAGTACACCGACGCCGCCTTGCGCGCCGCCGCCGACCTCGCCGCTCGCCACATCAACGAGCAGGCGCTGCCGGACAAGGCCATCGATGTCATCGACGAGGCCGGTGCCAACGAAGCGATGAAGCCCAAGGAGGACCGGGTCGACGCCATCCGTCCCCCGCAGATCGAGGCCATCGTCAGCAAGATCGCCCGCATCCCCACCAAGACGGTGAGCACCGACGACAAGGGCAAGCTCAAGAACCTCGAGCGCGACCTCAAGCTGCTCATCTACGGGCAGGACCACGCCATCGAGCAGGTGAGCAACGCCATCACCATGGCGCGGGCGGGCCTGCGCGAGCCCGACAAGCCCGTCGGGAGCTTCCTCTTCACCGGCCCCACCGGCGTCGGCAAGACCGAGCTCGCGGTGCAGCTGGCGAACACACTGGGCATGGAGTTCAAGCGGTTCGACATGTCCGAGTACATGGAGAAGCACACAGTCAGCCGCCTCATCGGCGCGCCTCCGGGCTATGTGGGCTTCGACCAGGGCGGGCTGCTGACGGACGCCATCCGCAAGAAGCCGCACTGCGTGCTGCTGCTCGACGAGATCGAGAAGGCGCACCCGGACCTGTTCAACATCCTCCTGCAGGTCATGGACCACGGAAAGCTGACGGACAACACGGGCCGGGAGTCCGACTTCCGCTCGGTGATCCTCATCATGACCAGCAACGCAGGCGCCCGAGACATGGCCCGCGTGGGGATGGGCTTCGGCAACCGCTTCGAAGAGAAGACCAAGGGCAAGAACAAGACCATCGAGCGCGTCTTCAGCCCCGAGTTCCGCAACCGCCTCGACTCCATCGTCAGCTTCCACGCGCTCAAGAAGGAGTCCATCGACAAGGTCGTGGACAAGTTCCTGCTCCAGCTCGATGGCCAGCTGTCGGACAAGCGCGTCACCCTCGAGCTCACCGACGCCGCCCGCACCTGGATTGGCGACGAGGGCTTCGACCCGCAGTTCGGCGCCCGCCCCATGGCGCGTGTCATCCAGGAGCACGTCAAGAAGCCCATCAGCAAGGAGCTGCTCTTCGGCGAGCTCGTGCACGGTGGGGTCATGCAGGTGGACGGCGACGAGAACGGCCTGCAGTTCAAGGTGCTCGAGTCCTACGAGCCCCTGCCCGACGACGACGAGGGACTCGAGGACGACGAGCCCGAGCCCGACGGCGACGACGGCGGGGACAAGGAGCCCGTGCCGGCGTAGATCGGCCGAAGCTGGGGCGCACGCAGGCGACACGTCCAGCACCCAGCCAAGTCAACGGACAGAAAACTCCATAGACATGACGGTGGTCAGAATGCGACATTCTGTCCATCCGTAGTGTGCCCTCAGACACACGCGCGGACCCGTGCGGTGTCGAGGAGATCACACCATGTCCCCCGCTCGACTCACGATGGCGGCCGCAGCGCTCCTGCTGACCGCGTGCACGGCCCCCGCGCCGACGCCCACCGCCGCCCCGGCGGCCTCCACGGCCTCTTCCTCGGACATCAACGCCCCGCACTCGTCGACGATGCGTGACGCGGAGCCCCAGGGCGAGCCCATCCACGCGGTGCTCACCCAGGCTCCCAACGTGCCGCCTCCCACGGGACGCACTGCGCCCGCCAAGGTGGTCGTGCACCTCGAGGTGGTCGAGAAGGTCATGCCCATCAGTGAGGGTGTGGACTACACCTTCTGGACCTTCGGGGGCGACGTGCCCGGCAGCTTCATCCGTGTACGCCAGGGCGACACCGTCGAGTTCCATCTGGCGAACCACCCCGACAACAAGATGCCGCACAACATCGACCTGCACGCCGTGACCGGCCCGGGTGGTGGCGCGGCCTCATCCTTCACGGCGCCGGGACACAGCAGCCAGTTCAGCTTCAAGGTCCTCAACGCGGGCCTGTACGTCTACCACTGCGCCACCGCACCGGTGGGGATGCACGTGGCCAACGGCATGTACGGCCTCATCCTGGTGGAGCCGCCCGAGGGCCTGCCCGAGGTAGACCGGGAGTACTACGTCATGCAGGGCGACTACTACACCGTGGGCAAGTACCGCGAGAAGGGCCTGCAGCCCTTCGACATGCAGAAGGCCATCGAGGAGAACGCCACCTACGTGCTGTTCAACGGCTCTGAAGGCGCCCTCGTGGGCGACAACGCCTTGCAGGCCAAGGTCGGGGAGCGCGTGCGCCTCTTCGTGGGCAACGGCGGCCCGAACCTCATCTCGTCGTTCCACGTCATCGGGGAGATCTTCGACTCCGTGCACGTCGAGGGCGGGACCCTGGGCCAGGAGAACGTGCAGACCACGCTCATCCCCGCCGGCGGCGCAGCATTCATGGACTTCGACGTGGAGGTGCCTGGCACCTACGTCCTCGTGGACCACAGCATCTTCCGCGCCTTCAACAAGGGCGCCCTCGGCATGCTGAAGGTGGAGGGGCCCGAAGCGAAGGGCATCTATTCCGGCAAGGAGGTCGACTCGACCTACCTCGCAGACAAGGCCGAGACCGACTCTTCGGATGCGGTGGCGGCAGCTGCGGCCAGCGGAGCCTCGAAGGACCAGCGCGCCGCAGCGGGCAAGGCGTTGTTCGCCGGTACCTGCTCCACATGCCACCAGGCTGACGGCAAGGGCGTCCCGGGCGTCTTCCCGCCCCTGGCGAAGTCCGACTACCTCGCAGGCGGGGCCGAGAAGGTCGCCGGCGTGGTGCTCAACGGTCTGTCCGGCAAGGTCACCGTCAACGGCACGGAGTACAACTCGGTCATGCCCCCCATGTCGCAGCTCAACGACGATGAGATCGCCAACATCGTGACCTACGTCATGAACTCCTGGGACAACCCCGGTGGCGACATCAGCGCCGACGCCGTGGCCAAGGTGCGTGCCGCTACGCCCCGCCCTGCCGGCGCGGCGCACTGAGCGCATAGAGGTCCAGAACCAGTGACGTTGGCCCGCCTCCTCCCGTTGCTCTTGGCAGGGGCCTTCGTCGCTTCCCCGGCTCCACTCCACCAGGTGGGGCCGGGGATCTGGCGCCCTCTCTATCCCGCCGAGGGCGAACAACAGATCGCCGTCGACGCGTTCCTCCTCGAGGAGCGGCCCGTGACGAACCGCGAGTACGCTGCGTTCGTCTCGACCCACCCCGAGTGGCAGCGGGGCAAGGTCCCTGCCCTGTTCTCAGACCCGGGCTACCTCTCCCAGTGGGAGAGCCCGGACTCCCCTGGCGACGCCATCCTCGACCAACCCGTCACCCACGTCTCGTGGTGGGCGGCGCGCTCGTTCTGCGAGGCCCGGGGGAAGCGGCTCCCCTACGAGCGCGAGTGGGAGCTGGCAGCCATGGCGTCCGCCACGAAGACCGACGCCAGCGGAGACCCCGAATACCTGGCGCAGATCCTGGCCTGGTACGGCAAGCCAGGGGGCGCGGCCCTGGAGAACGCAGGCTCCGGCGAGGCCAACGCCTGGGGCGTGCGGGACCTGCACGGCATGGTGTGGGAGTGGGTCGAGGACTTTCAGTCAGCCCTCGTGACCGCCGACAACCGCGAGGACGGAGCGGTGGACCTGTCGCGCTTCTGCGGGGCGGGCGCCGTCTCGGCGGAGGTGAAGGAGGACTACGCAGCGTTCATGCGCATCGCGTTCCGGTCGTCCCTCTCCGGCCAGTACACGACCAAGAACCTGGGCTTTCGGTGCGCCGCAGATGCAGGCGCCACCGAGTCGAAGCCTCCAAAGGAGAAGTGATGCGAAGCACCTGTCTGTTGGCCCTCTTGCTGTTGACGGGCTGCGGCGACACCAGCTCGGAGAGCTCTGCCCCGGCCTCCGAAGCAGCCGTCCACGCGGAGGCGAAGGACCCCCACGCCGGCCACACGATGGCGGCCCACGGCGAGGCGACGCAGCCGGGTGAAGCCACGCAGCCCGGGGAGGCCACCCAGCCGGGGGACGACCCCCACGCCCACATGCAGCACGAGACGCTTCCCGCTGCAGACGTGGTCCCGGGCGCGTCCCTCTATCAGCTGTCCGTTCCCTTGACGGGGCACCACGGCAAGGACCTCACCTGGGAGGACTTCACCGGCGGCCCGGTGCTGGTGAGCATGATCTACACCTCGTGCACGACGGCCTGTCCGCTCATCGTCAGCGAGGTACAACGCATCTACGAGGCGGCCGAGGTGACCGGAGCGAAGGTGCTCCTCGTGTCGATGGACCCGGAGCGCGACACCCCCGAGGCGCTGTCGGCCATGAAGGAGCGTCACTCCCTCGGCGACGCGTGGACCCTCGCGAAGACCGACGACAACGGCGTACGCATGGTCTCCGCCGCCCTCGGAGTGCGGTACCGCCTTCTGCCCAGCGGTGACTTCAATCACAGCCAGATCATCGCCCTGCTCGACGCCAAGGGAGTGATCATGGCCCGGGCCGAAGGCCTCGGCCCCCAGCGCGACGCCGTCATCGGCGCCCTCAAGGCGATGTAGCCTCCGCGCGTGAAGCGCATCCTCGTCACGGGCGCCGGGGGCCACCTCGGCTCCAACCTCGTTCGCGAGTTGCTCGCTCAGGGCCACGCGGTCACCGCGATGGTGCGGCGTGAGAAGCCAGCCCTCGCCGGGGTGGACGTGCCCCGGGCCTTCGGCGACGTGATGGAAGCCGACTCCCTCCCAGCCCTCTTCGAAGGGCACGAGGTGGTGATGCACCTCGCGGGCCGCATCTCCATCGTCGGCGACCCCAACGGCGCCGTCCGCGCCGTCAATGTGCAGGGCACCGACAACGTCGCCCGCGCTTGCCTGCGGAGCGGGGCGCGCATGGTGCACTGCTCCTCGATCCACGCCTTCGACCTGTGGGCCCACGGTCCCGACTCCATGGACGAGACCGGGCCTCGCGTCCCCGCTGAGTCCACGACCCACACGGCCTACGACCTGTCCAAGGCCGACGGCGAGCGCGTCGTGCGCGCGCTGCTCCCCGAGGGACTGGACGCGGTCATCGCCCACCCCACTGGCGTCCTGGGCCCCCACGACTACGACCCGTCGCGCATGGGCCAGGTGTTCCTGGACCTCTACCGAGGCAGCCTCCCCTCCCTGGTGCAGGGCGGCTTCGACTTCGTGGACATCCGCGACGTGGTGCTGGGCCTCGCCGCCTGCGTGGAGCGAGGAGCGACGGGGCAGAGCTACCTCATGAGCGGCCGCTACGTGACCATCCCCGAGCTGGGGCAGATGGCTCAGGCGGTGACGGGGCGCCGACCGCCGTGGTTCACGTCTCCCATGTGGCTCGCGCGGATGGCCGCGCCACTCTTCCAGGGGTGGGCGCAGATGCGGGGCTCAGAGCCGCTGTACACGGGTGAGTCGCTGTCCACGCTGCGCCGGCGCTGCACCGTCGACTCGAGCAAAGCGAGGCGGGAGCTCGGCTTCGTGTCGCGCGATCTGCAAGACAGCGTGCGGGACCTGTACGCCTGGTTCGACGCCCGTGGGGTGCTGCGGTGATGGCGAGGCCCTCGTGCTGAGCACCGACCTCCACACCCTGGCGACTTGGGCAGAGTTCGCCTTTGCCGGTTTCACACTCCTGATCTTGCTGGTCCTCACGGCGCCCTATGGCCGCCACAACCAGCGCGGCTGGGGCCCGACCCTGCCGAACCGCCTCGGGTGGGTGCTCATGGAGCTGCCGGCGGTGGTCGGCTTCCTGTGGTTCTTCTCCCAGGGCGCCCACGCAGGCGAGCTGGTGCCGTGGGTCCTGCTCGGCCTGTGGCAACTGCACTACGTGCATCGCGCCTTCGTCTTCCCCCTGCGCCTCAAGACGACCGGCAAGCGCATCACCTGGGTGGTGGTGGGGATGGGCGCTGCGTTCAACACGCTAAACGCCTACATCAACGCCACCTGGCTCTCTGAGTTCGGCGGCTACCCGACCTCATGGCTTCTGGACCCGCGATTCGTGGTGGGCGCAGCGGTGTTCGCGGCGGGGATGTACGTCAACCTCGAGGCGGACCGGCGGCTGTTCGCGCTCAGAAGGCCGGGCGAGTCGGGGTACCGCATCCCGAGAGGATGGCTCTACGAGTACGTGACGTGCCCGAACTACCTGGGGGAGCTCCTGGAGTGGGTGGGCTTCGCCATCGCGACGTGGTCGCTGCCCGGCCTGGCGTTCGCCGTCTACACCGCAGCCAACCTTGGGCCGCGGGCGATGGCGAATCATCGCTGGTACCAGGAGACCTTCGTGGACTACCCGCCGCAGCGAAGAGCGCTTGTCCCCTTCGTGCTGTGAGGGCCAAGAGAGCAGAGCCGGTCAGCTACCGCTCGATCCGCACCAGGCGAATGCCGTCCGGGGTGCGCATCAGGGTGTCCCACCACTCGCGGCCGTTGTGCATGTAGCGCACCTGCACCCCACGGGCGCGCCCGAGCCGCAGCGCGTCGAAGCCCTCTTGAAGCGTGGACTGGGTGCTCGCATCCGCGCGCGCGGTCGGCGCTCCCTTGAGGATGATCTCCCCGATGGTGGCGTGCGCCGCGAGGTCTGCGAACAACACCTCGACCTGCT
>JAGSHC010000304.1 GCA_023954745.1 Deltaproteobacteria bacterium | reverse complement strand
CGCTCGTCGCCGACCACGGGAGTCCGTCGAAGGGATAGTCCGTGTCCGCCGGGTCGCGACTCATGCCACGCACCGAGAAGCGGTACTGACCCAGCGCGAGGCCAGGGACGCCCTCGCGTCCCCCCCACGAGTCCACCGCCTGCCACTCGGCGACGTAGAGGTGCTCGCGCTCGGGGTCGGGCTCATCGACCGTGCCCGCGAGGGGAAGTGGGGTGTAGGTGACCAGGATGTCGGGCAGCGCATCGTCGATCGGATTGCCGGCCGGGGTGCGCAGCACCTCCCATCCGCCTGCGTCCTCGCGCTCAATCTCCACGGTGGGGTTCCCCATGGCGGGGTCGTTGCCCCAGAACATGAACTGCACCGTGTCCTGCATGCGACGCGCCGACGCGTCTGGCTGCCCCTGCGCTGGGACCGAGGCGCCAGGTCGCACGAATGTGAACTCGGGAGCCGTCGTCGGGCTGGTGCCCGCCTGGGGGGAGGGGTCGGGGACCACGGTGGGAATACTGCGCTCCAGGTAGACCGTCTCCCCCGGCCAGTCGGGCCAGTTCTCGTCCTCAGCGACGGGGGTGGTGGCCAGGGGCAGAAGGTCGAGCATGCGCTCGAGGATGGCCTCGCCCTGGAGAGGCCCCCACACCGTGATGGAAGGCTCATAGCCAGCCAGGAGCCAATCCTCCACCAGCAGCAGGTACCCCTCGTGGTCCATGGCATACCCGATGAGCACGACCTCCTCGACGCCCTTCTCGGTGGCCGCCCGCTCACGCAGGAACTGGGTCCACAATGTGGTGGGCTCTCCGGGAGCGAACGCGAACACGACGTCCTTCGCCGCGGTCTCGGCGGGCCCCGTGCCTACGGTGGTCACCGAGAGCCCCTGGATGCCCAGCGCACCAATCATTGCGGTCTTCGTAGACGGGAGCGGCAGCTGGAAGGAGGTCTCCCGCTCCTCGAAGTACTCCGGGAACGCGATGCGGAACACGACATAGGCCGAGTCCATGCGGATGCAGCTCTTGTAGGCGAAGTGCTCCACGTCCAGGCCCAGGGTCGGCAGGTTGAGGACCGGGTCGCCGCAGAGCGCCGCCCCCACTTCGGCCCAGAACTCGTCAAGGGGACTCAACACGTTGCCGTCGTCGTCGTAGATGTTCTCGTCGGCGAAAGGCGGGAACTCGACCCACGACGGGTCCCACGGCTCGTACTCGAGCAGCTCTGTCCCGTTGCGGGTCACCTTGAGGGAGTCTCTGTTCTGAGGCGCGTAGCGGTGCAGGGGCTCGAGGATGACGGGGTCCGCGGAGAGCTCGATGCTCTCGTACAGCGACAGGATGTGCTCGGCGGCCTGCTCGGCGAGGTGCTCGGCGCGCGCGAACCCGCTGTGGCGGCCGGCGGGAGACGCATCGCCGCCAGCGCCTTGGCCGAACATCCAGACTGGGCCCGGGTAGCGCTCCTGCATGAGCAGCCCGATGTGGCCGGGCGCGTCGATGGAGGCCAGGGTGTTGTCGCCCCCCATGATGGTCCCGTGGATACCAAAGGCGAACAGGGCCGCGATGGGCTCATCGTCGAGGGAGTCCACCCGCAACATCGAGGCTCGCTGGTCCTTCCAGCCCTCGCCGGTGGGCTGGCCCTGGGCGCCGAGCAGGTGGTCGTTCTCTTCGCGCCGGTCCCGGAAGATCACGTCCGTGCCGATGGGGTCGAACTCGAGGTCGATGCCGAGCCCCGCCTTCGCCGGCACCCGTGACTCCCAGGCGGCCAGGGCGTGCTCCACCGCGTCGTCAACAATGCGCCCGTAGATCTCCGCGCTGAAGACGTCGCTCCCCAGGAAGAACATGGTGGCGTTGGTGAACGTGCCCGGTGAGCTGTGGCTATGCGACGTGATGGTGAAGACCGAGTCCGTCAGATCAAAGCCGGTCGCGTCGCTGAGGCGCCGACCGATCTCCTCGGTCAGCTCGTCCCAGCTGTAGATCAAGTCGAGGCGCACGATCACGCTGTGACGCTCGCCGTCGGTCAGCCAGATGGCCTGCACTGGGCTCGTCGTCTGCCAGCCCGCGGACGCCTGGAAGTCCGTCGTGTAGTCCGACGTCCGCGTGTCGGCCCCAGGGTCGCTGCCAAAGGCGTTGTCCCGCCCAGTGAACCCCGCCAGCGGCAATCCGACTGGCAGATCGAGGTAGCCGGTGCTCGCTCCCGCCTCGAGAGCACCCGGCGACATGGCCGGCCACTCGGGCTCGAGGTTCGGATCGGGGGTCGGCGGCTCCACCGTCGGCTCCGAAGGGCAACCGGCCAGAGCGAGAGCGCAGGCAAACACGAAGAGACGTCGGTACATCAAGGCTCCTGGCTCCGCTCGTGGACGAGAGGGCCGACCCGGTCGAGGATCCGCTCAGCCACGGCGTCCTTGCTGAGGAGCGGCAGCTCGTCGGTGCTGTCTTTGCTGACCAGCACCACCACGTTGGTTTCGGTGCCGAAGCCGGCCCCCGCCGTGTGCAGGTGATTGGCGACGACGAGGTCGAGGCCCTTGCGCTCCAGCTTGCCCCGAGCCGACTCCGCCAGGTTCGAGGTCTCCATCGCGAAGCCCACGAGGACCTGGCCCGTCGCCACCGCAGAGAGCCCAGCGAGGATGTCGTCGGTGCGCTCCAGCGCGAGGGACGGGGTCTCGCCGACCTCGGACTTTCGAAGCTTGTGGGTGGTGATGCTGGCGGGCCTGAAGTCAGCCACCGCGGCCGTCATCACGAGCAGGTCGGTGGTCGTGAACTCGGCGCCGAGGGCGTCGCGCATCTCTTGAGCGCTCTCGACGTCGACGCGGTGCACGCCGTCGGGGGTCGGGAGGGAGACGGGGCCAGCCACCAGCGTCACATGGGCCCCACGCCGCGCCGCCGCGCGGGCCACGGCAAAGCCCATTCGCCCTGTCGACGGGTTGGAGAGAAAGCGCACGGGGTCCACGTGCTCACGCGTGGGGCCTGCGCTCACGAGGACGCGCTTCCCGGCGAGGTCCTGCGGAGCGAGGGCGCGAGCCAGGGCCTCCAAGGCCTGAGACGGCTCCGGCAGCCGACCGAACCCAGTCTCGCCGCTGGCGAGGGGACCCGAGACAGGCTCGACCACCCGGAGACCTGCCGCCACGAGGGAGGCCTTCGCAGCGCGGTGGGGCTCCCAGTTGGCCATCGCCGTGTGCATCGCTGGGCAGACGACCACCGGACCGTTCATGCACGAGGCGGTCAAGGTCACGAGGTCGTCCGTGATTCCGGCGGCGAGCGAGCCCACGACCCGCGTGGTCGCGGGGTAGATGACCATGGCGTCCGCGTCCCGGGCGAGCTCGACGTGCAGCTCCCCTGCCCCGGCGCCGGGACTCCAGAGGTCGTGAGCGACGGGCGCCCGGGAGAGCGCGTGCCAGGTCGGCTCCCCCACGAAGCGCAGGGCGGACTCCGTGGCGAGGACACGGACATCGAAGCCGGAGCGCTGAAGCTCACGGAGCAGGAGCACGCCCTTGAACGCCGCGACGCCGCCGGTGACGGCGAGCAGAATGCGCTGCGGCCGCTCAGAGCTGAGTGACATCTCCCTGGCCTTCCCGGAGGATCTCGAACGGCTCGTTTCGCAGATCCACCACCGTCGTAGGATTCGCGATCCCCAGACCGCCGTCCACTACTGCGTCGAGCTGATGCCCCCAGCGCCGCTCGATCTCGACGGGATCGACCACCCAGGTCTCCTCCCCGTCTTCGTCGTCCATGCGCAGCGACGTCGTGGCCAGGGGCCGTCCCAAGTCGAGGGCAATGGCCCGCGGAATGTCGGCCGCCGGAATACGAATCCCGACTTCCTTGCGCTTCTTCTGGAGGTTCTTCGGCACCTCGCGCCCGGCCTGCAGGACGAAGACGAACGGTCCCGGCGCGAGGCGCTTCATCGTGCGCCACGCCAGCGTGCTGACGTACCCCGTGTACCCACCGATGTGGTCGAGGTCCGCGAAGATGATGCTCAGGGGATGGCTGCGCGGGCTCTGCTTCAGAGCGTAGATCCGCTCGGTGGCCTTCTTGCTGTGCAGATCGCACGCGAGGGCGTAGCCCGAGTCGGTGGGAATGGCGAGGACCCCGCCCTTGTCGAGCAGCTTCGCCGCCCGGTGGACCTCACGCCCCTGGGAGGCCCACTCGTCGATCTCGATGCGCACGGTGGGTCAGGCTCTAGAGGCCGCCCCGCTGGAACGACTGCAGGGTGCCAATCGTGCGGATGCGCTGTTCGGCGACCAGGTTACTTGCCTGGGCCTCGGTGATGCCGCGCTCCTTGGCGAGGCTGAAGATGCGCTTGAGCGTGTGGAAGATGCTCTCAGCGTCCCGGAGCGCCTTCTCCCGCGGCATGTGCTTGATCTCGGCGTAGACGTTGATCAGGCCGCCGGCGTTGATGACGTAGTCAGGCGCGTACACGATGCCCCGGTCCTGGAGCATCTTGCCGTGCACGCCGATGTCGTCGAGCTGGTTGTTCGCTCCGCCCGCGACGACCTTCGCCTTGAGGCGCGGGATCGTGTTGCTGTTGAGGATGGCGCCCATGGCGCAGGGCGCGAACACGTCGACCTCGGCGTCGTAGATGCCTTCGAGGCCGACGACCTCGCTGCCGTACTCGTCGGCGCACTGCTCGAGGCGCTCCTGGTCGACATCGGTGATGACGGTCTTGGCGCCCACCTCGTGCAGGTAGCGCACGAGGTGCATGCCGACGTTCCCCACACCTTGAACCGCCACGCTGCGGCCCTCGAGCTCGGGCGAGCCGAACTTCTCGTCCGCCGCGGCGCGGATGCCATGGAAGACGCCCCATGCCGTGACCGGCGAGGGGTCGCCGCTGCCACCGGCGTACTTGCTGACGCCGCACACGTGGCTCGTCTCCTGCCGGATGAAGTCCATGTCCGCCACGGACGTGCCGGAGTCTTCCGCTGTGATGTAGCGGCCTCCGAGGGAGTCCACGAACTGGCCGAAGGCACGCATCAGGCCTTCGCTCTTCTCGGTCCGCGGGTTGCCGATGATCACGGCCTTGCCGCCGCCGAGGTTGAGGCCCGCGCACGCCGCCTTGTAGGTCATGCCACGGGAGAGCCGGAGCACGTCCCGCAGCGCGTCGGCCTCGCTCGCGTAGTCGTAGAAGCGACATCCGCCCAGGGCCGGGCCGAGGGTGGTGTCGTGCACGGCGATGATCGCCTTGAGCCCGACCTCGTCCTTGCGACAGAAGACGACCTGCTCGTGGTTGTAGTTCTCGGCGTGGGAGAAGACCGGCATGGGCGCTCCGCGTGGCTTGGGCTGTGGCAAGGCGAGGGCCGGCAGAATGCGGCCGCTCGGAAGGCGCGAAAGCTACCGGCGCCCCCCAGGCCTGTCAATGAGACTCACGGCGCTCCAGCGCTCGACGCGGGCCCCTCTGGAGCCTACGCTTCGAGCGCGCCCAGAACTCCGCATGCGTCTTCTCCTCTTCCTCAGCTTGATGTTGCTCGCGCTCCCGCTCACGGCGCGGGGGTTCGACCCGTTGTTGGGGCCGGTCATCGCCACGGACGACCTCGCGCCGGGCCTCCCCGCACCCGAGCAGATCCCCCGCGGTGTGCTCACGAGCGCGGTCGAGGCCTACGAGCGCGGCGACTACCTCCTCGCCCGGCGCGAGCTCGACGCCCTGATCTCCGCGAAGCGGGTCTGGGGGGACGATCGACTCGGGGCGCGGTTCCTCCTCGGGTGGGTGAACGCTCGCCTCGGGCACCACCAGCAAGCCAGCGCGAACTTCTATCGGGTGCGAAAGACCGACGGGTACCCGCTGCAGGAGTACGCGGCCTTCCTCGAAGCCCGCGCCGACCTGCACCGCGGGCACCCCAGCACGGCCATCAAGGAGTGCGACGCCTACCTCGAGACCTGGGAGGAGGGTCGGTGGGCCGACGAGTGCCGGCTCGTCCAGGCCGAGGCCCTCCTCGACCAGGGCCTCGTGAAGGCGGCGGTCAAGCAGTACGACGCCTTCATCGAAGCCCACCCGGACGACCAACGCGAGGAGGGAATCTCGCTGCGCGTCGCCGAAGCCCTCGAAAAGGCCGGGCATCACGAGGCCGCGGGGCGCCGATACCGAGCCCTCTACCTGCACCACGCGATGCCCGTGACCGGCACCGTGGCTGCCCAGGCCCTGGAACGCCTCGAGGCCAGCGGGGCCGAGCTCCCACCCATCACCGACAATGACCTCTACGTGCGCGCGTGTTCCCTGAGGCGAGCGGGCCTACACAACGCCAGCTACGACCTCTACTGCGACCTCGACGAGCGGAACCCAGCCGACGGCGAGGGAGCCACCCCCCTGGGCGACCGCCTCGACAAGGAGAAGCACGCGTTCTTGTGGCGCAACCGGCGCTACGCGGAGGTCGGTCGGAACAACGCCTGGCTCTACGACAAGGACCCCGCCGACCCCGAAGCGGCCGAGTACGCCTATTGGGCGATGCAGGGGTTCAGCCGGTCGGGCTTCTTCGACAAGGCGATTCAGTACCAGGTGGCCGGTATGAAGCGGTTCCCTGGGAACCGGCGGTTCAGGAACACCGAGCAGCGCTTGGCCCTGCTGTACATGGGCGCGGCGAAGTACCCCGAGGCCCGCGAGGCGTACCAGGCATGGGCTGGCAAGAGCTCGCGCGCCCGGCGCAGCAAGCGAAACAAGTTCAATATCGCCTACACCGCGTATCGGGCAAAGGACTACGACACCGCGCACGACGAGCTCGAAGAGCTGGCCACGGGCACCTCGAAGGTGGCGCGCTCCGCCAGGTACTACCTGGGCAAGGTCCAGGAGCGGCGGGAGGAGTGGAAGGCCTCACGCACCACCTGGAACTCGCTCATCAAGGACCGGCCCGACGGTTGGTACGCGCAGGTCATTCGAAACCGGCGCCGCCGCGGGCGCAAGGAGGCCCCATCCCCCTTTGGACGCAACGGGCTGTGGCCCGGCGCCGGCCCCCAAGCGCCCGTCGCGGTCGGAGCGGGGACGAGCGTCTCGCAGGCCGT
>JAGSHC010000279.1 GCA_023954745.1 Deltaproteobacteria bacterium | reverse complement strand
GCAGGAGGAGACCCCCGGGACCCTCTTGCTGGCCGAGGCCTTCTGGATGATGGAGGGCTACTTCGTCCGCAACCTGGGCATGCACCGCGTCTACAACTCCGCGTTCATGCACATGCTGCGTGACGAGGACAACGCCAAGTTCCGGGGCATGCTGCGCGAGGTCCTTCAGACCTCTCCGGCGGTGCTCGAGCGGTTCGTCAACTTCGCCAACAACCCTGACGAGGACTCGGCCGCCGACCAGTTCGGGAAGGACCGCAAGTACTTCGGCGTGGCCACCCTCATGGCGACCCTCCCGGGCTTGCCGATGTTCGGCCACGGTCAGGTCGAGGGCTACACCGAGAAGTACGGCATGGAGTACTCGCGGGCCTACCGCGACGAGACCCCCGACCAGGGTTTCATCGACCACCACGAGCGCGTGATCTTCCCGCTGCTGCGGCGTCGGGCTTCGTTCTGCAAGGCCGACCACTTTGCGCTGCTCGACCTCGTTCGTGAGGGCGGCGTCGATGAGAACGTCATCGCGTACTCGAATCGCGGTGGCCACGGCCGGAGCCTGGTGCTCTTCAACAACCAGTGGGACTCCACCTCTGGTTGGGTGGCACCGAACCACCTCGCGGACGCCCTGCGTCTCGACTCCGCCCAGTGGTACGGGATGCGGGAGCTGCACTCCGGCCTCTGGTTCCTGCGCTCAGGCGAACAGCTTGCGACCGCCGGGCTCTTCGCGGCGCTCGATCGCTACGAAACCCAGGTGTTCGCCGACTGGCGTGACCTTCAGGATCCCGACGGACGCTGGCAGGGCCTGGCCACGGCCTTGGACGGTCGTGGCGTCGAGGACCTCGACGTGGCCCTTGCCCGACACGAGCGCGCCCTCACGTCGGACTCAGAGCCTTATTTGCACCGTGCCCTTGAGGAAGAGGTCGATGGCGTCGGAGCGGAGCTTGCCGGCGGAGTCGTAGTCGAATCGGTGGCCCCAACCCACGAAGACGGCCGTTCCGGCGGTGGGCTGGAAGGCGAAGAGAGCCGAGAGGTCGACGCGCTCGTCGATTGACCCCTGGGCGATGAGTCGCAGCGAGAGAGCCTGAGTGAATCCGATGCGAAGCCGCGCGCGGTACACCTGCTCAAACTCGAGGGGATCGGCATCCTTGCCCAGGGCCTGCACCGCATAGGAGAGGTCGAGCTTCAATCGCCTCAGCGCGCGCAGCCCCACGGTCAGCCGCACGTTCCGCACGAAGCTCTTCGTGGCGTCAGAGAAGCGGATGGTGTCGCCGATGCTGGCGTCCAGCGAGATGTCGAGGACGTCGAGAGCCCGGTTGCTCGCCTGGAAGCCGATGCGCCCGCCCTCGAAGTTCTGGCCGGAGAAGCGCGTCTGCCAGCCTTCGCTCCACACCTCCAACTCCGTCAGGCCGAGCAGCCGCACCCGAGTGAAACCGCCCGCCTCCCCCTGATCACGCTCCGCTCCCGCGCTGACGTTCTGGAGCGACCCGCTCATCCAGAAGCCCGACTGCACCCACTCGACAGCCTTCACGGTGGGCTCGAAGCGCAGGTTTGCGTTCCCGTCCCAGCTCAGTCGGTCGGTGCGGAGAAGGAAGCCGTTCTCCGCCCTGTAGCCCGGGGTGATGAACGAGGCCCCCAGGTTCACGCTTCCGAATCGCTCGCTCCGGTTCACCGACACGCGGCCCCGCGCCCCCCGGACTCGCTCACCGCCCACGGCCCCTGTCTCCGCCAGGCCGATGTAACCCCGCGCCGTGGAGTTTGCGTCGATTCCGAGCACCCCGTCGAGCTGGAGCGCGTGGTGGTCGCCGACGTGCTCGTTCCCGCGGACGAGCTCGCGATCGGAGTAGTTGAGGCCCAACGAACTGCGCCCTGGCAGATCGAGGCGTGAGCCCGCGTAGGTCACGAACGCCATCGTGTCGTCATCCACGTCGTCGAAGCCGGGGGTCGCCCGGTCTTGCACGAAGGATGGCGCAGGCGTCTCATCGAGGGCGTGGAGGACCGCGATGGTGACCCGCTTCACCTTGCCGCTCACCTTGAGGCCGTAGAGGGGGTTCACCACGGCGCGGGTGTAGAGCAGGTGACTGTCGAACAGCTCGCGCCCCTCCAGAAAGAAGGGTCGTCGCTCGCTGAGGAAGATGGGGAACCGCAGGTTGCTGTCGAGGAAGTTTGGGTCGGCCTCCACCTGGGAGAAGTCGGGGTTGACCGTGGCATCGAGGGTCAGGGACGGCGTGGGTTGCCACTTGATCCCCAGGGAGGGATCGACGGTGTCGGGGAATCCGGGCTTGCGCCACACCAGCTTGTCCTCGGCGTCGTCGTGGTCGAGACCCGTGCGCACGACGATGGAAGGCTGCAGCTCCAAGCCGATGCCAGCCTTCTTGGGCTGCACACCGTGGAGCTCGCCAAACTGGGTGAGCATGGGCCCGTCGTCCTGCCGGTAGGGAGGCCAGGCTGCCTTCGCCTGGGAAGCCCCGAACCGTCGCGTGAGCCGGAGCCTCCAGGGACGGGAGCTCTCCTTCGGGAACCGAATGGAACGCCAGGGAATCGCGATCTCCACCCGGTAGCGCCCTCGCTCGTGGGTGCCGGCGGACCGGAACTTCGCGTCCCACGCGCCGCTCCAATACCCATCGATGGTGGTGACCATGTCCTGCTGCACGCCCAGCGCGTTGATGTAGAAGATGTACGCCCGGCGCCCGTCCCCAAAGGGGTCCAGATAGACACCCACCTGGTCGTCCCGGTTCACGTCTTCGCGGGCCGCGACGTAGCCGCGCACTCGTTCCTCGGGGTCTGCCAGGGTGCAGTCGAAGCCGAAGAACACATGGGTGTCGTTGGCGAGGACCCTGACCTCCGTCTTGGCTTCGACGGCGCCGCCCTCCACGGGCTGGGTGCCGAAGAAGTCCGTGATGGATTCCGCGCGTCCCCAGGCGGCTTCGTCAAACCTGCCGTCGATGGCGATGGTCTCGTCTGCTTGAAGCGCCACCGCATCCGCACGCCAGTCCTGCGCGGAGAGAACCCCGGGGCTGCAGGCCGCCAGGAGGAGGATGGAGAGAGGAATGCGCACGGAAGGCCGAGGGTAGAGCAGCGTCTCTGTGCCCGCCCCATCCAACCTGCCCACGAAGCCCGTCCGACGGTACGGTGCGGGCATGGACTCTCCGGCCTCCCTTCCGCTCGTGTTCGAGAGCGGGGTGTTTGTCTTCGACGAGGACGGCGCTCTACACGTCCACCTCGCGCACTCCGCCGACGACCCCCACCCGATGGTCACCCACCCCGAAGGGCGGGACAGCCACCTCCCCGGCGATCTCGGTGCGCTCGAGCTGACGGGCCAGGGTGGCAAGGGCGAGGTGCGAGGCCACTTCCCGCAGGTTCCCGCGTTGCCCGAGGGCGGCTTTGTCCTCACGATTCGCAACTACGACTTCGTCCAGGTGGAGGGCTCAGGAGACGTCTCCGTTCTCGTGCGGGACCCGGCCGAGCTACCCACGTGGTTCGACGCCGGCAAGGTGCATCGCTTCGCCCGGGACGGCTCGGCCTCTCCGGCGTTGTGGGAGGGCTCCCGCGACCCCGCGCGCGAGCAGATCGACGCGAAGAAGGCCTGGACGCCGCCCAGCGACTCCACCCCGCCGACGTCTCCCAGTCCCGGCACCCCAACGACCGGATGCCTGGGGATGATTCTGCTCGTGCTGCTGATGGCGTTTGCGGGGTGCCCATCGACCCCGGACCCGGTCATCGTGGCCGACGACGACGACACCACCGCGAACGATGACGACGCCACGGCGGACGACGACGACAGCACCGAGCCCGCTGACGACGACGACAGCACCGAGCCCGCTGACGACGATGACAGCGCCGGAGACGACGACGATGACAGCGCCGCAGGCGACGACGACGACAGCTCTCTGACCATCGGCGACATCTGCTTTCCGGCCATCAACGACCCCAACGTGCCCGGGCCCGACTACGACCAGTACTCGCCCACGGTGGGCAGCCACTGCTTCGGCACCAACCACCAGAACATCACCGGGGTCGAGCGGGTCGTCTTCATCGGGGACTCCGTGACCGTGGGCGTGCCCAACTTCACGATCGACCTGTCGTCGTGGGGCTTCCCCGCCGGGGCCGGGACCCCCGAGACGGCGTTCTACCGGAACCTCCTGGTGGACCAGTTGGCGTCTCAGTTCTTCCTCAACGCACCGGGGCAGTTCGCGCTGTTCCGCTACGTGGACCTCATCAACGGCGTCGCCCTGGCGCAGACCGATGGGGACTTCTCCTCGTGCGCGAAGTGGGGCGCCCGGAACGACGACATCCTGATGCCCCCCCAGCAGCAGCTCGAGGTCTGTCTGCCCGAAGCGGAGCGGAGCAAGAACACCCTGGTGATCATGACGTCGGGGGGCAACGACCTCGCGAGCCTCACCGAGTCCGCCATCGCAGGAGCGGATCAGTCGGCGCTCCAGGCCGAGGCCGATGACCTCGTTGCGAATCTCGAGGCAGCCGTCCAGTGGATCAAGGCGCCGGGGCGCTTCCCCAACGGAGTGCACGTCATCTACGGAAACATGTACGAGTTCACGGACGGCACCGGTGATACGGCCTCCTGCCCCGCCGCAGCCCTCGCGGGCTTCGGCACGCCGCCGCCCGACCCGGACATGCTCGCGGAGGTGGTCATTGGCATCCAGGAGGAGTACATGCGCATCGCCGTCGCCAACGGGGTCGACATGATCTGGATGCTCGAGCACTTCTGCGGGCACGGGTGGAAGAACGATGACCCCACGGCGCGTTGCTACCTGGGCCCGAACACCCCTCGGTGGTTCGACCTGTCGTGCACCCATCCCAACGAGGCTGGGCACGCGCAGCTGGCGACGATGTTCATGTCGGTCGTGAACGAATAGCCGCCGCGTGAATCTGCCTTCCTGTCGACGCCTTTGGGGTGTCGTCGCCCTCGCCTTGGCGCTGCTGGTCACCTCCTCGGCTCACGCGGAGGGCGTCGAGAAGAGTCTGTTGGAGGCGTTGCTGCGACTCCCGACCAGCGAGGCGCGCCGGGCCCGCCTCGTGCAGGAGCTGAGCGACCCCACGAACGATGACCTCGAGACGGAGCAGCTGGGGAGCGCCTTGGCGGTGCTCGGAACCCTGGACGCCGCCGACCGAGACGACCCCTACATCGTGCGGCTCTTCCTCATCGCCGCGTTCAGCGAGGACCCGGAGATGCGGGACGAGGGGATCTCGGCTGCGCGACGAGGACGCGGGCCGCCGGCTCCCGCCGATGGGTCCGCGCAGGAGGAGGCTTCCCGGTTCTTGCTCGAGCGAGAGTGGCTGACGGTGCGCGGCGACGGCCGTCGTTTACACGTCGTGGACTACAAGGGGGTGCGACTGCCCTTGAGCCGCTTCGTGTACCGCGCCAGAGACGAGGAGATCCGCGCGGTGCTCGAGACCGAGTCCCGGGACTCCTGGCGACTGTTCGGCGGACTGTTCGGTGGGGGCTTCGCGGCCGTCGTAGGCGGAGGGGTCTCCCTGGTGGCGGGCTCGGACACCGGGTTCGATGGGGTCGGGGGCGGTCGGGCTCCCAATCCCGAGGCCGCGCGCGCTGTGGGCGGAGTCCTCGTCGGGCTCGGCACCGCCGCCATCATCTCGGGAGCCGTCCAGCGGTCCGCGGTCGCGACCAACCATCGCCTGCGCTATCGCCGCTACTACACCCCCGAGCGGCTCGAGAAGCTCGTCCGCCGGCGCAACGAAAAAGCCGCCGCCAACCTCGGGGTCTCCCCCGACGCCGACGACGGCCCTTGAACGTTGGGCGGCTGGATGCCGCCCAGAAGCCGCTTAGGGCTTCACGCAGAGCACGGAGGGCGCGCCCTGGCTGTTGCCGCCGTAGCCGCCCCAGCCCTTCACCACGGGAAGCTCGAGCACCATCATCGTCCCCGAGGGCACGTGCGCGGCCACCTGGTCGAGACCCTCGGCCATCTTGATGGAGCCCTTCCACTCGGCGGCTTTGTCCATGTCCGGGAAGCGGTCGGTCACGTAGCAGTTCCAACCACCGTCAGCCTCGGCTTCGGAGGTGCCAGCGAAGTAGCCGACGCCCGCAGCGGCGGCGATGGCGAAGCCAGCGAGGAAGGGGAGGGCGGAACGCAGTAGCGAGTTCTTCATGGGGTCTCCAGGCGCCGCGCGAAGGAAGAGTGCCCCGCGGCGACGCGCGCGCGGCGGGCACAGCATGCCAAAGGTGAAACACCGCAAGCCGCCCCGAGTGACCCTTGTGGGCGCAGAAAACGGACAGCGGGCTATCGTCCGAACCTGCCCACGGAAGGAGGCTCCGATGCAAGTGCACATCGCCTGGTGCGTGCCCTGAAACTACAAACCGCGCGCCGACAGTTTGTCGGCCCACCTACAGGAGCAGTACGAAGCCGAAGTGACGCTGCAGAAGGCTCGCGGCGGCGCGTTCGAGGTCACAATCGACGGCGAGTTGATCTTCAGCAAGCTGAGGCTCGGCCGGTTCCCCACCCATGACGAGATCGACGGCTTGATCGCGCAGCGCTGAGCGAGGGCGCCGCAAGTCGGGCGCTGAGGGAGTCGTCGGGTGCCGAGCACAGGGGTCTGAACGTGGATCGAGAAGAGATGGACTTCGCGGCCCTCGGTGAGCGGCTCATTGAGCGGCTCGCTGAGGACCTGGATGACCTCCGCGTGAACGAGCAACTCGAGGAACTCAAGGAGTCCTTCGAGAGTGGATCATGGGGGCGCGTCGCGCTTCATCTCGACGGCGGCACCGACGACGTGTTCGAAGAGATGGCCGAGGCGGGCGTGGATGTGCGCCCCGTCCTCGCCTACCTCGTTGGCCTCACCGCGTTGATGTTCGACGGCTACGGCACGCGGATTGACTGGCAGACGCTCCATGTCTGTCTGGGCGGCTACGCGGAGCAGTGTCTTCGGCACTATTGGACCGTGGCGCTCGAATCCAGCAGCCCGCTTGGCGATGACCTGCCCGGACTGCTGGAGGCTTGGCGGGAGCAGGCCGACGAGGTGATCCCCGATGAGGTCAGTCGTCTCGAGAAGGGCATCCTGGAGGGCTTCAACGAGCTGGACGAGCAGCTCGTCCACATGGGCGAAATCGAGTCCATTCCCGAGGATTCCGAGGACTACGACGACGCGGCTGCTGCCGCTGACGAGCGCGTCGCAAGGGCGCTCAGGAGCGTGAAGCGCATCCTCGACCGCTGAAGGAAGAACCCGGAGCATGGCGCATCCGTCGGCCGCGCCGGCACGTGTCCGGGCACTGCGGCTAGGGAGCCTCGAATCCGGCCGCCTTGTGGGCGCCGTCGCAGAACGGCTTGTTCTTGCTCTGTCCACAGCGGCAGAGGAAGGCCTCGGTGCCGCTCCAGGCGACGCGTCCCGACGACGAGACGATGCGCAGGTTGCCCTTGAGGTGCAGGGGGCCGTTGGGGAACGAGCCCACGGACAGGGTGCCGCCCTCGGTCTCGAGGCCCGGGCCGGAGGTGCCGACGGCGCCGTGGTCCTTGAAGCCAGCTTCATGGCGGTTGTCGCAGAACGGCTTGTTCTTGCTGAGTCCGCAGCGGCATAGAGCCGCGCGGAAGCTGAGCCCGGGCTGGTCTTCTTCGGCGGCAGCCACATCGAGGTCCCCGGTGACGTAGAGCGGACCGTTGTTGCTGACGACCACGCGGTTGACCTCAGCCGGCGCCTCGGGAGCGCCTCCGTCCTTGCGGATGTAGCTCAGGGACCCGGTGGGGCAGCGCTCTGCGACCTCGGTGACCTTGCCGATGGGGACGAGGTCGGGCTTGCACCAGGGGTCCCGCTTGGCCACGAAGAGCTCATCGTCCGAGCGCCCGCACTCGCCCACGTGAATGCACAGCCGGCGGTCCCAGTGCATGTCGGCTTC
>JAGSHC010000310.1 GCA_023954745.1 Deltaproteobacteria bacterium | reverse complement strand
GCGCGGCCTCTTCGGCCGCCGGCGTCTCCTCGCTCGGAGCTTCGTCGCCGGCCGGCTCCTCCTCACTCGGAGCCTCGGTGTCGCCGTCTTGGGCCGCCGCTGGCGCCGCCAACAGAAGGATCCCCAGCATCGTCATCCATCGCATCGTGATGCTCGTCATGGCTTACCTCCGATCCAGCAGGTCGCGACCTGTGAGGCCGGACACTGCGGGCCACCCTCCAGGGGGCACCTCGGTTGCGTCAGGGGGAAGGAACGAAACCAGCCCACCGTTCTGGGCATGCACCACGAAGAGCTCGCGGTTCGTGCTCTCCCCAGACTGGTCGCCCGGGGGCAGCGCGCCGATGGCCAGCGGGCGCTCGTAGGTGTCGAGCACCACCTGCTCATAGGTCCACAGGTTGTAGCGAACGATGCGGCCGCTGAGCTCGAGGACCACCATCACGTGGGGGGCCTCGCTGGTCAGGATCTCGCCCGCCTCCAGGAAGTGGAGGTCCGTCGCGGGCGCATCGAGGAAGATGCGGCTGGGGCCTCGCTCAGTGAAGCTGAACAGCGACAGGGACTGCGCCCCCAGCGTGCTTCCGAAGCTGTTGCCGTCGTGGAACACCACCGCGGCGGTGCCGCCCGGCTCCAGGTAGAGGGAGCGAATGCCGTCCTCCAGCAGCCAGGTATCGATGGCGTCGGGGGCTCCCGGCTCGGACAAGGAGACTCGACTCAGTCGGGGCTGGGTCGTGGTCGCGCTGTAGAGCAGGGCGAAGGGCTCGAGCACTCCACCGCCGACGGTGATGGTGGTGACCGGGTGGCCCACGTTCAGGGCCTCGGTCTCGAAGCTCTCGAGGTCGAGGAAGGTCACCACGGACGTGTTGTCCGCGATGGCCGCCGTCGCGTCATCGCCAGACCACGCCAATGCGCTGGGCGCCCGGGTGAGCCCGATGACGTTCTCGATGAGGACCGGGTCGAGGCTGACCACGAACAGGTCCGACTGCCCTTGCACCGCCACGAGGGCGCGGGTGCCGTCGCTGCTGGGCGCCACGAGGCTGGGGCGGCGCTCCACCCCGTCCTCCTGCGAGAACGGAATCGCCCGCTCCTCGAGGGTCTCGAGGTCGAGCACGTGCAGTCGCGCTCGGGTGGAGATCAGCGCCTTCGTGGAGTCCACGTCGAACGTGACCTGCTCCGGCGGGAACGTCAGCGTGTACTGGCGGATGCTCAGCGTCTCCCCGTCGTCCGTGAGCAGCGCCACGGCGTTGGGGTTGAGCGAGCCCAGCTCGTTGATGTCGACGTTGCCGAGGCTGTCGTCGAAGACCGCCACCGCCTGCATCCCGTCGGGCGCCCACTCGAGCCGGTTGAACGGCCCGCCCAGCTCCTGGGTGACCGCGATGCCATCGAGCCCGATGCGGGTGATGGTGCCGTCCTGGGGTTCGAGGGTGTAGACCACGTCCGAGCCCTCGGGCCGCTCCAGGGTCCGCGGCAGGTTGCCCACGTCGATGCGGGACACCGCCTTGTCGGCCCGGTTGATCTGGATGACCGAGTCCGAGCCCGGCGAGAGCATCAGGACCTTGCCGTCCCGCCCTTCACCGTCCGGGACGAGGAGGGCGCCTTCGGACATGTCGCTGGCGAGGTCCACGTCGCAGCCCGCGAGGGCCAGACAGATCGCTGCTGTCGTGATGAAACGATTCATGGCCGCCCCCTCAGTCGATCTCAGAGTTGAGTTCGAAGCCGGTGACCGTCTGAACCGACAGGTCGTTGGGCTTCACGAAGGACAGCCGCCCGAGCTCGTGCTCCTGGCTCACCCAGCCGAGGGCGTCCTCGGGCTCGGTCTCCAGCGGCATCATCCCGATGTAGACGGGCATCGACGGCACGAGCACGTCATCCACGAGGCGCGTCAGGTAGTCGATGACGCCCACGTTGCGGTTGTTCTCCATCACGAAGAGCGAGTAGCGGCCGTCGTTGCTCGTGGTCCAGCGCTCGGGCTTGCTCGCGAGCACCACGGGGTTCGTCAGCCAGGTGTTGAGGTCGACGACGGTCAACGCGTAGTTGTCGCTGAAGAAGTCGTCCTCGTCGGGGGCGTCCTCGAGGGTGTGGATGATGAGGGCCGACTCGCCGTCCGGAGAGATGGCCACCGCGTCCACGGGCTTCTCGAGGCTGCGCTCGATCATGTCGCCGGTGGTGACGTCCCAGAACGTGATGCGGTCCTCGCGCAGGGCCGTCGTGAAGAGCAGCGCCTTGTTGCCGTCGGGCGCCATCACGAGGCTCCCCAGGGTGGAGCCGGGGGGCGTCGGGAGCACGTCGGGTGGCGTGCCGAGGGGGTCCAGCGTGTCGAACACCCGCAGCTCGCTGCTGCCCCGAGCCACGATGAGGCAGTCCAGCCCGTTGGGGGACAGGTCCATGTCCGTGGGGTCCGACCCTCCGTCGATGGTCCCCAGGGTGCCGTCGTTGAGGTCCACCACGAGGATGTCGCTGGTCCCCTGGTACCGAATGAACGCGAAGGTCCCGCTCGGGGTCACCTCCACCTCCACTGCGGTGGGGGGATCCAGCGGGTCCGCTTCGAGATCGAGCAGGGTGAGACCAATGGGGTCGACGGACAGGTTCGCCACCGTGATGAACTCGTCGCTCAGCACCACGGCCGTGTTCGAGTCCGCCGTGAAGCGCACGTCCTTCGGGTTGAAGCCCACGGAGTAGCTCTGCACCTCGAGGCTGATGGTGTCGACGAAGCTCACCTCGGTGAAGGAGCGCACCCCCTCGATGTCGAAGTTCGCGTCCACGAGGGCCGCGTTGAACCAGGCCACCACCCAGCGCCCGTCGGGGCTGATCTGGATGAAGTTGAAGTCCTCTCGGACCTCCAGCTCCGTGGTCGCGTTGGTGGTGGCGTCGATGACCGTGACCGAGTCCGCGCTCTGGTTGAAGGAGACCGCGCGCTCGAAGTCCGAGCTCACCACCACCATGGTGGGCTCGTCGCCGACGTCGATGGTCTCGATGGCTCGCGTCTCGGCGTTCACCTTGCTGACGGTGTCGCGCGTGGGGTTCGCGATGAACACGTACACGTCGGTCGCCCGAGGCTCGCTGGCGAGGAAGTCGTCCTCCTCCTCCGGCGGGGGCGGGGTGTCGTCGTCGTCGCCGTCGCCGGCCGCGCCGTCGCCGTCGTCGTCGTCGTCGCCGAAGGAGCCGTCGTCGTCGTCGGCCGCGTCGTCGTCGTCGTCGCTATAGCCACCGCGAGGGCTGTAGTCGGCGCTCGCGCAGCCACCGACACCCACGATGGCTGCCAGGAGGAGGGCGAAAGAGAGGGAGGGCGACCCGCCCTCCGGTGAAGTTCGTGTAGTCATTCCTCAGCCCTCCTCGCAGGTCTCGTTGAGGACGTCGAGGCGCTGCTCGCACTCACTCGTCCGGTAGTCGCCGGAGTACACGTCCATGGTGTCGAGGCAGACAGACGCGCAGGTCTCGCTCTCGTCCCCGGCGCAGGCGCACTCCGTGGCGCAGTAGTCGGAACAGACGTCACACCCGGCCAGCAGCGTCAGCGCCGCAGCCGTGATGAGCGTCACAAGAGTCTTCGTCGTCATGAGTTTCCTGCCCTCCACTCGCATACCAACTCCATGAAGCAAGTCCAGGGCCCGGTCGCAGGGCCCCTGAGCGCACGGGCATTTGCCGGCCCGCTGGAAACATCGGCGGCCGTGGGTTCCCCCGTGTGCGCGTGACTCACCACCCCCGGAGGCCTTCGTCTCAGCGGGTGCGACGGCCTCCGCGGCTCCAGGGCCACAGAGCGAGCAGACCCAGGAGTCCCAGCAGCGACAGAGCGATGCCCTGCCCCTGCTTCGGAGGGCGCCATCGACACGTCGCCGAGCCCGCACCGGCCTCCACCTCGAGGCCAAGGAGGCCCCACTTCTCCCGGGCGCCCACGCTCACTGGATGCTCGCCGCATCGCCATCCCGCTGCCCCGTTCTGGTTGAGCATGACCGTCGCGGGCGTCGTCACGTCCCAGGTCACATCCACTTCGGCGCCACGGTACTGAAGGAGCCGTGCATCGCCCATGGGCATTGCGGGGCGTGTGGTGTCGCGGGTGCTGACCCAGGCCTCGCCTGCGTAGGCGAGCTCCGGCTCAGTCCCGCCCTTGGGGAGCAATCGGTACGCCGGCAGCGCGCCGACCTTCATGGGGAGGTCTTCGGGGTCGTAGATGGTGGGGACGCCGCGGCGCACGTTGATGTACTTGCGCAGGTTCAGGCGGTGGGCTCCGCCCGCGGAGATGCCCTTGAGGCCCTCCGACACGATGGGGTCGGGGGTGGGCAGGTCCTCCAGCGCGTAGAGGAACGAGCTGCGGAAGAGCGTGCGGGCGTCGGTGGCGGTGGGCAGCGTCCCCAGCATCACCAGGGCGACGAGGGCCGGGGCGACGCGGTGCCCGACCCGCGGCTCCAGTCTGTCTCTGAGCACTTGCACGCCCACCCCCGCGAGCACGGCGATGCCGAGCAGGACCGGCCAGTTGGCGTAGCGCAGCGGACCGCGCATGGAGCCGAACAGCGGCAACTGGAAGAGCAGCAGGAACCCATCGATGGGTGCGTTGGGCCCGAAGGACAGCCACAGGAACACGAGGCCCGCGAGGGCGAAGGGCAGGGCAGGGGACGTGCGCCGCAACGCCACGGGCAGGCCGACGCCCGCCATCACCAGCGCCGAGAGCCCGGGCATGAGGGTCGCGTATTCCTGGACCCGGGGGTTCCCGTCGCGGTCGAGCAAGGGCAGGGCAGGCACGTGGTGCCACAGCCCGTACCAGAGCTGGCTGAACCCGGCGTACCAGGCGTCCGGATGCAGCGGGTACTCGGCCAGTTTGCGGAACTTCGCGCTGCTGAGCAGATCGAGCATCGGCACGAACTTGATGCCGCCCAGGAGCCCGGCCACGGACAGCAAGGCCAGGGCCGAGAGGGCCCAGCTCGGGTCGAGGGGCTCCCGGGTGGCGATCTGCTGCCCTGCCCGAAACAGCACGATCAGGGCCATCAGCAGCACCAGGATCGGCACCGCCAGCTGGAGCTGGAGCGCCAAGGTGGCGGTGAGGGCGGCGGCGAGGGCCCAGCGCCGCCGCCGGGCTGTGCGGTCTCCGGGCAGGGTCCAGAGGGCGAGCACGGCGGGCGCTGCCACGAGTAGGCAGACCTCGTAGAAGCCCACCGCCATCCGCGCCGGCAGCCAGCCGGCCCAGGCGTAGACCAGGGCTCCGGAGAAGGCAGCGGTCCGCGAGAGTGAGATCGTGCGCCGCAGGAGGAAGAACACCCCCAGGGTGCCGGCGAGCAGGGCCAACACGACGTTGAGCTTGAGGCCGAGGACCTCGCCGAAGACCAGGCTGGTCAAGAGAAGCGGCGAGAGGCTGCCGTCGCTGGGGTGGGTCAGCTGAGGGATTCCGCCGGCGAGGAGCGGGTTCCACCAGGGCAGCTGGCCGTGGTCCAGCAGGGTCTTGCGTCCGAAGAACTCGAACTTCGCCACCTCCAGCCAGTCGTGGCTGCGGTAGCTGTCCGTCCCCACGACGGCGCTGGCGGCAAAGTCTGGGTGCAGCAGGGGCGCCACCATCCAGAGCACGGCGAGGACGAGGAGCAGGGCCGGCAGCCCGTCGCCGCGGGAGAGCCGTGACCACCCCGCCCGGGGGCTGGTCTCCACCGCGGCCGCGTCAGCGCGCAGTGGGCGCTCCTACGCGCTCGAGCAAGGTCGCTCCGGGCAAGACCTGCACGGGGCGGTAGTTCTCGGCGAGCCACGCGTCGAGCAGCGGGACGAGGTCCTGCTGGGGGATGTGGTCGATGGCGAAGGTGTCCGAGCTGTGGAAGACCCACTTTGGCGCCGATGCTTCGAGGTCGGCGATGGCGCGATGTTGCATCTGCGGGGTCGCCGCGTCGTAGGCCCAGAGGTACCGGATGGGGACGCTGCGGTCGGCCAAGTAGTAGTACGCCGCTTCGCTCGGGTAGAACCAGACGCCGTCGTCTTTGGGGAGGGCCGCGGCGCGCCGGGTGATGGCGTCTACCTGGGCGGCCAGCCGCGGGAGCGCCTTGAGACGCCCGGTGCGGCCCACGTCGAGGGTGCGCGGGAGCAATGGGTCGTTGATGCCCACCGCCGCTGCGAGGCGGACCTCCTCCTCGGCAGGGAAGGCAATGCCTTGCTCGGTCTCCAGCACCGCGACCCCTACGACGCAGAGGGCGACGGCAGGAAAGAGCCCGGCCCGGACCTCAGCCCCCGCGGCGTCCCAGAGCAGCGCGAAGGCCACCGCTCCCAGCACCACGACCGGCACGGCCCCGTAGAACCACAGGTGATACAGATCACTGCGCCCGAGGGCGCCGCGGAAGAGCAGGGCGGAGGCGAACCCCGCCACGAAGATCGCGGTGGTCTGGTGTTTGTTGCGCGAGCCGAGGGCGCACAGCCCCATGCCAAGGGCGGCCCAGATGGTCAGCGGGGGAATGGATGCCCAGGCGCGCGTGGCCGTGTCCTGTGGGCCGAAGGCTCCCAGGTGCCCTCCTGCGTCTTCGAAGATGCCGGCGACGTCGGGGTAGGGCAGTGCCTGGTACCCGAGGGAGGGGAGCCGGATCATGTCCACCGACGAGGCGAGGAAGGCCCACAGACCGCCCTGCAGCGTGAGCGGGATCAGCAGGATGAGCCCGGTGACGACCGCGGCGCCAAACGACTTCGCCCACGCGTCCCGGCCGGGCCGGTGCAGGCCCATCGCCACGACAGAGGACACCCCGGCCACCGCCGCCACCTCGAACGAGACGAGCG
>JAGSHC010000039.1 GCA_023954745.1 Deltaproteobacteria bacterium | reverse complement strand
GGGACCAACATCGTCGGAATGATCTCGCCGCTGGGGTCCATGAACTCGGTCGCCGCGGGCATCGCCTGGGCCGAGCAACTGATGGGCCAGGACAGCGTCGTGCTGGCGTACATCGGCGACGGCGGAACGTCGACGGGAGCGTTCCACGAAGCCATCAACTTCATCGGTGCGCGGGGTCTTCCGGTGATCACGGTCATCGAAAACAACCAGTGGGCATATGGCACCCCAAACGATCAACAATTCGGATGCGAGATGCTCGCGCACCGCGGAATCGGCTACGGGATGCCCGGGCTTCGCGTGGACGGAACCGACCTCGCAGCCATGTACGAAGCGACCCGCGAGGCCGTGGAACGAGCCCGAGCCGGCGGCGGTCCGACGCTGATCGAATCTCTCACGATGCGCATGCGTGGTCATGCCGAGCACGACGACCAGCACTACGTGCCCCAAAGCGTTCTCGAGGCGTGGGCGAAGCGCGACCCCGTCGACCAGTTCTTGGCTTGGCTTCGCGACGGCAACCGGCTCCCCGGGGTGGATGTCGATGCCATGAAGGCGGAGATCGACGAAGCAGTCCTCGCCTCGGTCGACAACGCGCGCCATGCCCCGGAGCCGGGCCTCGAGACCGCACTGCTCGGGCTCTACGAGGGAGATGGCGGCGAGGACCTCCCCATCCCCGACAACGGCTCGAACGTGAGCCTCGCCCCATCCCCCGGCCAGATCGCCGAGCGCGCCCGGGCCCACTCGGTCGAGGTGCGCTCCCGACCCGGCGCAGACTCCAAGGTCACGCCGGTCCCCGAGCCCGGCTCTCCCGCCACCTACCTCGAAGCGATCCGCGAGTGCGTCCGCTGGCGCATGAAGGAGGACGCGCGCGTCGTTGCTCTCGGCGAGGACGTGGGCGGCATGGGCGGTGCCTTCCGTGTCACGGAAGGCTTCCTCGCAGAGTTCGGCGACCAGCGCGTCGTCGACATGCCCATCTCGGAGATGGCAATCGTTGGTTCAGCGATCGGCCTCGCCCTTCGCGGACTCAGGCCCGTCGCAGAGATGCAGTTCTCGGACTTCGTCGCCTCGGGCTTCAACGAGCTCGTCAACAACGCCGCCACCTTCAGGTACCGCATCGGCTGCGGCATTCCCATGGTGGTGCGACTGCCGTCGGCGGGCGGCGTCGGCGCTGGCCCTTTCCACAGCCTCAATCCCGAGGGCTGGTTCGCCGCCACGCCCGGCTTGAAGATCGTCATCCCCGCCACCGTCGAGGACGCCTGGGGGCTCATGAACACCGCCATCGACGATGGCGATCCCGTCCTCTTCCTCGAGCAGAAGTACTTCTATCGGCGTCTCAAGGGGTCTCTGCCTCCTCGGGACCATCGGACCCCCCTGGGGAAGGCGCGGGTGGCGCGCGAGGGAAGCGACATCACCGTCGTCACCTGGGGACTCGGCGTGGAGCGCTGCACCGAAGCGGCAGATCGCCTCGGGGATGAAGCCGACGTCGAGATCATCGATCTGCGCAGCATCGTTCCTTGGGACAAGGAGGCGGTCGCAGCGTCCGTCCGGAAGACCTCACGGTTGCTCGTGATGCACGAGGCCCGCCGGACCCTCGGATTCGGGGCCGAGATCGCGGCTTGGGCATCGGAGCATCTCTTTGAGTGGCTCGATGCACCCGTGAAACGGGTCGCCGCCGAAGACATTCCCATCCCCTCCAACAAGGGGTTGGAGCGCGCCGTGACACCCCAGGTGGACGACGTGCACCTCGCCCTCGAAGACCTCCTCGCCTGGTAGCCAGAAAGAAAACCTTCGGCTCTCGGATGAAACCGCGGGTCGTTCGGGCGCGTTGGTGCCTGATAGCCAGCCAGGCCTCCCGCCCGGCCGGGTAGATCCGCCCCGCGTTGACACCGTTTTCGGGCCATTCATAGAATGCGCGCACTCTGGCCCACGCGAGGGAAGCCAGACAGTGCGAGAGACTCGTACGGGCAGCCGCCCACCCCCTCCTCCTCCCCGAGGCCGATCAATGATTCGTCGCTTCCTGCTTCCGCTGACATTGCTGCTCCTGATGGCCGCTCCGGCCACTGGCCAGGTCCCCACTCTCCAGTTGGGTGCCGCCGGCAGCGTTTCTCTGGTCCCCCCGGGGACGATCAGCTCGGACGGAGCCCGCGTTGGCCTGACGCTCGTCGTCTCCGACACCGGTGGAAAGCTGGCCAACGGGGTGCGCTTCAAGGGCTCGGCGGCCAGCGCAGGACGCTTCGACTCCGAGTGCTCCCAGGTAGGCCCTGGCCTCTACAACTGCGCGTACACAGCCCCCGAGCGCGGAGCGCAGATCGCCGACCTCAAGATTCGCGCCCGCCTCGAGAGCGGAACGAACCTCGAGGCCTCCTTCCCCCTGAACATCGTGTCTGCCGCTCGCGGCCGCGTGTCGATGAACGCCACGCCCGATCGCATCGTGCTGAGTCAGGACCCCACATCCACCCTGATGTTCACGGTGGCCGACAAGGCCGGGAACCCCATCGACAATGCAAACCTCGTCGCCAGCTCCAACGTGGGCGAGGTGCAGGCGCTGACGCCGCTGACCGGCGGCAACTACTCAGCCGTCTTCGTGCCGCCGACCACGCCGTTTCCGCAGGTGGCGATCATCAGCGTCTGGGACAAGAACCGCCCCGGAACCAACGGCTTCTTCACGGTGCCCCTCATCGGGAAGGTGAACTACCCCGTCGATGCCCGCGCCCCCGGCGTGACCCTCATCTTCAAGGTCGGCGAGACCACGTTCCCGCCCTCGGTGACCGGCCCCGACGGCAAGGCCAGCGTGCCGATCACGGTGCCCCCGGGCGTCAAGTACGCCGACGTGGAGCTCATCCAGTCGTCGGGCTCGCGCTCGACCCAGAAGATCGACCTCCAGGTTCCCCCGTTCAACCGGATTGCCATCGGCGGCGTCTCCGAGTTCATCACCGCCGACGGTGAGAACAAGGCCAAGGTCCGCATCTTCGCGGTCGACGGCCGCGGCCGCCCGGCGGACGGGCAGACCATCAATGTGAGCGCGACCCAGGGCACGCTCTCTCCAGTGCGCTTCGTGCGTGACGGGGTGTACGAGGCCATCTACACGGCGCCGCGCCTCGATGGCTCCTCGCGGGCCGACATCACGGCCACCATCGCGGGCCAGGAGGCCACGTCGGCCGACACGGTGTCCATCGGCCTCGAGCGCGGTTTGCCCGAGGCGCTGACGCTGACGGCCGATCCCTCCAACATCACCTCGTCGGTGACGAAGAGCACCCTGACCGCCTCAATCAAGGAGAAGTCGGGCACGCCCAGCGAGACCTACAACATCGAGTTCCGCGCCCTCGAGGGCCTCGTCGCGAACCCGACGCGCCCCCAGCCGGGTGTCTTCAAGGCCGATGTTCCGGTCCAGTGGAACGTGAAGAAGACCATCTCCGCGACAGCGGGAATCCGGGGCAACAAGCGCCCCGTCGCTGGCCTCGTGGCCTTCGCCCTCGATGACGTCGTCCTGACCGGCCAGAACATGCCGGTGACGATCGTGTCCGTCGACAAGGACGGCAACCCGGTCGCCAACGCTCCGCTCAACGTCAGCGTCACCTCCGGCGGAGGCTCGGTCACCACCTCGGTGCAGACCAACGAGTACGGCCTCGGCACGGTGCTCTACGCCGCTGGCCCCCTTCCGGGTCTCGCCACAGTGCGCTTCGACGCAGGCAACGGCACGACCTTCGAGGCTCCGCTCTGGCAGTCGCAGGAGCCCGTCAAGGGCTTCAAGTTCCCCGTCTCCGGCGGTCAGGACCAGGGTCGCCTCGTCGCGCGCTGGGGCAAGCTCCGCGCGTCCGTCTCTCTCGGCGCTGACCAGGCTGCCGAAGTCGCTCCTCCCGCCGGCGGCGGAACCGCCGTCTGGGGTGCGGATGGCGGTGGTGAGACCAGCGAAGTGACCACGGACTCCGGTTCGGCGGCGCCTCCCGGAACCCCGACTTCCATTCAGGTCAGCGCGGTGCCCGGCAACGTCGCCGCCAACGGTGGCAGCGTGAACATCCTCGTTCGCGTCATCGACAGCGGCGGAATCCTCGTCGCCGGTGAGACGGTCATCCTCCTCGCCGACGGCGGCACGATCTCCAACAAGGTCGACAACGGCGACGGCACAACGTCGGCGCTTCTGACCATCCCGCCGAACTCGGGCAAGGAGTCGGTCCGGCTTACAGCCACCCGCCCCGCCGGTGACCTCGCAGGCTTCGCCACCATCCGCATCGGCGCCGTCGAGCCCGTGGCGGATGCGACCACGAAGCCAGTGAAGGAGAAGAAGCCGAAGAAGCAGCCGCCGGCTGGGGACGACGCGCGCATGAAGAACCGCTTCGCCCAGATCGCGGTTGGCTGGGCGCCCGGCGCCTACAGCTACGACAGCACGCCCTGCGCGAACACCGGTGACGGCGACTGCAACCCCGTCGCCGACTCGCTCCTCGGCGACTACGACTTCCTGAAGACCGAGGCCCGGGCGGCGACCCTCGGCTCCTTCCAGATTCGCGGCGAGATCTTCCCCATCGAGTACGTCGGTGCGGCGGTCAGCTACACGCGCCTCGCCTACTCCACGGACTTCGAGACGAGCTCGACCGCCGGTGGCTCGCACTGCAGCAACCACTTCTGCGACGGCATGAACTTCCTGAACATCGACCTGCAGGGTCGCCTGCCGCTGCTCAAGAAGGTCGGCCCCCTCGATATCCTCGCCCGCGTCGGATACATGGCGCAGGACGTGGTGATGTTCCGCCGGGTGCTCGACACCACGGACAACGTGAAGAAGCCGCAGTTCGACACCGTCAACCTGCACGGTCTCCGCTGGGGACTGGGCGTGCGCTACACGGTGCTCCCCATGCTCCGTCCGCACATCGACTACAACATGACCATCGGTCTCGTCGGTGCGTTCCAGGGTCAGACCTTCAACCTGGCCGGCGTCACGAACCACAACCTGAACGTGGGTGTGAACATCTTCCCGTGGAAGGGCCTCCTGCTGGACATCAGCTACGACCTGACCACGCGGGCGCTGTCGCTCCGCTACCCGAACGAGGACAACATCACTCAGCGTGGCCGCATCAATGAGATGTCGAACACGGTGCGCATCAGCGCTGGTTGGGCGTTCTAGTCCACGTTCTTCGCGAACAGATCTGGCGAGGCGCGCGGGCTCAGGCTCTGCGCGCCTCGCTCGTTCTGGGGCCCGGCGTGATCGCAGACCTGGGATGCGGGCGCGGAGAACTGGGGCGTCTCCTGCTCGGGGTGGGGTCCGATGCCCCCGGGCACGTCGCATCCCGCGTCGATGGATTCGACGCCGATCCGGATCAGATCGAGGCGGCCCGAGGCCGAGCGCGGGCCGAGGGCCTCACGGGCAAGCTCCGCTTCGAGGAGGCAGACGTCCGCTCGATCCCCCGGAGCGACGCGACCTATGACGCCGTCGTGTGTCAGGCGCTCTTGACCCACGTGTCACGGCCCGAAGAGGTCGTGAGCGAGATGGTCCGTCTCGTCCGGCCCGGAGGCCTGGTCGCCGTGATCGAGCCAGACCTGCCCGGCGCGATCCAGGCGACCGACGACCGCCACCAATCGGACTTGCTCCGCGCGGGCCTTCTGCGCCGACTGGAGACGGCGACCCAGGGGGCAGCCCGCCGAGGCCTCGGATCCTGGGACGCCGCCGCGACCGCGGACACGCTTCTCGAGAGCGCGGGACTGGTCGAGACCCACACGCGGACCGAAGAGGGCCTGCTACGCCTCACGCCGCCATACAGCCCCTCTGAGGAGCAGGTCCGTGCGGCCTTGCTGTCCTGGACCGACCTCGACGCGCTCGCCGCCGAGGCCGCAATGCAGCGATGGCTCTCGGCGGACGCCTTCCCCAATGGCGAACTGACCGTGCTGGAGGAGGCCGAGCGGCGCGCGGCCGAGTCTCGTACGGAGGAGCTGCGGCGTGGCCAGTGGCACGGCACCGTCGCGTGCCCCCTCGTCGTCACGGTCGGTCGACGGCCCCACTCCTCGGTATAGTCCCGAGCGCATGCGCTCCTCCCTCCTCCCCGTGCTGCTCTCCTTTGGACTCGCCGGTTGCACCGCCGAGCTGAAAGAGGAGAACAACGAACTCGAACGAGCCCTCGAGGCTCAGGAGGAGGAGCTCGCCAGCATCGCCACAGAGAACGCCCAGCTGAAGCTGACCGTCGACGACCTCGAAGCGGAGATCGCCCGTCGCGACCTCGCCGAAGCGCTCGGACTGAAGCCGGGCCAGCGCGTCTGGTCGATTCTGGAGACCTCCCGCGGGGAGATCCTCTGCGAGCTGCTGCCGAAGTCCGCCCCTGAGACAGTCGCCAACTTCGTGGGGCTGGCCGAGGGAACGAAGACCTGGACCGACCCCGTGACCCGGGCGCCCATCTCGGGGCAGGCCTACTACGACGGGACCACCTTCCACCGCGTAATTCCCGAGTTCATGGTGCAGGGCGGAGACCGCGCCGGAACCGGGCTGGGGAACGTCGGCTACCGCGTCCCTGACGAGATCGACCCCGAGCTCAAGCACATCCCCGGCACCCTCTCGATGGCAAACGCCGGAGCGCCCAACACCGGGAGCGCCCAGTTCTTCATCACCGAGGTCGCAACTCCCCAGCTGGATGGCAAGCACTCCGCATTCGGTACTTGCGAGCCGGTCTCACTGATCGCAGACATTGCCCGAGTCGACCGCGACAAGGACAACCGTCCTCTGGAGCCCGTCGTCCTCGAACGAGTCACCATTCACCGCGGCAAGCGCCCGCTCTAAGCGCATTCAGGAGCCCATCGTGAACGTCCGAGTCTTTCTACGCACTCCGCTGCATCGCGGCCGCGTCGTCGCCCCGCGCAAGTACGAGCTCGACGACACCGTGGTCGAAGTCGTCGGCGAAGCCGAGGCACGCGACGGAGGCCTCGATATCCAGGTCTCCGCTCTCTACAACGACAAGGGAGTCTTGGTGGAGCCCCCGTGGCCCCACATCTTCCTGCCGGGCAGCAAGATCGACGTCTACGTCATCGAGTAGGCGCCCACAGCGAGCGCGCCGAAGCTCATCCAGCCAGCGACCACCGCACACGCGAACAAGGCCGCAGAGGTGCTGCTGTGTTCTCGGCCTCCGACCTGGAGTGGGCGCCACGCGCCGGCGAGCACAGCGAGGGGCCACGCGAGCACGAGACTGACGCGACGCAGCAGCTCCGCTCCGTCCACGCCCCCGCGCGCCCCCGGCGGGGGCGTCTCGAGCCACCGATCCCAGAGTTCTCCGAGGCCGAGTTCCCCTGGGGGGACGGTCCAGCGTTCACCGGGCGGGGCCGTCCAGCCCTCCACCCACCAGACCGAAGCCGCAGCCTCGACCGGAGCGGAGAGAGGGAGCGGAGCCGAGGGGACCGGGCCTACAAGCACGCAGAGTCCGATGCCGACCGCCGCCAGCATCAGGGGTCCCACCAGGCCAGCCGGCGCACCACCAAGGGTCTCCCAGCCGTCGACAGCGCCCGCCAGGCGGGCCCGAGAGAACCGCAAGCCCGTCGCGGCGGCGAGGGCCATGGGAGCCAGCGTCACGAGCAACCCCAGTGGTCGCGTCCCGCCTCCGCTCTCCACCATGGTCACGGCGAGCGCCGCCGCCCCCGCCACGACAAGCATCAACAGCATCCAAGCCAGGGCCTCGAGGGCCAGCGCGCGGGGAAGTCGGCTCACCGCAGTCCCCGAAGTATCCACACGCCGAGCGGAGCGGCCGCGAGAGGTACCCAAGCCGCGACGACCGGGTTCAGGGCTCCCGCGAGGGCGCCCTGATCACTGACCCGAACCAACAAGAACAGGACAATCCCGAGGACTCCCACCCGCACCAACGGACGACCGGGATCGGCACCGCGGCGACGAGCGGCCAACAGGAAGCCACCAAGGACCAGCAGCGGGGCCAGCAGGACCAGGGCATGTCTTCGGTGAAAGACGAGGCGCGCTCGGTCCGCCCCACCGTCGGCATCTCGCAGCGCCAACCGTCCTCGCGCCCACCCAAAGGTGAGGGGGCTCGTGGGCGGGGAGGGCTCCACGAGGGGGCGCAATCGCAGGCTCCCGGCGCTCCAACGCGCGATTTCTCCCTCGACGGCCAACTCCTGGATGAGCCAGCCGCCGGCGCTTGGGGCCGCACGGACCATTGTGGCGGCGGCACCGGGTACGGCCACCTCCAGTCCATGGACGCTGCGACTCGCCGCGCCGTCCCCGAGGGCAATGACCTCGCCGGCGTCGAGACGCCCCAGCGCCGCCGCCGTCACCGCCGGGGAGCCACGCACGGCGTGAATCGCCGTCCAGGCGGTGGGCTCGACCCAAAAAGCGGCCACCACCGCGACCAGCGCCCCGCCCACGAGCAGTGGAGCCATCGCCCGGAGAAGAGAGCCCGGCCCGTATCCCAGGCTGCTGAGGGCCGCGAGCCGGCCGCTCTCAGCGAGGGATTGATGGAGGAGGAAGCCGCCGGCGAGGGCCGCTGCCAGAAGGAGCGCGAGGGCCTGAGTTCCGGCGACGGCGAGGGTCGAGGTCACCACGAAGCCTGTCCCAGCCGCCCAGATCTCCGGCCGGGCCGCCACGGCAAGAAGGCCGGCGGCCACGGCGGCCAGGATCGCTCCGAAGAGAACCCGAGAGCCAATGACCAGCGCGTCGCATGCCACCGCCATCAGCACCGAGGGGCGGGTCAAAAGGGACCTACCGTGCTAAGGTGGGTGGCCGTTGCCGCTGAGGGGACGCGGCGATTTCCCAGAGAATAGAGGAGCAGCATGGCTTTCAAGGTCGGCGATATGGCGGTCTACCCGGGGCACGGCGTCGGAGTCGTCGAAGGGGTCGAGACCCGCGACATCGCAGGGACGCGTCAGACGTTCTACGTGCTGAAGATCCTCGAGAATGGGATGACCATCATGGTACCCACCACCAACGCGGATGCGATCGGGATGCGCGAGTTGATCGCGCCCGACGAGGTGGAGGAGATCTACGAGGTCCTCGCTGAGCGAGACGTCGAGCTCGACAAGCAGACCTGGAACCGCCGCTACCGCGAGTACATGGCGAAGATCAAGACTGGCTCGCCCTACGAGGTGGCGCGGGTGCTCCGCGATCTCTTCGTCCTCAAGGGCGACAAGGCTCTCTCCTTCGGCGAGCGAAAGATGTTCGACACCGCCAAGGGTCTCCTGCTCAAGGAGCTCGCCATCGCGAGCAAGCAGCCCGAAGAGACCATCGACGCGAAGTTCGGCGAGATCTTCAAGGACTAGGTGTGGCGGACCGTCCAGGCGCGCCGGAACGGACCGCCCTGGGCACCGTGGCAGCCCTCTGGGGCATTGCCGGAGTCGTCGCCCTCCTGATTCGACCGATCGTCCCCCTGGCGGGAGAGGCGGCTCGGTCCCTCGACAGCCCGCTCACCTGGGTTCACTGGCTCTTTCTGGGGCTGTGGGTGCCCTTCATGGCGTGGTCCGAGGGGTATCGCGGCTTCCACACGCGGTTCGCGCCGCGCACAGCGGCCCGCGCGGCCTGGCTGGCCGAGAACCCGACCGTGATGCGGGTCCTGCTGGCGCCGCTCGTCTGCCTCGCGCTGGTCCACGTGCGGCGCTCGACCCTCATTGCGCGGGTCATCCTCATCAGCGCCATCGTGGGGATCATCGTGGCGGTGCGCCTGCTCCCGACCCCGTGGCGAGGCCTCGTCGACGTAGGCGTCGTCGTGGGGCTTGGGTGGGGAGCGCTCAGCGTGTGCTGGTTTGGGATTTCCGCCCTCCGGGGCTCTCCGCCCGACTACGACCTCTCCCTGCCTGGAACCCCGGCTCCTCCACGGGGCCGGCGCGGCCGACAGACCGAGTAGACGGGGACTCGCCCCAGAGACAGACCGGGTAGACGGGGACTCGCCCCAGAACGACGAAGGCCGCCCCCAAAGGGACGGCCTTCGCAATGTCTCGGAAGAGAGGGCGCGGGGCGCCGGCCTCGTCCGGGGCAGCGGCTACTCGCCGTCCTTCTTCTCCCCGTCGGTCTTCTCGCCGTCGGTCTTCTCGCCGGCGGCCTTCTTGGCCTCTTCTTCGGCCTTGGCCTTCTTCTCTTCCTCTTCGTACTCGGCGCGGCTGCGGTTCGGCCAGGCGACCGTGCAGGCGTTGCCAACGACCTCGCGCTTGCCTGCGCAGGTCTTGTACCGGTGGTATTCGACGTAGACGCCATCCGCGGAGCTCTTCTGGAATGCCATCTGCATCTTCCAGTTGACCTTGCCGTCCTCGGCCACGGTCACCGGGACCTTCTGCTTGTCTTCGACGCGCACGTCGCGCATCCAGAGCTCAGCGTCGTAGGTGCAGCCCTCGGTGGAGGTGATGTGCTTCTTGGCGTAGGCCGCCTTCAGCTTCTCCTCGTCGTCGTCCTGCTCCTCGGGCAGCGCCGGCAGGTAGTGGATCCAGATGTCGTCCTTGGCGTAGATGCCCTCCTTCTGGTTGAGGGCCTCGTCGTCCTTGAGGTTGATCTCTTCCTTCTCGAAGAAGTAGATGCCCGCGACATCGTCGCAGTGCACCATCGAGAACTCCTTCGTGCGGTCGTCGTTCTCGTAGTCGTTCTGGATGAACGTGCGCACGCCGGAGGGGTTGCTGTCCTCGACCTCTTCGCCGCGAACCCAGGTGGCGTACATGTCCTTGATGGTCAGGGAACAGTTCTTCATGTTCACGCTGACGTACATCCGACCTTCGAACTTGAGGTCGAGACGACGGTTGTCCTTCTTGAGACGCTCGATGCGCTGCTTGGACTTTCCGGCCTCCTTCATCGTGTCCGAGATGAAGAGCGCCTCCTTGAGGTTCGTGATCTCACGGAACTCATACGTGTACTTGTTCGTGGCGGGGTTCCCAGGAGCGAGCTGGCCAGCCGTGTAGACGGCCTGCTTCTTCCCGTCCTTCTCGACGAACGCAACGCGAGAGAACTTGTCGGGCACGTCAGCACCGCTGCCGCCGCCCTTGAGGGAAACCCACTGACCGCTGAGGTCGCTGGAATCGAGGTCACAGTCGATAGGGCGGGAGGTGGGCTCGCCGCAGCCGACGAGTACGAGAGGGAGCGCTACAAACAGCGCGAGCAGGGTCGTCCGAACCATCGAAGAGGCTCCTGTTTCCTGGTTCAGGGAGGGCGGACCTTGGTCCGCGCGGAAGGCCCGTCATAACAGGGAGGAGGTGGCGTCGTCCAGCGGCCCGACCCCCTCTCCGCAGGGAATCCGTCGAACAAAGGGAGCCACACGATCGTCACAGGATCGACCGACGTTTGACGTAGCTGAGAACCGGCTGCACCTTGGGAGAGCGCGGGCCAGGGGTTCGCAGCGCGTCCGGGACCAGGAGAAGAAGATGAAGTCGATGTTGTTTCTTGCCCTCGCCTCGCTGCTCACGCTGCCGTCGACCGCCTCGGCCGAGCCGATGACGATCGAGACGCGGAAGCTCGACGTGACCTTCCACATCTCCCACCCCGCAAAGGAGTTCGACTCGTTTCTTCTCCCCGACGGAGGCCTGGGGACGATCACGATCGACCCCCAGGCGATGGAGGCGACGAAGGCCGCGTTCTCCTTGAAGGTCGATCACTTCAACTCGGACAACACCCGCCGCGACAGCCACATGATCGAAGTGATGGAGGGACTGGTGTTCCCCACCATCGACTGGGACGTCCAGTCCGTGAGCGGGGCGACGGGGCCGTGGACGCCCGGCGTGCACAGCTTCAAGGCGAAGGGCCCGATCACGGTGCACGGCGTGACAAAGGCAATCGAGGTTCCGGTGGAGTTCACGATCGGGGGCCAGGGTGAGATCACCTTCGGCGCGAACTTCACCGTCGGGCTCGAGGACTACGGCATCGAGCGGCCGACCCTCGTCTTCGTGCCGATCGAGAACGAGGTTCCAATCATCGTGAAGGTCGACACCAAGCCGAACCCGGACCTCGTCGCGGCCGCGGCCGCGAAGCCCGAGCCTCCCGCTTCCACTCCCGAAGGCAGTGAAGAGGCAGCGCCCGACGCGGCGGCGAGCGAGACCGACGCCCCGGCCGAGCCGGTTGATGAGCCCGCCAAGAACGAGTAATCCTCTCCGCATGCACCACCGTCTGCTCCTCCCGCTGCTGCTCGCAGTCCTCCTCGGTCCGTCGGCGGCATTCGCCACGGGCATGAACCTCCCAGGCCCGGACCCCGCCAAGTTCCACCTCCCCCCGCCCGTCCACGCGCCGACCGGCGCGGACGTCACGGTGGCGATGGAGCTCGAGGCGCCGCGCAGCTCCCAAGCCGACCTGAGCGTCGAGGAGCGGCGTGCGATCCAGAAGCGCCTGAAGGTGCGGCGGACGATGGCGGACGTGCATCAAGTGATGGCGTTCACGTCGGCCGGTCTCATCATCGCGGCCGAGGTGATCGGCACCATCAACTTCGCCGCCCTCGAGGAGGGCGACCCGCCCTACCGCGACCTGAAGCCTTCGCTGGCACTGCACCGGGTCCTCGCCGGAGCAGCCATCGGCACGTACTGGACGACGGGCGCCATCTCCTGGGCGATGCCCCCGGCCTACAAGGCCAACGTGGCCTCGGCGCCCGGCAAGAAGAAGAAGGCGGACTCCGGGGACGCTCACGTCGCCCTCTCCGTCGCCCACGGCATCGGCATGGGCACGATGATGATCACCGGCGCCCTGCTCGCCAACGCAGCGGACAACAAGGCATGGGAGCCCCTGATGGTCACCCACCTCGCCGTCGGCTACGCCACCGCCGCCATGGTCATCGGCGCCGGCATCGTCATCAACACCCTGTAGGAGACTGAGATGCGTACGTTTCCTGGATGCGTGATGCTGCTTGCCGCTGGACTGCTCTCCGTCGGAGCCCTTGGACTGACGGCCTGTGAGCCCGAGGTCCCTGGAGAGGTGACCGGCACGTGCGATGCCACCCGGCAGGCCGAGATCGCCACGGACGAGTACTTCGACTCCGTGATCAAGCCGACGATCTTCGAGCCCTACTGCAGCCGCTGCCACTACAGCACCGCGGGCGACGATCGCCACGGGGCCCCCGAGGGGGTGGACTACGACACTCGAGACGCGGCCACCACTCGAATCGCCGCGACCTGGTTCCGCGTCAAGACCTACGACATGCCGCCCATGGGCCGGGTGCCGAACCTCGAGGAGATGGCCACGCTGAACGAGTGGCTGAACTGCGAGCTCGCATCGGACAGCGGCGACGACGACGACTCGGCCGGCGACGACGACGACTCGGCCCGGTAGACCCCGGGCAGCGCTGGCTGCTAAAGCGCCGCGCATGCGCCACGACGGACGACAGAACGACGAGCTCCGCCCCGTGCGGATCACCCCCAATTACCTCGACTTCGCCACGGGTTCCGCGCTCGTGGAGTTCGGCAAGACGCGCGTGCTCTGCACCGCGATGGTCGAAGAGAAGGTGCCTCGCTGGCGCATGAGCTCCGGCAAGGGCTGGGTCACCGCGGAGTACTCGATGCTCCCCGGCTCCACCAACACGCGGAACTCCCGCGAGGTGTCTCGCGGCCGCCCCGGTGGGCGCACGATGGAGATCCAGCGACTGATCGGACGCTCCCTGCGGATGGCCACGGACATGACGGCCCTTGGGCAGCGCGCCGTGTGGGTCGACTGCGACGTACTCCAGGCAGACGGCGGGACCCGGACCGCGTCCATCACTGGGGGCTTCGTGGCCCTCGCCCTCGCCATGCAGAAGCTCGTGAAGGAAGGGACCCTCAGCAAGGTCCCGCTTCGTGACTCCGTGGCTGCGGTGTCCTGCGGGGTGGTCGACGGCACGGCCGTCCTCGACCTCCCCTACGTCGAAGACAGCAACGCCGACGTGGACATGAACTTCGTGCTGACGGGGTCTGGAGGCCTCATCGAGATCCAAGGCACCGGGGAGCAGGCGCCCTTCTCCCGCGCGATGATGGACAGCTTGACCGACCTCGCTGTGCACGGATGCGGCCAGCTCCGCGACGCCCAGCAAGCTGCGCTCTCCGACATCGACTTCGCCCAGTTCCCCGGATACTGAGATGAGCGACATCGCGATCCTCGTCTCGACCCGCAATCCGCACAAGCTGCGGGAGTTTCGGGAGATGTTCGAGGGGACGAAGTACCGCCTCGTGAGCATCGACGAAGTCCCCGGGGCTCCCGAGGTCGAGGAGGACGGCGACACGTTTCGGGCGAACGCCGACAAGAAGGCGCGCACCCTCGCCCTGTTCAGCGGGCACATCACGATCGCCGACGACTCGGGAATCGAGATCGACGCGCTCGACCGCCGCCCTGGCGTGTACTCGGCGCGATACGCCGGCGTCGAAGGTCCCGGCGCGGACGCAGCCAACAACGCCAAGATGATCGAGGAGTTGACGGGGGTGCCCGACGCCCAGCGTACGGCGCGCTACCGCTGCTCCCTCGCCGTGGTTCGCCCCGACGGGGAGGCGCGATACGCCGACGGCACCTGCGAGGGCGGCATCGGTCACGAAGCTCGCGGTGAGGGGGGGTTCGGGTACGACCCGTGGTTCCTCGTGGGCGACGGGAGCGGTCGGACGATGGCGGAGCTCAGCTCGGACGAAAAGCATGCCATCTCCCATCGAGGCGCAGCCACGGCGGGTCTCCTGCCACTTCTCGACGACCTCACGGGCGGTTGATCCGCAACCCAGGTCTTGCGCGCCGCGCGGACGGTCTGTATACGTTTGCGCCGCTCGCGGGTTGTTGAGGGCCGAACCAGCCAACAACGCGATGGCTCGCGGGGCGTAGCGCAGTCTGGTAGCGCACCGGTTTTGGGAACCGGGTGTCGGAGGTTCGAATCCTCTCGCCCCGACCATCGCGGTTGTGTCCTCAGAACGGGAGCTCTGGAAGCGCCAGTAGCTCAGCTGGATAGAGCAGCGGTCTTCTAAACCGCAGGTCGCAGGTTCGAGCCCTGCCTGGCGTACCAGGGAGCTCGAGGCGACAGGATCTTTTAAAAGTTTGCGGTGGGTGTAGCTCAGTCGGCAGAGCACCGGGTTGTGATCCCGGTTGTCGTGGGTTCAATCCCCATCATCCACCCCATTTTCACCGTAAAAAGCGGTCGCAATCAGCGTCTTGACAGTCCAAGACGGTCTGGTAGCTTCCGCGACCGCCGCGCACCCGTAGCTCAGCTGGATAGAGTACCGGGCTTCGAACCCGTGGGTCGCAGGTTCGAATCCTGCCGGGTGTACCAACGGCGACTGATCTTTTTGAAATTAGGCATGGGCCCATAGCTCAACTGGCAGAGCAACGGACTCTTAATCCGTCGGTTCCAGGTTCGATTCCTGGTGGGCTCACCATTCCTTCACTCGACACGCCGGCAAGACCTCGTTTTGTCGGCGTTTCGTGTATTTGACGTCGTGCTAGCGAGGATGGCGGAACTGGTAGACGCGCTGGATTTAGGTTCCAGTGGGCATTGCCCGTGAGGGTTCGAGTCCCTCTTCTCGCACCAGTTCTCCTTCGAGGCCCCGCGCACATCACATCGAGGCAGTGTTCATGCAGGTTCAGATCGACGAGCTCTCCAGCGTCCAGAAGAAGATCCAGTTCACCTTGGAGCCCGCGCGCATCGACGCCGCGCTCGACCAGGCGTACCGGAACCTCGGCAAGGACGTGAACATGCGCGGCTTCCGCAAGGGCAAGGTGCCGCGCCGGATCCTCGAGCAGCGGTTCGGCCGCCACATCGAGGGAGAGGTTGGCGGTCAGCTCATCTCCGAGGCCTTCGACGAGGCCATCAAGGAGCATGAGATCACGCCAGTGAGCCAGCCCATCGTCGAGCAGGGCACCCTGAAGAAGGGCACCGAATACAGCTTCTCCGTCACCATCGAGGTCCGCCCCGAGCTGACCATCGAGGGCTGGGAAGGCATGGACATCGAGTGGGAAGCCGCCGATGTGCCCGACGAGATGATCGAGGCCGAGCTCGAGGGCCAGCGCGCTCGTCACGGCACGGTCGAGGCCGCGCCCGAGGACTACAAGGCGAAGGCCGGCGACTACGTCCTGGTGGACGCGACCTTCACGCACGACGATCTCGAGGACAAGACCTTCGAGAGCCTGATGGTCATGGCCGGGAGCCCCATGGGCGTGCCCGTCGCGGACCTGCTCGCCGACGACGTCGTTGGCCTCAAGCCCACCCAGAAGAAGACCTTCCGCAAGAAGTTCGAGATTCCCGAGGGCGCTCTGGACGACGAGTGGACTGGCAAGAAGGCCAAGCTCAAGGTCGTCGTCAGCGAGATCAAGTTCACCAAGCTCCCCGAGCTCGATGACGACTTCGCTCAGGACGTTGGCTTCGACAGCCTCGACGCCCTGCGTGTCGATGCGCAGTTCCGGCTGAGCCAGAGTCGCGGCGACGAGGCTCGTGCCCGCGCGGCTGGCAACGCGGTCAAGGTGCTGACGGAGTCGAACGACTTCGACCTCCCCGAGGGTCTCGTCCGCGCCGAGGGTCAGGCCATCCTCGACCAGAACTTCCAGCAGATGCGGGCCCAGGGTCTGCAGATGCCCCGCATGCGCCTGGAGCAGCTCCCCGAGGAGACCCAGGAGCAGGTGTTGGAGCAGGCGCGCTTCTCGGTGCGTCGTTCGTTGCTTCTCGAGGCCATCGCCACGCAGGCGGAGATCGAGGTCACGGACTCCGACGTCGACGACAAGATCTCCGAGATCGCCGAAGAGCTGGGCCAGCAGCCCGCCGCGGTGAAGGGCCTCCTCAACAAGAACCACGGAATGGACGAGCTTCGCTCGCGTCTCCGTGAGGACAAGGCCATGGACCTGCTCCTCGAGCGCGGGAACATCGTGGATGTGGAGTGGGGACACTTCGACGTGGCCGAGGAAGAGGCCGCCGAAGAGCCTGTCCAAGATGAGGGTGGCGACGCCGCAGAGTCCGCTCCAGCCGAATAGGTTCGGGCGATCCACCGCCCCTGGTCTGGCAGGTCCTGAGCGTCGGTCTAGAATAGGTGACCGACCCGGGCCGGGTCATCGACCTAAGTAGTCAAAACCGAACAGGAATCACCGAATGCCGTCCAGCGATTTCCGGGCTCTCTTCCCGCTCCCAGGTATCTATGAGGAGACCCATCGCGGCGCTCGAAGCATGGATGTCTGGTCGCGCTTGCTGCTCGACCGGATCGTCTTCCTCGGGACCGAGGTCACCGCCGAGGTCGCCAACGCCATCATCGCGCAGCTCCTCTTCCTCGAGTCCGAGGACCCAGAGAAGCCCATCCACCTGTACGTGAACAGCCCTGGCGGCGACGTCACCGCGGGCCTCGCGATCTACGACACCATGAACTACATCAACGCGCCGGTAGCCACTTTGTGCTCTGGTCGTGCGATGAGCATGGGCGCGGTACTTCTGGCAGGCGGTGAAAAGGGCATGCGCTCTGCGCTTCCCCACTCCAGCATCCTGATTCATCAGCCTCTGGGTGGAGTTCGCGGCCAGGCGTCCGATATCGAGATCCATGCCCGCGAGATCCTGAGGCTGCGCAAGCTGCTCACCAGCATTCTCGTGGAACACTCAGGGCAGCCCTTCGAGCGTGTCTCGTCGGACTGCGAGCGTGACTTCTTCATGACGCCCAAAGAGGCGTTGGAGTACGGTCTGATTGATCAGATCGTCACGAAGAAGCAGGAGGACTGATCGTGCCAAGGCGAGGTTCCGAAAACAGCAGCAACCTGTGCTGCTCCTTTTGCGGCAAGTCGCAGAAGGAAGTCCGGAAGCTCATTGCCGGGCCGACGGTCTACATCTGCGACGAGTGCATCGAGCTCTGCAACGACATCATCGCTGAAGAGTACGACCGCGAGGACTACTACTCCTCCAAGGGCTCCATCCCGAAGCCCAAGGAGATCAAGAAGCACCTCGATGAGTACGTGATCGGCCAGGAAGGCGCGAAGCGCGTGCTCTCCGTGGCGGTCTACAACCACTACAAGCGGATCGAGGCTCGCCAGGGCCACGACGACGTCGACTTGCAGAAGAGCAACATCCTGCTCCTGGGGCCCACGGGCACGGGAAAGACGCTGCTCGCTCAGACCCTCGCGAAGTTCCTCAACGTGCCGTTCACCATCGCGGACGCCACCTCCCTGACGGAGGCCGGCTACGTCGGTGAGGACGTCGAGAACATCGTGCTCAGCCTCTTCCAGGCGGCGGACTACAACGTGGAGCGGTGCCAGAAGGGCATCATCTACATCGACGAGATCGACAAGATCTCCCGCAAGTCGGAGAACCCGTCCATCACGCGTGATGTCAGCGGCGAGGGTGTGCAGCAGGCGCTGCTCAAGCTCATCGAGGGCACGGTGGCGAACGTGCCGCCCAAGGGCGGACGAAAGCACCCCCAGCAGGACTTCCTGCAGATTGACACGACGAACATCCTGTTCATCTGTGGTGGCGCTTTCGTAGGCCTGGACAAGATCATCGAGCGTCGGGTGGGCAAGAAGTCCATGGGCTTCGGCTCCAAGGTGAAGGCCGCCAAGGCCAAGACGACGGCCATCGAGCGCAAGTCGATCCTGAGCCACGCGCGCGCCGAGGACCTGCTTCGCTTCGGGCTGATCCCCGAGTTCGTCGGTCGTGTCCCCGTGGTCGCCACACTCGAGGAGCTCGACGAGGCCGCCCTGGTGGAGATCCTCCAGAAGCCGAAGAACGCGCTGGTGAAGCAGTACCAGAAGCTCTTCGAGTTCGAGAGCGTGAAGCTCAAGTTCACGGATGGCGCCCTCAAGGCCGTCTCCCGCGAGGCGATGGAGCGCAAGTCAGGGGCCCGCGGGCTCCGCGCGATCCTCGAGAAGCTCATGCTCGACGTGATGTACGAGATCCCGTCCATGAGTGGCGTCAAGGAGTGCATCGTCTCTGAAGAGGTGGTGACCCAGGCCAAGCAGCCCATTCTCGTCTACGAGAACGAAGCCGAACTCGCGTGATCTGGAAGAAGTCCGACGGACGCGCCGCTGAAGGCGGCCGCGTCGTTCCCCTGCTGCCTCTCCGCGACATCGTCGTCTTCCCCTACATGGTGATTCCGCTCTTCGTGGGGCGGGAGAAGTCCATCGCTGCGTTGCAGGCAGCCATGGCGGCCGACAAGGAGGTCTTCCTCGTCGCGCAGAAGTCGGCGAAGACCAACGAGCCCGGCGCCGACGACATCTTCGAGGTGGGCACGCTCAGCACCATCATGCAGATGCTCCGGTTGCCCGATGGCACCGTGAAGGTGCTCGTCGAGGGCAAGCGTCGGGGCAAGGTCGCCCGGTACATCGACGGCGAGGATCATCTCCGGGTGGAGCTCGGCGAACTCGAAGATCCCGCACCGTCCACGGTGGGACTCGAGGCGCTGATGCGCTCGGTGAAGTCGGCGTTCGAGAACTACGTCAAGCTCGAGAAGCGCATCCCGCCGGAGATGCTGCTGACCATCAGCAACATCGACAGCGCAGCGAAGCTGGCCGACATTCTCGCCGCGCAGCTGAACCTGAAGCTGGCCGACAAGCAGAAGCTGTTGGAGACGTGGGAGCCCCAGCAGCGCCTCGACGATCTGCTCAAGCACGTGCAGAGCGAGATCGAGATTCTCCAGGTGCAGAAGCGCATTCGTTCGCGCGTCAAGAAGCAGATGGAGAAGACGCAGCGGGAGTACTACCTCAACGAGCAGATGCAGGCGATCCAGCGCGAGCTCGGCGAGAAGGACGAGTTCAAGAACGAGCTCACTGAGATGGAAGCGCGCATCAAGGAGAAGAACCTCCCCGAGCACGCTGAGGAGAAGGCCCTCAAGGAGCTGCGCAAGCTCAAGCTCATGTCTCCCATGAGCGCCGAGGCGACCGTCGTCCGCACCTACATCGATTGGATCCTCCAGCTCCCCTGGAACAGCTACACCGACCAGGAGCTGTCCCTGGAGGAAGCTGCGTCCATCCTCGACGACGACCACTTCGGTCTGCGGCGCGTGAAGGAGCGGATCCTCGAGTACCTCGCGGTGCAGAGCATGGTGGACCGCATGCGCGGGCCAATCCTGTGCTTGGTGGGGCCCCCTGGCGTCGGCAAGACCTCTCTCGCCCGCTCCATCGCGAAGGCGACGGGCAGAGGGTTCGTGCGGCTGTCCCTGGGTGGTGTCCGAGACGAGGCTGAGATTCGAGGTCACCGGCGCACCTACATCGGCGCGCTGCCGGGCAAGCTGATCCAGCGCCTGAAGAAGTGCGAGAGCAGCAACCCCGTCTTCCTCCTCGACGAGATCGACAAGATGAGCAGCGACTTCCGGGGTGATCCGGCGTCGGCGCTGCTCGAGGTGCTGGATCCCGAGCAGAACACGACGTTCAGCGACCACTACCTCGACCTCGACTACGACTTGTCCCGTGTGTTCTTCATCACGACGGCAAACACGCTGCAGGGCATTCCGATCCCGCTGCAGGATCGTCTCGAGATCATCCGACTCTCGGGCTACACCGAGCTCGAGAAGCTCGCGATCGCCCGGAAGTACCTCATCCCCCGGCAGCTCGAGGCACACGGGATCACCGAGGAGAACGCCGAGATCCGCAACACGGCAGTGCAGGAGGTCATCCGGCGCTACACGCGAGAGGCCGGCGTGCGCAACCTCGAGCGCGAGCTCGCCAGCGTGTGCCGGAAGGTGGCGAAGAAGGTACTGACGGACCGCGAGGCCGGGGAGGAGACCCACGAGGTCATCACACCGCAGCGCGTGCACAAGCTGCTCGGCGTTCCCAAGTTCCGCTTTGGCGAGATCGCCGAGGAGGACGAGATCGGCTTCGTCAACGGCCTCGCCTGGACGCAGGTCGGCGGCGCCATGGTGCCTGTCGAGGCGGTGGTCCTTCACGGCAAGGGCAAGCTGGCTCTCACGGGCGCCGGCAAGCTCGGCGACGTGATGCAGGACAGCGGGCGCGCCGCCATGAGCTACGTCCGATCGCGAAGCACGATCTTCGGTCTGGCGAAGAACTTCTACGAAGAGGTCGACATCCACGTCCACATCCCGGAGATCGGTGCGGTGGATGGTCCGTCGGCTGGTGTGACCATGTGCACGGCGGTGACCTCGGCGCTCTTGCGGATCCCGGTGCGACGCGACGTCGCCATGACCGGCGAGATCACCCTTCGCGGCAAGGTGAAGCCCATCGGCGGGCTCAAGGAGAAGGCCCTGGCGGCGCATCGCGCAGGCATCAGGACGATCCTGATCCCCGCGGAGAACGCCAAGGACGTGCCCGAGATCCCCAAGATGATCCGCAACGACCTCGAGATCGTGCCGGTCGAGCACATGGATCAGGTGCTCCAGGCAGCCCTCGTGCTCGACGACCCGGAGGGCCTCTTCGCTGAGCCCCTCCACGCAGGCCGCCAGCTGGCCGCTCCGGGGCTCCCGGGCGTCAAGACGCCCACCCGGCAGTAGAAGCCGCCTCAGGCCCTCCAGGAGCCTCTCTCGGGCTCGGCGTCGGCCTCCGCAGCAGACGAGCGCGGAGGCGTACTCCCGTACGCCGTACCAGCGAGCCGGCGACGCACTCCCGTACGCCGTACCAGCGAGCCGGCGACGCACTCCCGTACGCCGTACCAGCGAGCCCAGCGGACCAAGCAAGAAAGCCGAGGTCGAAACCTCGGCTTTGCTTGTTTATGGCGGGATGGACGGGACTCGAACCCGCGACCTCCGGCGTGACAGGCCGGCATTCTAACCAACTGAACTACCACCCCGATGTGGTGACACGCTTCCGCGTGGGCCGGAACAATTACGCGCGGTGCGAGACGGTGTCAACAAGGGGGCAGAGAAAATGAGCATCAACAACGCGGTGAAGAGCCAAGTTGCCTGACGACAAGTTGACCGATCCCGCCGACCCCCACCGTGGAGAATCCGTGGATCAACCAGTCCGTACCTGGTTCCAATCCACAAGCTGACCCCCATGACCAGCGCGTCCGGCGACCGGGCGAGGCGGCGCATCGTGGTGTTCTGGTTGGTCGACCCGGAGGTCAGGATTCTCTCGACGACAGAGGTGCCTCGGCAACAGAGGGTGATTCCTCGGGAAGCGGCCCTCGCAGCACGGCTGGAGTTCATGGAGGAGCGGCGCCGACACAAGCAGAGTCACAATGTGCGCGAGGTCTCACTCTGCGAGCACTGATGTGGGGGAGTACCATCCCGCGCGGACGGCACCCGTGGGCGGGTAGCTCAGTTGGTAGAGCAGCAGCCTTACAAGCTGCGGGTCGCAGGTTCGAGCCCTGTCCCGCCCACCATTTCGCCCCAAGGGCTCATGTGAACACGACACGCCTCGACCCTGGTCAGCCCCACTGACGTGGGACTCGACTGGCGCACCGAGCCCTCGTGTGGCTACTGCACCGTCAGCGAGATCATGCTCACCACCGCCGGTGACCGCTCGCCATCCTGCTCGCTGCCAGGCGCCACGGGGCCCTCGGCGAGGCGCAGCTCGAAGACGTGCGCTCCGGCGGCGACCCCGGTGTACGTCGCGTTTCCGGGCTGCGTCGTGAAGCCGACGTAGACGCCGTCGAGGTACTGCGTCACGTACAGACCACCGTTCTCGGGGGTCGTCCCATCCAGCGCGAAGCCGGGCGTCACGAAGGGAATCGTGACCTGTGGCCCCACGACCGTATCCCCGCCGGTGAGGCCCTCCACGCTCACACACGGATGCACCTCGAAGCCGACCTCGACCCCGATTCCCAGCTCGGCGTGGCCCGCCTCTGCCAGCTCGAGGCGCAGGGTGTGATCGCAGCCGGTCACCGCGGGAACCGGGAACGTGCCGGTCGCATTCAGCCCCTGGTAGAGCCCATCCAGATACACGTGGGTGTGCCCGCGTCCCGCCTCAGGAGTCCCGTTCACGTTGATGGGGTCGAGGGTGAAGTTGCTCACTTCGTACTCGATGACGATGTCCGGCCCCTCGAGCACCTCGTCCGGCAGCGGCTGGGTCACGGTGAGCACCGGCTCCGCCACGGTCACCTCGACGGACTCGGAGACCTCCGGGGAGAGCGACGAGCCGTCGTTGTTCACCAGCTCCACCATCAGCGTGTGCTCACCAGCCGCGACACCAGTGAGGAACGCCCGCCCATCACCATCTGTGGCGACGGTGACATCGTCGACGCGCACCACGGCGTGACCCACTCCGAGCTGGTTGGGCGAACCGATGGACGCGGTATTGAGCAGAAATCCCCCGACCTCGTAGCGCACCTCGAAGCCCGCGGGAGGCAGCACCGCGTCAGCGATGGGGTTGGTGAGAGCGAGAAGGGGCTGGCCAGCGATGATCTCTACCGAGATCTCCGCCGAGACCTCGGGGACGAAGGGCTGATCCGCCGTGTCCCGAAGCTCGGCCTTCACGATGTGAATCCCAGGCACCAGGCCCTCAGCCACCTGAACCACTCCCCCATCTGTCGACCGGTACAGCCCGTCGACCGACAAGGCCCACAGCGCCTTCGGCAACAGCTGTGGGTCCTCGGCCCCCGGCTCAACGGGCTCTTCCCCCGCTGACTCCGCCGCGAGTCGCACTCCATCCACCTCGACCACGACCGGAAGAATCGACGTCTCTGGGAGGCGGTCCTCATCGATGGGGCTCACGATCCGAATCGCGGGCGCAACTCCCTCGGGAAGCGGCCCCGCCACGCAACCTGCGAGCAAGCCGAGCCCGGCAACGAGCAACACCCCGACCCGCGCGGCCCGCGGCGCGCTCGCCTTCCTGCGAGCCCGGGGGCGCAGGCCGAAGACGAGCAGGGCGAGGAGCCAGCTCCCACCGGAGCCTCCAGCCGCCGAGCACCCCACCACGATCCCCGACCCCTCGAGCCCACAAGGCTCATCCGCCTCGTCAATGAGGCCATTGCAGTCGTTGTCGAGGTTGTCAGCGCAGTCCCCGATCTCGAGCGCTCCGGGGAAGACGGTCGCCACCGCGTCGTCGCAGTCGCCCCCCGCCGGTGAGACCCCATCGCCGTCGGCCATCTCCGCCCCCACCAAGACGAAGACCGCCCCCACGCCGAAGGCCCCGGGCGCGCCCACGAAGACATCGTCGTAGTCGTCGGCGTCCACATTTGCCGCGGCGAGAGCGCTCCCGGCCGCGAACTCGTCCCCACCGGCAAAGCCCGCGAAGCTGTCGGAGATCTCGACGACGCCCGAGACGTCTGCGCGGAGCACGGCCACCCGGCCCGAACCAGGAGTTCCCGGCGCCTCACCGAGACGTGGTGACGCCGCCACCAGGGACGGGGTTCCGTCCCCGTCCAGATCCGCCCGAGAGACAGCCAGGCCGCCGAGCACGCCAGTCCCCGCGACGAGCACGGTGGGGTCGTCCGTGCCGAGCTGGATTCCACTGATGGCGAGCCCCAAGGAGCGCCCACGATCCGGCCCCTCGGCGCCCACCCACAGGACCTGACCACCCACGGTGTCCGCCACCGCGAGGGGCTGCCCGAAGTGGGCGTCGATGACGCTGTTGGTGCCAAGAAGGGTGGTGTCGGCCACGAGGAACAACGCCGCCTCCGCTTCCGCCGCGCCTTGCTCGCCCGGTGCGAGGCCGAGCAACAGCGCCAAGGCACCAGTCCGCGCGCTCGATCCCGCCGCCGCCGACGTGTAGCCGGGCATGCCGAAGAAGAGGTCGCCGACCCCGTCATTGTCCCGGTCGCCCGCCGCCACGATGGTGTCCTGCAAGGTGAAGCCCAGCCCCGGGTCGCCCAGACCGTCGACGAGATAGCTCCAGCCACTGACGTCGGCGAGCGACGGCGCCGGCGGCCAGTTTCCGCGCGCTCGGCCCAGGACCACGTGCAGCAAGCCAGAGTCTGCGCTGGTGTCGGGGTCTCGATGCACGAGCGCGAAGTCGCCGAGCCCGTCGTTGTTGACGTCCCCGGCCGCGGCGAACCCCTCTCCCAGAAGCGCGCTCTCGGTCGGGCCGTCGAACGCAACCAGGGCATCACTGGACAGCAACTCGCCCACGGGCACGTCCGCGACGGTCCGACGCCCCGAGATCACCCACAAGCGTCCAGTGGGCGCGTCTCCTCCGGGGAACCCGGGAGCTCCGACTCCCCAATCGGGCCAGCCGTCGCCGTCCACGTCCCCCAGGACTTCGACTTCAGACCCGTAACCCCAGCCCACGCCTCCTTCGACCGTCGCCCAGGCGTCCTCCGCCCGGAGCGCTGCGCCACTGAGAATGTCGGCCCCCGAGAAGAGGTAGACTCGTCCCGCGCCCTCCCTCGCGGAGGGCGCCCCTACGAGCAGGTCTCCGAGGCCATCCCCAGTGATGTCCCCGGGACTCGCGAGCACCTTGCCAAACCCCTCCTCGGGCTCTCCCCCGAGGATGAGACGCGGCGCGGACGCGAGCGACCTCTCACCGGGGGTCAGGGCATGGACGGGTTGCGGTAAGGACACCAGGAGGGGGAGAGCAGTGGTGGCCAACAGGAGCAGCAGACGTTGAGTCGATCCCTGATCAGGCATGTGCCCATTCTAGCCACGCTGGTGCTCAGCATTGCTCACTCCGGCGCTGCCTCCGCCGACGACGCAGTCCTGATCGTCTCCGACGCGACGGACGAAAGCGCGGCGGAATCCGCACGAGGCAAGGTTCAGCTTCTCACGGGCGTCGAGATCGGGCCGGAGATGACCCGAGGCCTCGACGACCTCGTGGCCGAGACCGGATACAGCGCCCTCACCTCCCTGGGTGTCGAGCTGTTCACCTGCAAGGGACCCGCGCTCGATGCGACGGGCTTCCAGGCTCGTCTCGGGGATGCGGTCCGCCTGGTCGATGAGCTGGACCTCGGAGCGGCCAGCGAGGCCTTCAATGCACTGCGCGCCGACCTCCCCTGCTCCGTCGCGGCGATCCCCGCCAGGCAGCTGCATGACCTCTTCTTCTTCTCGGGGCTGATGGCCGCATACGACCAGGAGCGGGAGGATGCGATCGACCAGTTCGCTCGCGCCGCCGCCCTGAAGCCCGACGTCCGGTGGAACGAGAGCTACGATCCCACTGCCCAACAGCTCTTCTTGCTCGGCAAGGAGCAGGCCCTGACTGCGGAGCCCGTGGTGCTCTCGGTCGTGCCGCCCACCGACTCACGGCGGGTCTGGCTCGACGGTTCCGAGGCGGCCGAGCCCGGAGCCATGGTGGTCGAGCTCAAGGCAGGAACCCACGTCATCCACGTCGAGACTGCCTCGGGGGCCATTCGCGCCGTGGGCCTCGATCTCCCGCCGGGTCCCTCACTCTGGGCCGATCCGAGGGCCGCCGCCGAGGCGGTGCGGGACGGCGCCCTCGAAGGGCCCGCCAGCGAAGCCGCCTCCTCGCTACTCGCCCTCGGTGCCGGCGCCTGGAGCGTGCCCACTCTCTACATCGCCAGTCGACGCGGGGTACTGCGTTGGACGCCCGAGCTGGGAATCGAGAAGCCGACGCGGCCCCTCATCCCGGTCGGTGACCGCCTGGGAATTCGCCTCGGCGCGGGGGTGCTCGTACGCGAGGCTCCCTTCCGCAAGCCGTTCACCTACGCCGCCCCCACCCTGGAGGTGGACGTCGGCATCGTGCGCGTGCTCGAGGCCACCGTCTTCGCCCGCGTCGGACTGGGCAGCTTCGCCCCAGACACGCTCAGCATCGTCCCCACCTGGGGCGCGGGTCTGCAGTGGGCCTTCGCCGGCGTCACGCTGAAGCCGTACGCGGGTGCGCAGGTAGGCTTCGTCGCGAAGCAGGCGACCTCCACGGCTGGAGTCACCTCAACCGCCGTGGCCGTCGGTGGGCTCGCCCGGTTTGGGGCCATCATCTCGCCGATTCCGCGGGCCCCGCTGCGCATCGGAGTGGGAGCGTCCTTTGGCTGGATCGACGGAATCCAGGCGTCAGTGACCGCGACCGTCGGCTTCGGAATTCGGCCGCGCTGAACCGAGCCGCGACCGGAGGCGCCCCTTCCCGGGACGCAAGTTGCGGCCTTTGCCAGGGCCCTCGCCCGAGATCTCGAGCAGGACGCCGTCCCACAGGGCCACCCGCACCTCCAGGGCGCTCTGCGCCGCCACGAAGGCCTCCTCCCACTTCTCGTCGTCGTTGCCGCACAACACGCGAAGCAGCCTCTCACCCATGGGTCCGTGGTGCTCGCCGTCCAGCTCGATGTGGCGCTCCAGATAGAGCCGAAGGTTGCCGCGCGGGTCTTTGATCCCCGTGGTGTTCTGAACCCGCCGCATCGCCTCACGGAAGCGCCCGTGGACTCGGCCGCGCAGGGCTTCAGGGAGCCGCCGTTCGGCCCGCTCGATTCCCGTGACGAAGCGCACGCCGAAGTCCTCGCTGCGGTCGAGACTGTCGAGGATCGACTGGAACATGCGGGGGATGATGTCCTCACGGCCCATCAAGAACGCCGCCGCCACCTCATGCACCTCCTGCTCCGCAGTCCGCAGCGTGTGGACGACGAAGTCCTTGGTGGGCTCCGGCACGTCGATGGAAGCCAACCCCTGGACCGGCGCGATTCCTGCCCGGAGCGAGGCCTCGAACGCCTTCATGGGAGCGACATCCGCACCGATGTCCATCATCGACTGCAGGTAGAGGTCGTAGTGGCTGGTGAAGACTCCGGGGCGGACCTCGTCCGTCTCCTCGCCAAGCACGATATCGTTGATGAGTCGCGCAGAGACGATGTCGCGTGGCGGCAGCCAAGGGCGGTCGAGGCAGGTGAGGTGGGCCTGCAGCGACTTCGCCAGGGTCATGAAGTCCCAGACTGCGAAGATGTGGCTGCGCATGAACACGCGGAGCGCGGGGAGATTGTTCACACGCTGGTAGAGGGGATGGGTGAGCAGCGCGGCCTGGGCCCGCTCGAGTCGGGCCACGAGGAGGAAGAAGGGGTCACTTCCCGGATCCGGGTAGTGTGCTCGGAGTTCATCGACGAGTTCCATGGGCCATAGGTATAGCGCGCCCCGTCACATGACGGCGTTTGGACGATATTGGACCGCTGGCCGAGATATTCGGTGGCGGTTTGGACGATTCGAGGCAACGTTGGGGTTCGAGCACTGACCCCACGAGAGGAACAGACAGATGATTCGTGACCGCTTGCGGCGCTGGAGAGGCGCCCCGGGGCTTCCATCCCCCGACCGCGATCCGTTCCGGCTGCGGCTGTACTCGGCCCCGTGGGTGATCCCGGGGGACTCCGCACCCATCCGCGATGGCGCCGTGGTGATGGACATCGAGGATGGAACCATCCTCGGAGTCGGTGAACGGGCCGAGCTCGCTCGCTTGTGGGCGGGTGTGGGCCGGGCAGACCTCGACGGCATGCTGATGCCAGGACTCGTGAACGCCAACGCGCGGTTGGAGCTGACCTCTCTCACCCGCGCTCAGGTCGACGTGCCCAGCGGCATTGGCCTGCGCCGATGGCTGCGGAAGCTCAGCGAGCTGAGGGCAGAAACGGACGGACTGGACGAGGACTCCCGGGAGTCCCAGATCCGCACCGCAGTGCGCGCATCCCTGGCCGAAGGCACGGCCGCGGTGGGAGAGATCACCCACTCGCTTCGCCCCGTCCCCGCCATGGGTCGCGAAGGCATGTACGGAGTGGTGTTCCACGAGCTGATCACCGCCCGACGCATGGCGAAGGCCCTGGCCGCCGCCGCCGTCCAGAAGGCTGGGATCATCCCGTGGCCCGATGGAGTTCGCTACCGACTCGCGCCCGACGGGCTGCGCGCGACGGCGAAGAGCGCCCTCAAGGAGCTGGCGGGAATCGCCATCGAAGCCGGCGCCGAGACCGTCGTGCAGATGGTCGGCTCCGACGATGACTGGGACCTGCGACGCGCCGGCGAGGCCGTCGCCAAGGAGTTCCTCGACCTCCTCCACGACCGCATGCTCCTGATCCACCCCCTCGGGGGCGGGCGGATGATCGCAGAGCAGGCCGCCTCCACGGGTGCTCCCGTGGTGCTCTGCCCTCGCTCTGACCTGCACGTGAGCGGGGACCTGCCGCCGCTCATTCCGTACCTCGAGAGCGGCTGCAGTGTGGCCCTGGGGACCGACAGCAGCTCCTCGTCGCCCGACATGTCGGTGCTTCGCGAAGCCGCCGAGCTGCACGCGGCCTACCCCGAGGTGCCCTCCATGGTGCTGATTACGGCGGCCACCTCTGGCGGCGCCGATGCCCTCGGTCTCGAGACCATGGGAGCCCTCGCCCAGGGCCGCGCCCCCGGGCTCCTTCGTGTAGACACGCACGGGTACACGCCCGACGACCCCTGCGGTTGGCTGCTGCGCGCAGGCAACCCGGATCTGAGCTGGCTCGTGCGCGCCGCGCCTCCCCCGTTGGCCGAGGCCGCCTGATCGCCGCCCAGAGCGATCGACGCCGGTCGTCCCTCAGGGAGAGCCAAACAAATTCATCTGGTCGCCCGCCTTCGGCGGAACCGCGAAGTGTTCCCTCGACAGCTTCTCGATGGGGCCAAACCCGTTGCGTCGCTTGGCGAGGGCGAAGCGCTGGGCGATGAGATCGGCATAGGCACCCGTCCCCCGCATGCGGGTTCCGAACTGCGCCTGGTACACGCCCCCGCCCCGACACTGGCGCACGAGCTCCAGGACATGTTCGCGTCGCAAGGGCAGGTGCTCCTCCAGCCACTCGTCAAAGAGCGGGGCCACCTCGAGGGGCAGCCTCAGGAGCACGTAGCCGGCTGAGCGCGCCCCCGCATCAGCGACCGCGGTGAGGATCGACTCGATCTCCGCGTCATTCACCGCCGGAATCACCGGCGCGAGCATCACGACGACCGGCACCCCGGCGTCGGACAGCTTCTCAATGACCTTCAGCCGAGCCGCCGGCGACGCCGCCCGGGGCTCGAGGCGCCGCGACAGAGCGGGGTCCAGCGTGGTCACCGACACCGCCACCCGCGCCAGGTTTCGCTCGGCCATGGAGGAGAGGAGGTCGATGTCCCGCAGCACGCCGCGGCCCTTGGTGATGAGCCCGGTGGGATGACCAAACTCGTTGAGGACCTCGAGCACCCCCCGCGTGATGCCCAACATGCGCTCCACCGGTTGGTAGGGGTCGGTGTTTCCGCCGATCACGAGGGTGTCCGGGCGATAGTTCCTGGCGCTGAGTTCCTTTCGGAGCAGAGCAGGCGCCGACGGCTTGCTGAAGATGCGGGTCTCGAAGTCGAGGCCTGCCCCCAGCCCGTTGTAGGCGTGACTGGGACGGGCGTAGCAGTAGATGCAGCCGTGCTCACAGCCTTGATACGGATTGAGCGAACGGTCGAAGCCGATGTCGGGGGAGTTGTTGCGGCTGATGATCTTTCGAGGGTGCTCCGGCTGCACGTGCGTGCGAGGCCCTCCCTCCTCGACCACCTCTTCGATGGAGCCCCAGCCGTCATCAAACAGCTCGCGGCCCGCGGACTCGTATCGCCCGACCCGGGCGCTCACCGCGCCACGACCACGCCGATGTCTCAGGTTTGGATCTGTCACTCACTGAACATATATCCAGATTCTATTCCCTGCTACACCCCCGTCATGCGCCGGACCCCCACCCCCTCCGCCACCAAGCCCTTCGTGCTCCCGTACACGGTGACCGAGGACGACATCGACGCCCAAGGGAGGGCGAACAACGTCGCCTACATCCAGTGGATGAACGTCGCCGCCATCGCCCATTCCCACGCTTTGGGGTTCGACCACCAGCGCTTCGTCGCGCTGGGAGCGATGTTCGTGGTGCGAAGGCACGAGATCGACTATCGGCTCCCAGCCTTCGCCGGCGACGTGCTCGAACTGAAGACCTGGCCGACGCTGATGCGCGCCGCCACGGCCCATCGGGCCCACGAGATGGTGCGGCAGAGCGACGGAGCGGTCATCGCTCGCGGGTTGAATGTGTGGGGGTACGTCGCCATCGACACGGGCCGGCCGCTGCGCATGCCCCCCGAGGTGCTCGAGGCCTTCGACCCCGCAAAGTTCGCCTAGACGTCCCGCGGAGCGGCCCCCACTGGCGGCTGCCTCGACGCGGCCTCCTGCTCCATCGTGCGGATGCGGCCCGCGACCACCGAGAGCGCGATCCCCAGAGCCAACAGCATGCCCCCCGGGAACCACAAGGGCGCCGCCGCGATGGGACCCCGGGCCGGCGCGGTGCGCGTCCAGAGTTCGACCTTCAGGTCGCCGCTGAGCGCCTTCTCGACGTCCTCGGGGCTCATGGAGTAGTGCCGAGCGGCGGGCGCCAGATCGAGCCACACAGCGAGATGGCCCCCGTCCTTGATGCCGTCGGGGAGCGCGAAGACCCAGCGCCCGGGCTGCGCCACACCCAACAACGCGCTGGAGCCCGCGCCGAGAACGAGGCGAGGCATGCCTTCGCCAGCGCCAGTGACGAGCATGTCCCCGTCGAGCGTTGCTCTCGCCGTGTCGAACGCGAGGCTGCCCTCCACCACGACCCGATGAAGGGCCCGGGCATTCACCGGGATGGGCGGGGACGTCACTGCCTCGTCGCCCGCCGTGACTGCCAAGGTCGCCTTGGGCTCGAAGTCGTCGAGGGCGGCTCCATCCGGCGGTCCGGCGAGCGGACGCACCCACAAGAAGGCGCCCGCAGCGAGCAGGAGCGCGCCGGTCACTGAGACGAGGAGGCCAAGGAGGCGACTGCGGAGGACCTTGTTGAGCACGGCGGGAATGTAGCGCTGCCAGGGGCATCGCGCGCTGGCGGGCGCTGGCACGCGCGGTCCAGAGAGTGGCGCGCGGGGTCAAGAGACCGGGCGGCCTGAAAGACGAGGATAGTCGGCGAAGGAGAGACCCATGAACAAGCTCGTTTCCGCCCTCGATCGCTCCCCCATCACCTGGCTTCTACTCGGAGTCGGGATCATCGCCCTCACCTACGTGCAGAGCCCCATCGCGCTGCTCGCCTGGCTCGCCGCCGTACCCTTCCTGCGCTACCAGCGCCTTCGCCCAGGGTGGCGCGGGCTGGTCAGCCTGGTCCTCGCTCTGCTCGTGGGCTGGACCCTGGCCACGGTCCGGATCGTCTCGGACCCGCTGCCCCTCGTCATGTCGCTGCTCTACGGGGTCCCCTTGGCGTTCTTCGCGGCCCTCCCCTACCTCGCTCTGTCCCGTCTCCGCCTCGACCCCATCCGACGCATCCTCGTCTTCGCGCTGCTGGCCACCGCCGCCGAGTGGCTCCAGCGCAACGGCACACCGTTCCTCTCATGGGGTGCGGCGGGCTACTCGCAGATGAGCAACCTGCCTCTGATGCAGCTGGCATCCCTGGGCGGCCTCTCGTTCATCTCGCTCCTCATCCACGGCGTGGGCGCCACCATCGAAGCCCTGCTCGCGGGGGAGTCCCGGGCCCGCAGGCCCGCCGTGGCCCTTGGCGCCATCGTGGTCCTGGCGCACGTGTGGGGCGGTCTGCGACTCCAGACGCCCCCGGCCGAGACGACCCTCGTCGCCACCATCGATACGCCATCCACCATCGGCAGCCCCGACCTCCCCGAGCCCGCTCTCGTGGCCGACTGGAACGAGACCCTCGCCGCACGGACGCGCCGCGCAGCCGACGCTGGAGCCCGCCTCGTCGTGTGGACCGAAGCCTCCACCTTGGTGATGCAGGATGAAGAAGATGCCTTCCAGGCATGGCTCGGAGACCTCGCAGCGGAGACCGCCACGGAGCTCGTCGTTGCCTACGTCATCCCGCTCCCGGGCGACAGCTTTCGCTACGAAAACAAGTACGCCTGGCTTCGCCCTGATGGAACGGTCGACCACACCTACCTGAAGCACGAGCCCGTTCCCGGAGAGCCCGCCGTCCGGGGCACCGAGCCGCCGACCACCGTCGAGACCGCGTTTGGCCGAGCCGGCGGAGCCATTTGCTACGACTACGACGCGCCGTATCTCGCCGTGAACCACGCCCGACTCGGCGCCGACCTCGTGGCCCTGCCCAGCTCCGACTGGGCCGGCATCGACCCGGTACACACCCACATGGCCGCCGTCCGCGCCATCGAGGGCGGGCACAGCGTCGTGCGCTCCACCCGCTGGGGTCTCTCCGCCGGAATCGACCCGATGGGGCGGCTCCTGGGACAGCGAAGCGCCTTCGACGACACCGAGGATGGAGTCCTCCTGGTTCGCCTGCCCCGCCACGGGCGGCAGACCCTCTTCGGAACCCTCGGCGAGCGCGGCGTGGGACTCATCCTGCTCCTCGCACTCATCGCGACCGGCATCTCCGCCCGGTACGCTCGCCACCTTGCCCCCCACGGTTCCCACGATCGCAGCCCGCGTCCTGCTGGAGGCCTGCACCGCCCGAGGACTGGACCCGAGCGCGCTGCGTGACCGCGTTGGCCTCGACGCCGCCGTGCTCGCCGACCCCGAAGCCCGCATTCCCGCCGATGCGGAGCAGAGGGTCTGGGCCGCGGCGCTCGAGGCCACGGGGGACCCCACTCTCCCTCTCCAGGCCGCTTCCCTCGTGCGAGGCGAGGACTACCGCGTGCTCATGTGGCTCGGCCGACACAGCGCCACCGTGGGCGAGGCGCTGAGCCGGGTGGCCCGCTGGTTCTCCCTGGTGAACACCGACGTGAGCTTCACCATCGAGCGGCAACCCACCCCCGCCCTCGTGTTCCGGGTGCCCAGTCTCCCGGACCCACTGCCTCGGCCGGTGGTCGACTACACCCTCGGGGTCACGGCCCTTCGGATGCGAGAGGCAACCGGTGGCGCGTTGCGGCTCGTGCGAGTCGACGTGCCCTACCCGGCCCCCGGAGATCGAGCGGCACAAGACCTGTTCGCGTGCCCCGTGCGTCACGACGCGAACCGCGCCGCTCTCGTGTGCACCCCAAGCGTGTGGCAAGCCGAGGTTCCGGGCGCAGACGCCGCGCTGGGACGCATCCTCGAGGAACACGCCGCCCTCCTCGTCGAGCGCCTCCCAGTGGAGGGAGACTGGCTGGACGAGCTGGAGAGGAATGTGGCGCTCGCGCTCCCGGATGGCTCTCCCTCCATCGCCGACTCCGGCCGGGGGCTGGGCCTCGGCGCGCGCACCTTGCAGCGGCGCCTGGGAGAGCGCGGCCTCACGTACAAGACCGTGGTGGATGGTGTTCGCGAGCGTCTGGCGCGCATGCACCTCGCGGACACGTCGCTGTCCCTCGCCGAGGTGGCGTTCTTGCTCGGCTTCAGCGAACAGAGCGCGTTCACCCGCGCCTTCAAGCGGTGGACCGGCAAGACCCCCGCTAGCGTCCGACGCTCGCTGCCTTCCGGTGGCGTCGACCGCAGAGGGCACTGAACGCAGGCAGGACCTGGGTTCTCTCTGCGTTTGCGAGGCCCATCAAGTCCGCCACGAGTTCGTCGATTCGCTGAAGCGCCGGCGTCCACTCCGGATCCCGCACCAGCTCCTTCACTGGGGGGACTGGCCCTTCGGGGAGCGCACGGAAGGCGGCGCCGAGTTCGCGAAGCACGGACCGATCGGCCCGGCGCAGATCGGGAACCGGCAACGCGCGAGCGTCCCGCAGACCAAGCCACAGGACCCCATCCCCGAAGTTCACCCGGCCGAGCAGCTCGAGAGTGAGACCGAACCAGCTGCTGTGCATCAGCCCTGCGAGCGCGTCTGGGTCGACTCCCGGGGCGGGGTAGACGCCGTAGAGTTGCTGGTCGTAGTGCACGGGCCGGTCGAAACGCGGCTGCCGGAACTTGTTGCCGTAGCCCTTCACGAGCATCTGCGTGGTGGGCTCCTGGGCCTGGAGCGACCACGACGTGCGGTCGGCGTCGTCGATCCAGCGGAGCGCACCCCGGGCCTTCACGCGCTCGAGCTCGCCGCGCGTGAGTCCGCACACAAACGCCTGCTGAGGCAGCGCATCGGCCTCTCCACGTACCCCCGTCACCCGCTTGGGGGACTTGAGCAGCGGCTTGAGGTACTCGGGCTCGATGCCCGCGCGTTCTGGGGGGTAGAAGAAGGCGTTGTCGTTGGTTGTCCAGCCGCGCCGAATCGTGGCCAGGGCTCCGAGGGGCACCACCGGGACTTCCCAGCTGTCTTCAGGCTCCTCCTCCTCCGCGAACTCGTCGTCCACGAAGTCGTCCTCTTCCTCGATGTCGTCGACCGGATCGGCGGTGGAGCGATTCCAGGCGGTGATCCACCACCGTGGCGCCCGAAGCCAGGGCCCCCACGGCCGCTCGGTGTCCAAGGCGCCTTGCGGCATCGTGCGCACCAAGGTCGGACGGGCCGGCAACGCAGACCTCACCTCACCCCACTGCACGCGGGCCATGGACCGGGCCCGCGCCGACGGCTCCTTACGGGCGATCAACACCATCGTGTTGACCTTCACCCCGGGGAACCAGCGCTCGGCGGAGCTCTCCACGATCCACTCGACGGCGAAGTCCTCGAGCAGCCGGCGACGCACGTCACGCCCGTAGCCCACGTCGAGCCAAGCGGCCGACAGCACCAGGGCGACGCGCCCACCGTCCTTCAACCACGCTGGCGATGCGTCGAGGAAGTCCACGTAGAGGTCGCGCTTGGCGCCTCGCTGACGCACGTAGGGCGGATTGCCGAGCAGCAGGTCCACCGGCTCCGGCGGCGCATCCAGGAACGAGCCCACGGACAGCTTCGCCCCGGTCAGGTTCTCCTCAGCCAGCGCCACCGCCGCCGGGTCGAT
>JAGSHC010000060.1 GCA_023954745.1 Deltaproteobacteria bacterium | reverse complement strand
CCCTGCTCGTCGGTGAGCCCGGCGAGGGCTTCAAGTACATGCTGCTGCTCATGAACAACGCCCGCATCGCGGTGGGCTTCGAGGCCATCGGGCTGTCCGAGGCGGCGCTGCGGCTGGCCCGAGACTACGCATCCCAGCGGCCGTCCATGGGCAAGACCATCGACAAGCACGAGATCATCGCCGACTACCTCGACGAGATGGAGACCGACATCGCCGGGCTACGGGCTCTGGCGGTGCGGGCTGCCTTCAACGAGGAGGTGGCGCAGCGCTGTCGCCTGAGTCGCGACCACCTCACCACCGAGGGCGGCGACGAGTGGACCGCCCTGGACGACGAGTTCCGCACCCGCACCTGGCGCTCCCGCCTCACCACGCCGCTCATCAAGTTCCTGGCCGCCGAAAAGGCCGTGGAGATCAGCCGGCGGGCGCTGCAGATCCATGGCGGCTGCGGCTACACCCGGGAGTACGGCGCCGAGAAGCTCCTGCGGGACGCCCTGGTGCTCCCCATCTACGAGGGCACCACCCAGATCCAGGCGCTCATGGCCACCAAGGACGCGCTGCTCTTCGTGACCAAGAACCCCTCGCAGTTCTTCCGGTCGTGGGCCGACGAGCGACGCAAGGCCATCGCCGGAGGGCCCCTGGAGCGCCGGGTCGCGAAGCTGCGCAGCCAGTGTCAGGCGGCGCAGCTGCACCTGATGCAGCGCATCGTGGGCGGCAAGCTCAAGGGGCGCTCGGTGGGGGCGTGGAAGACGGCCCTCGCCCAGTGGGACACCCGCACCGACTTTGCGCCCGCGCTGCTGCACGCCGAGCGGCTGACCCAACTGCTCGCCGACGCCGCCATCGCCGACGCCTTGCTCGCCCAGAGCGAGCTCGACCCCGCCCGCGGACCCATCCTCGAGCGGTACCTCGAGCGCGCCGAGCCCCGGGCCCGCTACATGCTCGACATCATCAAGCACACGGGCGACCGGCTCCTGCGCCAGCTGGCCGACGACGAGCTCGTCACCGACGCCAGCGCGGCCTAGGCCGTCCATGGGCCTGCTCCACATCCGCCACCAGGGCAGCAACATCGCGGCCCTCACCCGCGCCGGGCTGAGCAGCCTCGGGTCGCGCCCCTCGGACCCGCCGGTCACCCCCGGGCCGGTCATCCGCTCCACGGTCAAGCCGCTCCCGCAGAGCCTGCGCGACGACTTCGTCCGCTGGTGTGGGGGCGACCCGGCGGTGTGGGACGACCAGGTTCCGCCGTTCCTGTTTCCCCAGTGGGGACTCCCCTCCCTGGGGCGCACCGTGAGCGACATCCCCTGGCCCATCACCCGCGTCGTCAACCAGGGGTGCCGCCTGGAGATCAAGGCGCCGCTGCCCGCGGGTGAGCCCCTGGTTGTGACGGCCCAGCTCCTCTCCACCGAGGTGACGGAGCGGCGCGCCCGCCTGCATCAGCGCCTCATCACGGGGACCGCGACCGTGCCCGAGGCGCTGGTAGCCGACGTGTTCGCGGTGGTGCCGCTGTCCCGGAGCGGAGGAAGCAAGCGTGAGCCGCCGGTCGTGCCCGAAGACCATCGCCGCCTCGCGCCCATCGGCGCCGAGGCAGGCGCCGGTTGGCAGTTCGCCCTGCTGACGGGCGACTTCAACCCCATTCACTGGCTCGGCCCCGTGGCCAGGATGTCCGGGTTCCGGGGCGTCATCCTGCAGGGCTTCGGTACGTTCGCTCGCGTCGGACAAGCGCTGGTGGAGGACTGGCTCGACGGCGACGGACGCCAGCTGGCCAGCATGGACGTACGCTTCGTGCGGCCCCTGGTGGTGCGCTCAGACGTGGCGCTGCACGTGGGGAACGAGGACGACGGAGCCCTGCCCATCGCGGTGGGCGATGGCTTGGGCGGCACCGCCCAGATGTTGGGCACGGCCCACCGGAGACAGACTCATGAGTGACTACCTGGTGAACCTCGGCCGCAACGGCGCCGCCCGCAACGTGCTGGGCCGCATCGGCGTGCCGCTGCCCCAAGAGCTGCGCCGGGCCGAGGGCCCCTACGAGGAGACCCCCCTCACGGACCGCACCTTTGTCGCGCACGGCGCGGGGCTCGGCCTCGATCTGGGCGCGGCCCTCACCGCTCTCGGCGCCACCGCCGGCCCCGATGGCCCCGACGTCATCGTGCTCGACGCCAGCGATGCCGAGGGAGTCGACGGACTGCGGACCCTCTACGAGACCCTGCACCCGCGCATCCGCACCCTGGCGCGCAATGGCCGCATCGTGGTGCTCGGACGCCCTGAGAAGGACGCGATCAGCGTGGGCCACGCGGTAGCTCAAGCCGCGCTGGACGGCTTCGTGCGCAGCGTCGCCAAGGAGCTGGGCCGCAAGGGCAGCACCGCCAACCTCGTCCGGGTGGCGCCCGGCGCCGAGGCCCACGTGCTCGGCGCCCTGAGGTTCTTGCTCACGGACCGCTCGGCCTACGTCAGCGGACAGCCCCTGACCCTGCGCGGGGACCTCGGAGCCGCCCCCGTCTTCGCCCCCCAACCCTTGCACGGCAAGGTCGCCTTGGTGACCGGAGCGGCGCGAGGCATCGGGGCCGCGACGACGCGTCGACTCGCCGCTGAGGGAGCCAAGGTCCTGCTCCTGGACCGTGAGGACGCCAGCGAGGCGCTGGACGCGGTGGCCACAGAGGTGGGCGGCACCGTCCTGTACTGCGACATCACGGCCGCCGATGCCCCCGAGCGCATCGCCCGCACCCTGGCGGAGATGGGCGGCGCCGACGTGGTGGTCCACAACGCGGGGATTACCCGCGACCGCACCCTGGGGCGCATGTCGGACGCCGAGTGGGACCTCGTGATGCAGGTCAACCTGGGCGCCATCCTGCGAGTGCACGGGGCCATGGCGGCCGGCTCCCTCAACGACGGCGCCCGCATCGTGCTGCTCTCCAGCACGGTGGGCATCGCCGGGAACCCCGGCCAGACCAACTACGCCGCCACCAAGGCGGCGATGGTGGGCCTCAGCCGCCGCCTCGCCGGGGACCTCGCACCCCGCGGCATCGGGGTCTACGCGGTGGCGCCGGGCTTCATCGAGACCCGCATGACGGAGACCATCCCCTTCGCCACCCGGGAGGGCGCGCGCCGGCTGAACAGCCTCAGCCAGGGAGGCCTGCCCCAGGACGTGGCCGAGGGCATCACGTTCCTCTCCACCTCCCTCGCATCGGGCCTCAGCGGCGGGGTGCTCCGGGTGTGTGGCGGGAGCCTCATCGGGGCCTGATTGCGAGGCGCAGAAGCGACACCGTGGTAGATCCAGGCCGTGCTCCCCATCGACGCCCTCCACGACGACGTGCTCGCCGCCATCGCGGAAGCGCCGGTCGTGCTCTCCGCGCCCACCGGCTCGGGCAAGTCCACGCAAGTGCCTCGCTGGCTCCCCGGCAGGGTGTTGGTCGTCGAACCGCGGCGGGTGGCATGCCGCGCGCTGGCGGCGCGGGTCGCAGACCTGGAGGGAGCGCGGCTGGGCTCGGAGGTGGGGTACGTCGTCCGAGGGGACCGACGGGTGTCGGACTCGACCCGCATCGTCTTCGCGACCCCCGGCGTCGTGCTCCGCATGCTGCGAGAAGGGCGGGAGCAGGACTTCGACGCCCTCGTGCTCGACGAGTTCCACGAGCGCAGCCTCGACGTCGACCTCATCCTGGCCATCGCCCTGCAGCGGGGCACCCGGCTGCTGGTGATGTCCGCCACGCTGGACGGTGACCGCCTCGCGGAGCACGTCGGCGGCCGGCACCTGCGGGGCGAGGGCCGCCTCTACCCCGTGGACATCGAACACCTCGAAGGCCCCGACCTGCTCCCTCAGGTCCAGGGACTCGAAGGCCGGGTGGCCAAGGCCCTCTCTCGGGTCCACCAGGGGGACGTCCTGGTGTTCCTGCCGGGCCGGGGCGAGATCGCCTCGGTGCAGGCGGCCCTGCAAGGCCGGGTCGACGCGGAGCTGGTGCCGTTGCACGGCGGACTCTCCCTGGACCAGCAGGCCCGCGCCCTGTCCCAAGGAAACCGACGCCGGGTCTACCTCGCCACCAACGTCGCCGAGACCTCGCTGACCCTGCCCGGCATCGTGGCCGTCATCGACTCGGGACTCGTGCGCCGCACCAACTACCACCGAGGCCGCGCCTGGCTCGCTCTCGGCCCCGTCGCTCAGGACAGCGCGGACCAGCGAGCCGGCCGCGCGGGGCGTCTGGGACCGGGGCGCTGCATCCGCCTGTGGTCGGCCCGGGCCCACCTGGAGGCCCGTACTCCGCCCGCGGTCCACCGCGAGTCGTTGGTGCCTCTGGTGCTGGCGGCCGCTGCCTGCGACGCCAAGGACCTGCCGTTCTACGACCCGCCCAAGGACTACGCCCTCGCGGCCGCCCAAGAGGAGCTGACGGCCCTTGGCGCGCTGGATGGCGCGGGCACGCTCACGGAGCGGGGGGGCCGACTCTTCGCGATGCCCACGGACGCCTGGCTGGGCCGCCTGTTGGCCGAATGCCACAGCCGCGGCATTGGCTCTCTTGGTGCCGCGCTCTGCGCCAGCCTCGACACCCGTCGACGGCTCTTCCGAGACCGTCCCGAGGACCCGGCCGACGACCTGCGGGCGGCGGGCTGCGACGCGACGGCGGGGATTCGCGCCGTGTGGGAGGGCCAGGGCCGCCACCGCCTCGACCACTTCGCCCTGCGTGAGGCTCGCGAAGCGGAGAAGCGCTTCCTCCACTTGCTCGGCACGGAGCGGTCCGTCGGGCCCATCGACCGGCGTGCCCTCGCCGACGCGCTGCTGGCCGCGTGGCCGAACTGCGCCCACATCCCCCGCCGGCGGAAGAAGAAGGTCGCCTGGTCCAACGGTGGCACCGAGCTGAGCCTCGGACGCGAGTGTGCGGTCATCGAAGAGAAGGCCGAGGCGCTGCTCGTGCTGGACTCTCGAGCCATCGGCCAGGGGCGGGAGCGCCGGCTGATGATCACCGCCGCCATGCCCGTCCCGCTGAAGTGGCTCGCAGCGGCGAACCTCGGCACCGACCGCATGGCGGGCGTCTCGACCCGGCGCGGTCGAGTTCTCACCAGCACCGAGCGAGTGTACGCGGGCAAGGTGCTCAGCACCGACGAGCGCACCCCCACTGGGCAGTTCGCGCGCGAGGCCATCGCCCAGCTGATTCTTCGGGGCTCTTTGCGGCGGGGACTCGCCAAAAAGCTCGCGGATCGACACGCGCTCTTCGGCCTCGCCGAGGCCCTCGACGGGCGCCGACTGGAGCCTCTGGAGGACTGGTTCCGTGCACGCCTCGACGACTCGGGGCTGGACCACCCGAGCGAGCTGTCGCTGCTCGAAGACGAGGATCTGCTTCCTCCGCTTCCCCCGCCAGCAGCGCGGGAGCGCATCGAGCTCGAGTTCCCCTTCACCCTGAGCATCGGCGACGCCAGCTACCGAGTCTCCTACGACGTGGCCCGCAAGTGGGCGACGTTCCACCAGGTTGGGGGGCTGCGCAAAGAGCCCCCGCCGGAGCGCTTCCTGCCGAAGCTGCGCGGCTGGAAGCTGCTGCTCGAGCGCAAGAACAAGGTGACGACGCTGCGGGCGCGCCGCTGAAGTAGGGTGTCCGGCATCGATGATTCGGCCAGTGGACCCCGGCCCCAACCTGACGAGGGAGCTCTGATGCGTCGCATGCTGCTCGCCATCCTCCCCTGGGTTCTCTGCCTCACGACCCTCCTGGCCGTCGGCTGTCCGAGCTCCGGCGAGCGCAGGTCGAACGACGACGATGTCACCGACGACGACGACGACGACACAGAGACCGACGACGACGATGCCAGCGACGACGACGACTCTCCGCCAGCCCCCGGAGTCCTGCTCCTGTCCGCCGACCTGTCCGACTTCGGACTGCTCGCGGCGGGCGACAGCGCCTCCACGGACATCAACTTCGAGAACGTCGGTGGTAGCTCGGTGGTCGCGCAGCTGACCCTGTCGGACATCTCCGGCGCGTGGCAGATCCCGGGCTCCACCGTGAACGTGGCCCCGGACACCACCGAGAGCCGCGCCCTGACGTTCAACGCTCCCGACGCGGCGGGCATCTACACGCTGTCCATCACGGCCGCCCACGACGGAGCCAACCCCTCCCCCCAGGAGGTTGTCTTCAGCGCCGAGAGCGAAGGCGATGGCACCGGCGACGACGACGACGCCACCAGCCCCCCCACCTTCGACTGCGCCCTCGCGCCGATGACCGCGCCCAGCGAGGCCATCATTCCTGGCGCCCGCGGGTACCACGGCCTCGCCTTCGACGACCTGGGCTTCATCGTGGGGAGCGACGGCTCATCCCTGATCAAGTCCGACTACGCGGGCAGCTGGTCCGTCTTCCTCCCCGGGACCGGGGCCGCCCAGCAGATGGTCTATCTGCCAGACGGCGACCTCGCATACGCCACAGGCGCCGGGGTGATGCGCGCGACGCCCGCGGGCGGCATCACCACCCTCGCCTCCGGGTTGAATCTCTACGGACTCGCCATGGGGCCGGACGGCCTGCTCTGGGGGGCTGGGAACTCGGGCGTCTACCGCATCGACCAGGACACCGGAGCCTCCACATTCCTCTTCATGCTCTCCGGTGACACCCCGCACTCGCTCGGCTTCAGCCCCGCCGGAGACACGCTCTACATCGGCACCATCGGGTCAGGGACGGTGTACTCCGTCGGCATCAACGCCGGCGGAAACGTCGTGGGCTCCCCGTCCGCGTTTGCCATCGGCGTCGGTGGGGGGTGGCACGACGGCGTGGGCGTGGACGCGTGCGGCTACCTCTACGTCCCCGACTACTGGGACAGCAAGCTGTTCCGCATCAACCCCACCACCGGGGTGTCCAACGTCTTCATGGACTGGAGCCCCACCTTTGGGGCGTACGGACACGGCGCAGTGTTCGGGAACGGCATCGGCGGATGGTCGGAGTACAACCTCTACGTCCCCCTGCCCTACAACGGCAACCTCGTGAAGGAGGTCGTCATCGGCGTGCCTCGCAAGGAGTGGGACGGGGTCGTGATCAACGCGCCCTGAGCGCAGCCTTGCGGCGAACCCGGAAGCGCACCTGGAGGCAACGGACATGGCGAGACTGGCGAGCACGGTGGCGGTCATCACAGGCGGCGGCAGCGGCATTGGAGCGGCGACCGCGTTGCGCTTCGCCCAAGAAGGCGCGCGCGTCGCCGTCACCGACATCGACCCGGGGACCGCGCGATCGACCGTGACGGGCCTCCCCGGCGGCCCTCACCTGGCGTGGGCCCACGACGTGGTCGACGACGCCGCCTGGGCCTCCGTGTTCGAGGAGACGACGAAGCACCTGGGTGCGCCCAATGTCTTGGTCAACAACGCAGGCATCTTCCGCATCGGACCGGTCCAGGAACTCCAGGCAGCAGAGCTGACCGACCTGCTCGCGGTGAACGTCACCGGAGTGGCCCTCGGCCTCAAACACGCCGCCATCGCCATGGCGGGCCGGGGTGGCTCCATCGTGAACATCTCGTCGGTGGCCGGCATCGTCGGCGCCCCCCTCCACACCGCCTACGGCGCCACCAAGGGTGCAGTGAGGGCCATGACCAAGGCCGCCGCCGCCGAGCTAGGGCGGGCCGGCATCCGGGTGAATTCAGTTCACCCCGCCATCATCGAGACCCCCATGGCCGAGTACGGGCTGCAGAAGCTCGGACGGGCTGCGGAGAGAATGCACAAGGCCTACCCACTGGGCCGATTCGGCAAGCCAGTCGAGGTCGCAAACGCGGTCCTGTTCCTCGCCTCCGAGGAGGCGTCCTACATTACCGGCGCCGAGCTCGTGGTCGACGGAGGGCTCACCGCCCAGTGACTCCGCCGGGAGTTTGTTCGCGGGCTCTCCCCATCGATCAGCTGCGCAACTGGATCCGGAGGATCTCGGCCCGGCGGCGGTTCCTCCCGAGGTCCCACACTCCGCGTTGCGCTTCGAACTTGAAGTGAATCTGGCCGCCCGATGCGCCGGGCGCGGTGCGCGCGACCTCGCAGTGGCAGATGTCCGGAAAGCGCGGCAGACGGCCTCCGACGGCGAACGCGAATCGGTCGGGCGCATCCTCTCGCACGGTGGTGCGCTTCATTCCTCGCACGAGCATCTTGAGTTTGTGGAACATCGCCTCGACGTCGCCGTCCCCTTCCAGGGGTTCGATGAAGTGTGGGTCTGACGGGCTGACGCGGCTCGAGACGCCCGTGGGAGACCTCCTCGCCGGAGTGATGTAGGGCAGCCCTCCGATCTGAGAGCCCGGGGCGTGCGGGGGGGTCGACACGAGTTGCTCCTCGAGAAGCGCTGTGAGGCGCGATGGTCGCTTGGACCGGTCCAGAGTGGCGGTGGCACGGCAGTTTGTACACGGCGCGCGCCACTGCCATTCTCGGTGCGGGGGGGTGCGGAGGCCCGCCCAGGATTGGGAGGCGCTGTGGGGCTCATCGGGGCGTTGATTCACGCAGGAGCGAAGGCGGCCGCGGTCGTGCAGAAGGCGCCGTCCGCCGTCGTCAACGTGGCCAGGCTTGGGAAGGAGGATTGGGTTCGCACCAACGAGCGCGCCGCCCGGTGGGGCTGGCTGGACTCGGACAAGTGGACCCTGGGCAAGTACCCCGAGGTGCCGGACCCGGCGACCCCGCCCACATCGCTCAACTACGCGAGCCACAACGAGCAACTGGGGGTCCACCTCAACGTCGTCTCCGGGGCTCTCCCCGCAACGCTCAAGGGGGTCCTGTACATCCAGGTCACGACGGGGACCGGAAGCACCGGGCTTCCTCGACCAGGCAACGTTCCGGTCTTCAACTCGGACGGCTGCCTGCTCAAGGTGAGCTTCGACGGCGCCGATGCCATCGCCGACAAGGTGTACATCAAGACAGCTTCTTGGCTCGCCGAGCGACTCACGCGAGGAGACAAGTCAGCCACGCCGCTCCTCAGCACCGGCCTGGCGGCAAGGCTGCTCTACACCGTGGGGATCCGCCACAACCTGCTCTATCGATTCACGAGCTGGGGGATGATGCGGCGAAGCGTGCTGCTCGGCGCGCGGAACATGGTCAACACGGGTCTCGTTCCTTTCTTGGACCCGACGGGGCTCGGTGCTCGCCTCCTCGTGACTTGGGACGCGGGGACTCCCTGGGAGGTCGAGACCGACACGCTGAAGGCCGCTACGCCCGTCGGCAGCGTGAGTGAGTGGCGACCCGCGGCTGGGTCGCTGGACGCGTTCCCGACCACCTTGACCACCGCGCACCCCGTCTGGGACGGGTACCTGGGGGAAGGGTTCTTCGTCGACTACGCACGCGGTGCGGGCCAGCTCCTCCACGAGACCGCCATCGCCGCAGTGACCATGGAGACCCTCGGCGCGTACGGGGAGGTGGCCGAGCGGCTGCTCGCAACCCTGCCCAACCTCGGCCCGGGCAGCGGACTTCCGGGATCACAGTTCGTGACCTGGGCGGTGGCTTGGCTCAACGCCCTGGCGCCGGGCTATCTCCCCTACGAGTTGGACACCTTCACGAACCTGAAGCGGTGGTCGGGAGATGGTGCGCTTCAGGACTACCGGCTCGTGTGGGATGGGCTCGATGTGCAGTTCCACGAGAGCTGCCACCAGATGGGGTTGACCTCGGACCACGTCCTGTTGCTGGACACCGGGGTCAAGGTCCAGATCGCTGGACTGCTGGGCGGCCTCGTGGCCGGCCTCCGGGGGAGCCGGACCCTTCGGGCCTTGCTCCTTCGCCGGGTACGGGAGCGGGCTCCGCTCTACATCGTGTCTCGGGCCAAGCTCGCTTCGGCGGACCAGGAGCGGCTGGACCGAATCTCCGCCGGAGAGCTCGACACCACACCGGACCTCGATGTCGTGCGGGTGGACCTGCCGGGGCAGGCAAGCCACCTCATCGCAGACTACGCGCTCAGCAACGGGAACATCGTCGTGTACGTCGCTCACAGTGAGTTCACCGACGTCGGCGAATACACGCAGGTGTTCGACCGGCGGCCTCTGCGGAGCTCCCAAGGCGTGGTCTCACAGGCGAAGGGATTGCCGCACATCGCTGCGCTCCAGCTTGGGCGTCTGAGCCGCTACGAGATCGACCCCACCACCGGAGCCATCGTCTCCGAGCGGTCGCTGGCCGAGGCGCCGTTCACCCGCACCCTGGCGCTGCTCGCCGAGCACGCCGAGGGCCGGACCGCCCCCGCCACGCACACCATCGAGCACCTCTACTGGTGCTCCACCGGGTTCTGCGAGGGGCTGATGACGGAGGAGCTGTTCCGTCTGTACGAAGGGAACTCCGGGCACCTCACCTCCCCCGAAGAGCTTCGGCGCGAGATCGCGTCACTGACGTCGGTGCCCTGCACGCTGTTTCGTCTCGACACCGCAACGATGAGCATCGAAGACAGCTTCGAGTTCGACTTGGGCGACTACGTCAGTTCACCGCAGTTCGTGCCGAAGCCCCCGAGCGGGACCGGCGCCCTGGTGCACCCCCAGATGGCGGGATGGCTCATCGTGACGGTGTTTCCCAAGAACCACCCCACCATCCCCAACGCGCCCATGCCCCCGCAAGTCCAGGTATTCGACGCGGCCGACCTCGCCATAGGGCCCATCTGCGTGCTGCAACACTCGGACCTGCGGTTCGGCTACTCCGTCCACACCGCGTGGCTCGACGAGACCGAGGTGGGCCCAAGGCAAGCGACCTACAAGGTCCCGCCCGCGGACCTCACCTCGCGCATGTGGGACGTGATCTCGGCCACCTTCCTCGACTACGAGGTCGTCCCCAGGCTCTGACCGGTTCTCTCCTTCGCCACCAGGGCGCGCGGCGGCGGCGGACCCGTGGTGCAGGCGGAGCGCAGCCAGGGCGGTTCCAGGGCGGTTCCAGGGCGGTGCCGACGACGCCCACTGGCAGGCCGAACAGGTCCAGCGCCACCAGCGGCGAGGCCGGCCAGCCTCACCACGTCACGACCCCTACATCGCCCTCCCGTCGGACCAGCCCGCCGAGTCGACCGAACAAGTGGTCCGACTCCTCCTGGTCGCAGACGCGCGTCTGGTACTTCGTCTTCTGGTTGTCGGCCTGGATGCAGACCAACTCCACGCGCTCGAACCCACCTGGCCCGAGGAACGCCGTGGCCAGAACCCCCTCCCCGCGGGTCTTCTTCATGGCGAATCGACCGGGCGTGTTGAAGACGAAGTTCCCGACCGAGTAGAGCACCACCGTGTCCTCCAGCCGTCCCACCCCGTGGGCGATGTGGGGTCCGTGGCCGACGACGAGGTCGTAGCCCGCGCGGGCGAACGCGCCGGCCCAGTAGCGCTGGTACGAGCCCATGGGCTCGTAGTTCCCAGGGAAGTGTGTGAACGCGACCACGTGCTCGGCACCAGCGGAGCGGGCCAACTCCATCCCCCGAGCGATGGCCGCGTGGGAGATGAACAGCACTCCCGGCTGGTCAGCCGACGCTTCTTGGCTCTCCTTCTTCGCGTAGGTCATCGCGACGACCGCGACGCGCCCGTGGGGCGTGTCGATGAGCAGGGGTGCCTCGGCCTCGGCGCGCGACCGTCCCACGCCGATGAGGTCGCGACCCAAGGCCTCAGCTGCGGCGATGGTGTCGAGCAGCCCCGCCTCGCCACGGTCCAGGGCGTGGTTGTTCGCGAGCCCGAACCCGTCGATGCCGAGGTCCACGAGGGCCTGCGCCCCTTTCATGGAGAGGTTGTAGGTCCACTTCCGCTCCGTGGCGGCCACATCCGCACGGCGCAGCGTCGTGATGGGCACCTCGAGATTCACGAGGACGTAGTCGCCCCGCATCGCCGGCCGGATGGGGTCGGTCACATAGCCCCAGCCGTGCTTCCTGATGCGCTTGGTCGCCCCATCGCCGAGCAGGGTGTCGCCGCCGAACGTGAGGAGGAACGGCGCATCTCCCTCGGGGGCGTACGACGCATCGGCACCCTCGGGAATCCCCGTCCGAAGCAAATACTGCGTGACGGCGGCGACGAGCAGCGCGACGAGTACGACCACACCTGCGGCGACCTGAGAGCGCTTCGAGGCCATCCCTAGAACACTTTGTCGTAGAGCTCGTGGTGCATGTGCTTGCCCTTGCAGCTCTGGCCGGCGAGCAGCTCGAAGACGTTCTCGCTGATGGTCGCCGCGATGTCACCGGTGGGCAGGTCGTTGCAGTCGAGGCCGAAGGGCTCCTCAATCTCCTCGCCCATCAGCTCGAGCCCCATCAAGGCGAAGAAGACGAACATCACCAGCGGGATGGTCAGCAGTCCGAACGTGCCCATGAGGCTGCCATTGGTCTTGTAGTAGATCACGCGGCGTCTCTTTCGTCCGACCGGCGAAGCGGTGCGTCGGGTGACCCTGATGGTAGTTCCTCGCACGGGACCCTGGTTTGACCTCGCGAGCACCGAAGCTCGCGGACGATTCGCCCCCGCATCCATGGACGAGCCCCTCACGCGGGACGCAATGAGGGAGGACGAGAGGGTGTGCCCCCCGGGGTCTCCTACCTCCTGAGGCCGCCGCCCCACAGCTCTTCGAAGGCGAAGCTCGGAGAGGTCACTTCGCCCTCCCAGGGCAATACACCGAGTTGGAAGCTGCTCGTGCGCAGTGCCCGGTTGAGCGAGGTGAGGACGGCCGAAGGGCCAGCCTCACGGTCGAACACCAGGGGGTGGTACGCCTGGGCCGTGAGCCAGAAGGACATGCGGCGGGCGCGACGCACTGCCTTGAGGCCAACCCCACTGGGGTCGTAGTGGCCGTTCTGCTCGAACACGTAGTCGAGCATCAAGCCGTTGCAGAGCGCCTCAGCGAGGGTGCCGATGCTGCCTCGGCTGCCGGAGTCCAGCTCGAACAGGTGCAGACGACGGTCATCCTTGGCGGCGACCCATAGAGGCACGCCGTTCTTGCCGCCGACCGTCCAGTGTGAGTCCTTGGTGACCTCTCCCGAGTGCACCACGGTGGGCATCAAGGGCTGGAAGCGCTGGATGGGCTCAACCTCCGCACAGAACGCCTTGTACACGTCGGGGTTGAGCTCGAACTCCCACGCCAGCCGTCCTCTCCCCTTGTCGGACGGGCCCTTGTTCTTCCGGTAGCCCTCCACGGAGAAGAACGTCCACTTGGGCCACTCCCACCGGTCGTCGTCGTGCATCTCGACCACGAAGCGGTCGCCGAGCAGCTCACTCAGCGCGTGGAGGAGAAAGGCCGACCGACGGAACTGAAGAAGCTCTCGGCTGGTCTTGTAGCCGAAGCCCGGGCGGTCGGGCCCCCGACCTACCACGGTGATCAAGGTGCGGGTGGGGTCGCCATCGGTCTCCCCGAGCTCGGCGGCCAGGCAGAGGGCGAAGACCGGCGCGGACGGTCCGTCGTTGCGGACGTTGCCCACCAGTTGGCCTGCATCGATGTCGAGCCGCACGGTGCGGTGCCCATCGTCTTCGTCGTAGCCCCAGACGAGGCCTTCGCGCCGCGGAGGCTTGAGCTTCTGGCCAAGGCGAGCCTGGATGGGGTCGAGGACACGGGTGCGAAAGCGGTCGTTCATGGAGTCCTCCGTGACCGAGGTCGGAGCCTGGCCGGTGGAGGAGGGTATGCCCCCGAAGGACAGCGCGCGACGCGCGACCCGGGATTTCGGAGGGGGTCGAGCCCTCATGCCCTCGCTCCTGACAGCACTTGTCAGGGGGAGACAGCTCGCGTTGCACGGACCACGCACGCTGTTTAGGGTGGCCGACCCAGCGGCGGAGTCGAGCATGTCCGAGCACACACCGACCTTCTTCCCCACGCCCGCCGACTTCAGAGCGTGGCTCGACGAGCACCACGCCACGGCCGGGCACCTCTGGGTGGGCTACTACAAGAAGGCGACGAACCGGCCGTCCGTGACCTGGGAAGACACCGTCGACGAAGCGCTGTGCGTCGGTTGGATCGACGGGGTCCGGAAGTCCCGCGACGTCGCCTCCTACATGATCCGCTTCACGCCCCGGAAGCAACGGAGTGTCTGGAGCCAGAGGAACATCGACCGCGTGGAGCGGCTCACCGCGGAAGGCCGGATGAGGGCGGAAGGCCTTGCTGCCTTCGCCTTCAAGGATGTGCACCCCGACAGCGGCTACGCGACGGCCAAGTTCGCCGATGTCTTGCCAGAGCCCATGGTCGCCCAGTTCAAGAAGTCAGCGGATGCGTGGGCCTTCTATCGGGAGCAGCCGCCTGGCTACCGCAAGCAGACCGCCCGGTGGGTGACGAGCGCGAAGCGTGTGGAGACCCGAGAGCGCCGCCTGGCGACGCTGATCGAGGACTCGCAGAACCGCCTTCGCATCAAGCAGCTGCGGAAGCGCTAGCGGTCGGCCGGGAGACAGAGGGGCGCGGGCTGCTCCACGCCATCCAACGTGTAGTCGAGGCAGCCGTCGCACGTGGTGTCCGCCTCTCCATCCACTTGCAGCTCCACTCCCCCGGCTCGAGCCATCACCGTGCCGCTCTCGGGCTCTCCTTCACAGTCTCCGCGGGCCTCCATCGTCCAGGCGTACTGCAGCGGGCCCCGGCAGCGCACGTGCACGTCGGCATCGAGGGTCCAGAGCTCCCCAACGTCGTCGCCCAGCCGCTCCATCGACCACCTCCCGTCCCACCCCTCCGGGAAGAGACGATGGGCCGGGTAGCCATCGGCCTGGGGCAGCGCGTCCATCAAGCTCGCGAGGAACCAGCCCTCGACCTCGACCGAGATCAACTTCCCGAGGGGCCTGTCGTCGAGCGCGTACACGAACTCCCCGTCGAGGCCCGTTCTCTCGAAGATGGGCTCCGGGCCCTCCCCGGGCGCTCCCCCCTGCCACACCATGGTGAAGTCCACCCCGAACATCTCGATGAGCCGGTCTGCGCCATCGATGCTCCAGGCGATGTCGAGCACTCCGTCGTACCGGTAGCCGAGAGCCGTCGTGCAGCCCTGGGCGCTCAGAGTCAACTCGCCCGAGGTGCCGCCGCCGCTCGGAGCGTCGCCCTCGATGTCCGGGCAGTCGGGCTCGGAGAACCCCACGACCGACTGCAGGTAGTTCTGGGACGTCTGGAGCAGCCCCACCGGCAAGATCACGACATCGAGCGCTTGTGCGGGGTCCGTGAGGTCGATCTCGGGGAGGACGCCTCCCTCGCAGAGTGAGTCTGTCGTGTCGTCGTCGTCGTTGACGACGTCGTCGTCATCGGTCGAGGAGCCGCTGTCCTCGTCATCACCCGCCGGCGACGAGCACCCCAGGGAGGCCGAGAAGCAAAGACCGAGGAGGACGAGGAAGAGGCGACATTCCATGCAGCCAAGACTCTGCCACGAATCCCCTCCGCAGCTCAGTCCCGTGTAGCGCTCAGCGCGGGCTTGCCGCCCTGAAAGCTGATCTCCGCCACCGTGAACGTGTCCTTGCTCTCGGCGAGCCGGATGGTGACCGCCTCGTGCGTCTGGTTCGGGCGCCCGTAGTTCGTGTAGAGGTCGACCGTCAGTGTCACCGCGCCCTGCAACTCGGCGGCGGAGCTGCCGAAGAACTTGGTGCGGATGGTGTAGTCGCCCTTCATGGCCCGGCGAATCGAGTACTCCTCCGGGCCGTATCCCTGGGTGAAGTCCCGCGACACCCGACCCCCGATGCGGGTGCGGTTGTGGCCGTAGTAGGCCTCCTCGGTGGACGGCTCCACCACGTGCAGGTCCATGTCCGTCATGTCCGCGTCCCAGCTCATGACGATGCGCACGTCCATGTCGAGGTGCTCGACGAGGCGTGAGTCCACAGGCACCACGATGTCGCCCAGCTCCTGAGCCCGCGGAAGGATGTCATTCAGCTCCACGAGGGCGATGAGCTCGATCTCGGCGAAGCGCTCCCACTCGTCCATCGTCACCTTCGCCAGCAGGTTCAGGGCCCGCTGGTAGTCAGCGAACGCATCATTGGGGTCCTCGTCGCGGCGCAGGTCCGCGCGGTCGGCCAGGGCCAGAGCCAGGTCACGGTGCGACTGGGGCTCGTCGGGGCGCAACTCCGCGATGCGCTCGAAGGTGGTGATGGCGAGGTCCAGCTCCCCGATCTGCGCGAGGCGACGAGCGAACACCCGCAGCAACGCCGGGTCCTCCAGCTCCAGCTCCACGAGGTTGCTGAGCACGCGACGCGCGACCTCGGGCTGGTTCTGCTGCGTGAAGAAGTCGCTGCAGTCGAGGAAGTAGGCGGGAGCCGTGCCCCAGCTGTCTCGCTCGCGCAGGTAGATGCTCTGCCACTGGGCGGCCGGCGCCGCCTTGAGGGCTGCGAGGTAGGGGGTCTGTGGGTCCCAGGGCTTGAGAGCGATGGACGGCGGAGGGGGCCCAGCGTCACCACCGCCAGTGGCCTTCGCCTTCTTGGCCGGCGAGGCGGCGTCGGCTCCGAACTCTCGGCGCGCACCGGACGCCGGGGACTCCATGGGCTCGGGCATCGCCACGGACTCTTCCATGGCACGGTCGTCGTCCTCGTACTCGACCCCGTCCGCCGCCGCGCTCGTCGCGAGCCCTCCTCCGCCGTACCCGCTACCCCGCCCCCCCAGAGCGCCACTCTTGGCGGGTTCGACGTACTTCGGGGGGCTCAGGTCGAACTCCTTGTTCCACCAGGCGACCCGCTCCTCCCAGAGCGTCACGATGCGGTCGAGCTTCTGCTGCTCGACGGCCTTGGTCGCCTTCGCTTGCTGCGCCATCTGTCGGTCCCAGTCCGCGCGCATCTGCTTCAGCTGCGCCGGCGGGCGGACGCTGTACTCGACGTACTGATCGAGCCGCTCGAGCACGAGCAGCGAGGTCCCCATCGTCACGATGCCGTGCGCCGTGCCCACCGCCGCGATGGCCTTGGCGTTGCGCTTGCCGCCCACGGCGAGGTCATTGACCTTCTTCTGGGCCCAGAAGCGACGCAAGAGCGTGCCCTCGGTGGCGTCGCTGGCGTCGATGGAGAACGTGCGCTCGACCGGCTCGCTGCCGGGGCCCGCAAAGCGAAGCGTCAGCTGGGTGCTCTGCCCCTTCAGCACGCCAGCGAAGGAGAAAGCGCCGTCCACCGGCTCGGCGATGCGGGGGTAGGCCTCGCCCAGGGAGTCGCCGCGCGCGCCGCGGAAGGCGAAGGGGGCGCGCCCCAATGCAGACACGGCGTCCGCTTCCGTCGTGGTGGTCAGGTCGATCCAGGCACCGCCGCTCGCCAGGGCGAGGGCCCGCAAGCCGTCGTGATTCGCCACGGCCGAGCCGTTGAGGGCGTAGACGGGAGCCGGCAGCGTCGGTGGGGTGGTCTCGCCGAGGTTGGCCACGCCGTCACTGAAGAGCAGGTACATGTCCGCAGACAAGGACTGGGCGGCCTCGTCGATGGAGCCGATGGCGGTGCCCCCGTCGTACACGACCCCACCGAGGTGCCTCGCCAGCTCGGCGCCGTCGGCCGGCAGGGTGAAGGAGACCGGCGCGAGGGGCCGATCCGCGAAGACGACGACCTCCGCCGCGACCTTGCCCTTCAGGGTCTTCACCCAGGCCTGGATCAAGGCGATCTCCGCGTCCACATCGGCGTCCTTGCGGGACAGCGACGCATCCCAGAGGATGCCCACCCGCTTCGGCGCGATGCGGGCGGTGGTGGCCGGGGCCTTCTCGGCGTGGTGGATGGCGAAGTAGGTGGTGCCGTCCGGCGCGCGCTCGACGGCGACAGGGCGGTTGGGCAGGTCAGGCAGGACGATCGACACCGGGGTGTCCAGCAGGACCTTGCGCAGGGTCGTCTCGGCGACCTGGCGGTCCTCCCAGGACTCGAAGCCAAATCCGTCGACGCCCTCCCCTTCGATCCGGGGCGTCTCGGTGGCGCGCACGACGTCCACCCGCAGATGCACGTCGTCGATGGTGTCGGTGAACCCAAGGGGCAGGTGGTAGCGAGCTCCGTCGGGGCGCACGTCGACCTCAGAGACCCAGGCCACGCGCACCGTGCGCGCCCCCCCGGCGGGGATGGGGAAGACGCGCGTGCGGTAGGCGGCGCCTTCGACCTTCTCAACGAGGCCGGGATCGACGCCCTTGCGGACCTCCGCTTCAAAGATGCGCCGCGCCTCCTGCTTCTCCACCACCACACCATCGACGATGACGCCGTGCACATCGAGGCCGTAGCCGCTCACGGTGGCACCCGCAGGCAACGGGAAGGTCAAGTCGCCGGCGAGCACCCGACGCGATGCGTTGTGGAACGTCATCGTCATCGTCGTCTCAGCGAGGTGGCCGACGATGCGGGCCTCCACGTCGAGCGCGGTGATGGCGAGGGTCTTCTGGAAGTTGCCGTCCGTGACAACGAGCGTCGGCGGCGGGGGCGGCGTGATCAGCCGGGGAGGAGCCCCGGATCCGGACTGCCCAAAGGCGGTCGTCGGTAGGACGAGGGCCAGGGCGAGGGTGATGCCGCGCAGGGCGCGGGCGGCAGGCACAGGGCGGGTGTCAGGGGTCACAAAGGTCATCGGTTCCTCCCGGGGCAGGGCGGGCTCCGATCAATGCGGGGCCCGACGAGGAGCGTGCTCTTGCGAGCGTCGCACAGGGTAGGACCGGGGCTCGTGAGGAAGGTTCCCGGGGAGTGGGTCCGCCGCGGCGTGAGCGCCCCCAGGCCAGCCACCTCGTCGGTGCCAAGCCTCGCTGGGGGTTCCGTGGGGCCGCGGACGCCCCCTAGTTGCTGTCGCTGTCCGAGTCGGAGTCGCTGTCCGAGTCGGAGTCGCTGTCCGAGTCGCTGTCGCTGTCCGAGTCGCTGTCGCTGTCGCTGTCCGAGTCGCTGTCCGAGTCGGAGTCGCTGTCCGCCGGAGGGGCCGTACCGTTCTGCTCTCCGCAGTCGCTGAGACCGAGGGCGTAGACCGCCTGGGGACCGTTGTTGTTGATCCAGCTGGTCATGCGTCCGTTGTTGCAGCCGTTCTTGACCTCGCCGCTCTGCTGTCCGGGGGTCGCCGCGAGGATGTCCGAGCACGTGCAGCCGAAGGTGTCTTCGGTGCTCACCCCGGCGGGGAAGGTGTTGCTGCTCGTGTTCGGGCCGGCCTCGAAGATGCCGTCACCGTCCATGTCGGCCCAGCGGTTCTTCTTCAGGTACTGCGTGGGCGAGCTGTCGGACGCTCCGCTGTTGTCGTCGATGCTGTTCGGGCACGCGTCGACATCACCGCAGACACCGTCGCCGTCGGCGTCGTTGTCGAAGTCGTCGGGGCACACATCGCAGAGGTCACCGATGCCGTCGGCGTCGCAGTCCTCCTGCAGCGGGTTCGCGTCGATGATGCAGTTGTCGACGTCGCCGCAGACACCGTCACCGTCGATGTCGTCGTCCGCGTCGAAGGGACAGTCGTCGCACACGTCGCCGGCGCTGTCGCCGTCGCTGTCCAGCTGGTCGCCGTTGGCGTCCGTCGGGCAGTTGTCGACGTCGGCGCAGAATCCGTCGCCATCGGCGTCGTCCAGCGGGTCATTGACGCAGGGGTCGCAGACATCGCCCTGGTCGTCGCCGTCGGCGTCTTCCTGGCCGGCGTTGGCCGTGGTGTCGCAGTTGTCGTCCACTTCGCAGACTCCGTCGCCGTCGGCGTCGTTGGCCGCGTCCACCGGGCAGTCGTCGCACACGTCTCCGAAGGCGTCGCCGTCCACGTTGGACTGGTCGGTGTTGACGTCGTAGGGGCAGTTGTCGACGTCGCCGCAGACCCCGTCACCATCGGCGTCGTTCTCCGGGTCCGCGGGGCAGCTGTCCGCGCAGTCGAGGAGCGTGTCGCTGTCCGAGTCGACCTCGCCGCCGGTGGCGTTGCTGAAGTCCGCCGCGGTGTTGCAGTCGTTGTCCTGCCCGTCGCAGACCTCGGCGTTGCCCGTGAAGTTTGCAGCGTCCGTGTCGTCGCAGTCGCCGGTGCACTCGGCCTGCCCGTCGCCGTCGTCGTCTGTCTCGTCGCTCGGGACTCCGCCCACGCAGTCGTTGTCGACTCCGTCGCAGACCTCGGGGTTGCCCAGGAACTGGGTGTTGTCGCCGTCGTCGCAGTCGCCCTGGCACTCGGACTGCCCGTCCCCGTCGTCGTCGAGCTCGTTGCCCGGCACGATGCCGTCGCAGTTGTTGTCCGCGGCGTCGCAGCTCTCCACGTTGCCGGGGAAGTTGTTCGCGTCACTGTCGTCGCAGTCGGTGCCGCCCAGGCACGAGGCCGGGGAGTCCACGCCGTCACCGTCGGCGTCGATGCCGAGATCCTCGTCCACCGCCGCATCGCAGTCGTTGTCCTGCGCATCGCAGGACTCGATGTTGCCCGGGTAGTTGTTGGCGTCGTTGTCGTCGCAGTCGACATCCTCGGTGTAGCCGTCGCCGTCCGCGTCCGTCGCCGGAACGTCGCACGTGTCGGTGACCGCGTAGGCGCCGCCTCCGTTGGTCGTCACGACGATGTCGGCGTCGGCGTTGACCGCGAGGTCCAGGATGGAGTGACCATTGCCCGCGTTCAGTGAGGTGACCCCCGCAAAGATCGGGTGGGTGGCTCCCGCCGTGTTCACGTTGCTCACGCCGTTGTAGGTGGGCGCGTAGTCGAGGCCGAGGAAGTTGAGGAACGTGTCCCAACCAGCCGCCTCCGCCACCGCTCCGCCGGAGCCGCCCGTGCCGCCGGCGAGGTAGACACCGCCGCCCTGCTGCACGAAGGAGACCATCAGGTTGTTGTCGAGGAAGGTGTCCTCGGGGAACTCCCGCACGGTGAAGATGGCGTCGTAGCTGGCGAACGGCGTGCTGAAGTCGCCGGTCACCGTCACCGAGTAGCCGGCGTTGGTCAGGGCGTTCAGGACCACCGGCGCATAGTTGCGCTCGTTGTCGGATGCCGACTCGAAGAGGAGCAGGCTGCCAGAGCCTCCGGTCAGGAAGTCCGCGACGTTCACAGCGAACTGGGCCTCGTTGGCTCCCGCGCGGTTCACCGCCAGGGTGTTCACGTCGTGGGCAACCACGATGCGCTGGTCGACGAAGCCTTCGTCGATGGCGCCGTCACAGTCGTTGTCCACCAGGTCGCACACCTCGGTATTGCCGGGGAACGCGTTGGCGTCTGCGTCGTCGCAGTCCGTCTCGTCCGTCACCCCGTCGCCGTCGTTGTCCACGTACGGGCCGAAGCCGATGTACGTGTAGCCGGTGGCCGCGTCGTAGAAGATGTTCTCGTCGCGGTCGAAGGTGCGACCCGTCGGGACGGTGGCCGGAATGATCTGGCCGTTGTCGTAGTACGCCTTGAGCTCGGCTTCGTGGTCACCGGCCCACCGGAACGTCCAGTCGATGGCGCTGGTGACCGGTCCGTCCCACTCGAGGATCATCGTGGACTTCAGGGTGCCCTGCGTCGCCAAGCCCAGGGCGCCCGCGGCGGGGTTGTCCAGGGACAGACCTTCGTCGTTGTTGGGGTACAGCGGGTTGTTCTGGTCGACGCTGAAGCTCGGCAGCACGTTGAAGCCGATGTAGACCGTCTGGATGACGCCCGAGACCGTGTCGCCGGGGGCCATGCGCCAGTCGCCGGTGAGGCGGCCCAGGAACATGTTGTTGATGAAGTAGTTGCCGCCCTCGCGGATGAGCTGGCCGCCGTTGTAGGCGAAGGTGCCGAAGGTCGGGCCGTTGCTGAGCTGCTCCACCGTGATGTTGTTTCCGCCGTCGAAGACGTCGCTCTCGCGCGGCTGGAAGTACGTCACCGTGAGGTCCCGCTGCAGTGTGATGTCCGACGCGTTGCTTCCGATGAAGCACTGGAAGCCGTCGGCTGCCGGGTCGTAGAACACGTTGCTGAAGTTGCTCAGGAACACGTTGTCGCCCGGGTCTGGCACGACGCCGCCCCACACCACCGGGTTCGACCAGTTGCCGACACGCCGGCCCTGCACGGTCTCACCTTCGCCGTCGCAGTTGTTGTCGATGCCGTCGCCGCAGATCTCGTTGACCCCGGGGTTCACGTTCACGTTCGTGTCCCAGCAGTCGTCGGCCGAGCCACCGCAGCTCCCCACGGCGGTGAATCCGTCGCCGTCCGCGTCGACCGTCAGGCCCTCGTCGACCTGGCCGTCGCAGTCGTTGTCGATGCCGTCGCAGACCTCGGGGTTGCCCGGGAAGACGGTGGAGCTGCTGTCGTCGCAGTCGCCGTCGCACTCGGTGATGCCGTCGCCGTCATCGTCGATCTCGACGTTCGGGACGATGCCGTCGCAGTTGTTGTCGATGCCGTCGCAGACCTCGACGCTCCCGGGGTTGATGCTGCTGTCGGCGTCATCGCAGTCGCCACCGCAGCTCGTGTAGGCGTCGCCATCGAGGTCGAAGCCCTCGTCGGTGATGCCATCGCAGTTCTCGTCGATGCCGTTGCAGACCTCGATGGAGAGCGGGTTGACCGTGAAGTCGGCGTCGTCGCAGTCGCCAGCGCAGGTCGTGAAGCCGTCGAAATCGAGGTCGAAGCCCTCGTCCGTCACCGCGTCGCAGTTGTTGTCGATGCCGTCGCAGACCTCGACGCTCCCGGGGTTGATGCTGCTGTCGGCGTCGTCGCAGTCTCCGTCGCAGGCGGCGAATCCGTCACCGTCCGCGTCGAAGCCCTCGTCCACGCTGCCGTCGCAGTTGTTGTCGACGGTGTCGCACACCTCGGTCGCGCCGGGGTTGATGTTCGGGTCGGCGGCGTTGCAGTCCACGCAGTCGGGGAAGCCGTCGAAGTCGGCGTCCGTGTCCGCCACGAAGCACCCGCAGGTGCCGGGGTCGATCTTGTTGGGGTCCGTGGGGCAGCCGTCCAGGGGGTCGGGGGTGCCGTCGCCGTCGCCGTCGCCCTCGCACACGTCGCCGGTGCCGTCGCTGTCCGCGTCTTCCTGGCCGGAGTTCGCGTCGAAGGGGCAGTTGTCGGTGCAGGTGACGCCGTCGTTGTCCGGGTCGCCCTCGGGGATGAAGCAGCCGCAGAGTCCTGCGATCTCCTTGCTCGGGTCGGTGGGGCACTCGTCACAGGCGTCACCAGCGCCGTCGCCGTCGCTGTCCGCCTGGCTGGGGTTCGAGTCGTCGGGGCAGTTGTCCGTTGCGTCGTCGATGTTGTCGCCGTCCAGATCCACGAAGCCCGAAGCGAAGCCGGAGAAGTAGCCAGCCGCACCGATGTTGCCGCTCACGTTGTAGAGCGCCACGGAGACCGCGCCGTCCGACGTCACCGACTGGGTGCCCGTCAAGTTGCCGGTCTTGTAGACCTCCCACTCCGTCGACCCCGGAACGGCCTGCGCGGGCACCGTGATGGGACTGCCGTTGAGATTCACGAACGAGGCGGCGGTGCGGGCCACGATGCCGAGCCGCGCCGTTCCGATCAGGTTCACAGTGGGGATGTTGTCGATGGCCGTGGCGGCGTCCGCTCCCAGGGGCGGGATGGCGATGAAGCCCGGGGTGGCCGTGGAGCTGGAGCCGCCGATGTTCTGGAAGACCAGCGCTGGCTCGCTGGTCACGAGGAACATCGCGTCCCCCACGAAGCCGCCGGCGATCTGGAAGTAGTCTCCCGCCATCAGCGGCGTGGGGTTCTCAGGGGTCGTGGAGCCGTTGACGAAGATGTCCGTGTTGTCCACGGAGGCCACGACGATGGCCTGCTCGATGAGTTGGCCGTTGCTCGCGTTGCCCTTCACCAGCACGTGGTCGGTGCCCGCCGCGTCGATGGGCACGAGCTGATCGATGCCGATGTCCTGACCGCCGTTGTTGTAGCCCTGAAGCCAGGAGCCGGACGTGACCGCCACCGGCGCGCTGCTCGTGACGCGGGTCCCGTTCATTTCGTCGGGGTCGACGCCGCTGAATACGTCGTCCCGGATGCCCACGATGTAGGACTCGTTCTCGTCGAGCGTCACGGTGATGGAACTCGCTCCGCCCGTGCCGTAGAAGGAGAAGCCGGGGGCGAGGTCGTCGATGGTGACCGTGGTCGCGTCTTCGCTGGCCATCACCGAGATGAAGCTGCCGCGGTAGTTGGCGTTCTTGTCGAAGCTGACGGGCACGCCCACCCGGAACTCCGTGCCCAGCGCCTTGCGGCCCTTGGCCGTCGCCACGGTGCCCTGGTCGTTCTGCCGGTGCCGGATGCTCGCGTAGATCTCGGCGTCGGACGTGACCAGGAGGCCCTCGGTGCTGATGGAGTTGAGGTCGTCGAGGTCAGCCACCAGGTTGATGGCGGGCTCGCCGAACCCGAGGTTCTCGATGACGGGCGTGCCGTTGGACACGGTGCCCGAGGCGACCAGGTTCCCCGCGCCGTCCACCACCGTGTAGTTCACCGGGGAGAGCTCGGGCGTGCTCAGAACCAGGTAGTGGGTGCCCACGTTGAAGTTGGTGGCGGGGATCGCCGACCAGTTCGCGGGAATCCAATGGCTCGTGTCGAGCTGCGCGAGGGCAGTGCCCGGAAGAGCGAGCAGCGTCAACGCCGCGAGGGCGGACAGCAGCGGTCGGAGCAAGGCAGGGAGAGGGCGTGATGGCATGGACGTCTTCCAGTGGACCGCCGCGAACGGTCCGGGAGCGCCCGTCATGGACCCCTCCCCGCTGAAAGCTAACCCACGGCCTCTCCGACTCCTGTCTCAGCGCTGTCTCAGTTTGCTGTGAGCCGTACAGTCATTCAGTTCACGCTTCATGCCACGACACCGTCCGGGGCCCCCGCAGCCCCCTTTCGATGTAACGAAATCGACCGAATGATGCTCGTTTAGCATCATTGCTGCCGCTGATGACCCAATCTAGGGTCGCCTCCGACATGGAGATCAGAATGAACAAACGGCTGTGGTCCTTTCCCTTCGTACTCCCCCCGGCTCCTGGGCCATTCGGCGCGCAGAGCCTGGGGTCCCCTCACGACCTCCCGGCCGGGACGGACTCCGCGGACCTCCGGGTGCGGACATGAAGGGCCTGGCTCACGCAGTCGCTGGTGTTCTCGGGTTTCTGCTCGTGGTGACGTTCTTGAGCTCCACGCTGGTGTCCGAGCTCTTCACCACCCCCGAGACGGTCGCCACCGTGAAGAAGCTGACGTTTCGGGGGATGTTCCTGCTGATCCCGGCGCTGTTGGTGGCGGGAGGCTCCGGCGTGTCGCTGCTCGGCACCAGAACGGACAGCCTCGCCCTGGTGAAGCAGAAGCGCGGCCCCATCGCGTTCATGACGTCGCTGCTCGTCGTGCTCCCCAGCGCCTTCTTCCTCTCGAGGTGGTCCGCCGCGGGCACGATGGGAGGCCTGTTCTACGGGGTGCAGGCGGTGGAAGTGGGGGCCCTGGGGCTGTGCGCCGTGATGATCGGCCGGAACATCCGAGACGGCCTCGCTTTGACCGGGCGCATCTCCGGTCAAAGCGCCACGGGCAGACCGCCGGAGCCTGGCATCGCAGCGCGGGACGGAGGCCCTCTGGTCGTCACCGCGATGCCCCGACTGACGGCGTCCGACGGGACAGAGATGAGCACCAAGCCTGTGGCGGCCCTGTGCCGCTGCGGGGCGTCCCGCACGAAGCCGTACTGCGATGGCTCGCACAACACCATCGGGTTCGACAGCAAGCCCAAGGCGGACCGCACCAAGGACGAGATCCTGGTCTACGAAGGCGCCGAGATCACGGTGCACTACAACCGACTCCTCTGCTCCCACGCAGCGGAGTGCGGGACGCGGCTGAAGGCCGTCTTCGATTCGTCCCGGACCCCTTGGATCGTCCCGGACAACGGATCTGCCGAGGAGATCGAAGCGGTCGTCAGGGCCTGCCCGTCGGGAGCGCTGCGCTCCAGCGCCCCCGGAGGCGCTCCGCAGCACATCGTTCCGGGCGAGCCCGGTGTCACGATCGAAAAGAACGGGCCGCTGCGCATCCTGGGAGTCCGGCTCGACGCGCCACGCCTCGCCGAGGGGGCGAGCCCGGACAAGTTCGTTCTGTGCCGCTGCGGCCAGTCGAAGAACAAGCCGTACTGCGACGGGTCCCACTTCGACGTCGGGTGGACTGACGAGCCGTAGCTGCCCTCCCCCATCGCATCACGGCCGGGGAGGTCGACGGCGTCGGACCTCCGCTGGGGACGACGACGCTGCGCAGCTACTTCGAGGAGTTCCGCGCGCGGCATCTGGCCGCGTAGGCCCGCCGCCCGTGCGCCAGGGCAGCAGCGCTCACTCTCGGGGTGGCCGGACAGGCTCGAAGAAGGCGCGCGCCCGCCGCTGCTCTCGTGTGAGGTCGGTCCGCGCCCGATCTGCAGCCCAACGTGCCCAACGTGTCGCCCTGGCCTCGTACGGGGCGGGGTGCCCATCGTTGGCGTTGATGAGCGCATCGAAGTACGCGGGCGAGCCGTAGGTGGGGCACGCCTCCACGGCCGCGACGAACTCGGCCGGGGGGAGGTACCCGTGTTGGGTGAGGTAGTGCTCGATGCCAGCGGGCGCCGCATACACGCAGGCGTCACCGGGGATGATGAGGTTCACGTGGGAACCGGGCAGCAGCGTGTCGGCCACCCCCTCTTCGCGGCACCAGCCGCAGTTGTGGAGCCCTCGAAACGACTCGAACTCGGCGGCGACAACCTCGAGCATTGCTCGCAGGCTCTCCAGGAGACCTGGGGGAGTCGGCCCGGTCGGGAACGCCTCGGGCGGGTCGAGCCAGCCCACCGACTTGAGCGGGGTGTGCCACCAGTCCGCGTGCAGATCGCCGCGGTGGTAGAGGCAGTCGTCGAGATCGGCGTAGTACGTCACAGCCCTCGGAGACTACCGGCGCCAAGTTCGGGGCGCCCTGGGCGCGTCCGCCGCACCGGAGGCCGCGCACGCCCTATCCTGGCGCCATGCGATTCGACTGGCTGCAGCCGTTCTTGCCCCCGGACTTCGAAGGGGACCTCCCGGGTCTGTGGGAGGCGTTCGCCGAGGAGTCCTCGGACGCGAACCCCCATGGCTTTGTCGCGTTCCTCTTTCACGAGGGGGTGATCAAGGGTGCGGCCGCGCGCACCGCGCTCATCTCTGGGGACGTCGCCCTGACGCTCGGGATGCCGGTCGCTCAAGGCCACGAGCAGCTGGGCATCATCGGCCGGGGCGCCATGGGGGAGGTCGTCGTCGCTCGCGACAGCGTCCTCCGCCGCGCGGTCGCCTTGAAGCGCCACGTCGGTGACGAGGGCAAGGCCCAGTTTCTCGCAGAAGCCCAACTGACCGCCCAGCTCGACCACCCCGGCATCGTTCCGGTCTACGGGTTCGACGGCGGGGGCAAGCTGGGCTACTCCATGAAGCTCATCGCCGGAGGCAACCTCGAGGACCACGTCCGCGAGACGAGGGAGGCTCTGGACCGGGGCGAGACCCTCGATGACGCTCACGACCTCCAGGGGCGCCTCGCCCTGTTCCTCCACGTCTGCGACGCGATGGCCTATGCCCACGAACACGGCGTCGTGCACCGGGACTTGAAGCCCGAGAACATCATGGTCGGGGACTTCAACGAGGTCCTCGTGGCGGACTGGGGCATCGCCCACCTGATCGGGCCCGACGACCCGCAGCCCACCCCCGAGAGCATCGTCGCGAAGTCCACCCGCGAGCGCTCGGGACGCATCGTCGGGACTCCCGTCTACATGTCACCCGAGCAAGCGAGCGGGAACGCTCACGCCCTCCGACCGCCGAGTGATCAGTACAGCCTGGGCCTCATCCTCCAGGAGCTCGTCACTCTGAAGCAGGCATGCCCAGCCGCGGAGCCGAAGGAGGCGATCCTCGCCGCCCGGGCAGCAGAGCGCGCACCCATGGGCCCCTCCCGCCAAGAGCAGGTCCCCCCCGAGCTGCGGGCCATCGTGGACCGAGCGACCTCGCCATGGCCTGGAGACCGATACCCAGGGGTGTCCGAGCTGGCGGCCGACGTGCGGAGGTTCGTTCAGGGCGAGGAGGTGCATGCGTACCCGGACACCCCCGTACGCGCTGTCTGGCGCAGGCTCCAGAAGCGTCCAGTGGCGGTGATGGGGGGCATCCTCGCGGTCGTCCTCGTCGCCGGGACCGCCACGACGCTCAGTCTGTTCAATGCCCTACAGACCGAGCAGAACGCGCAGGAACAGCAGCGGGTCCTCGCGGACCTCGTGGGCCGTGTGACACGCCACGGCCAGAGCATCGACCGAAGGTTGAACGCGGTGGAGCGTCTCGTGGAGAGCCTGACCGAGGCTGTGGCCAGCCGGCTCCGGCTGCCCTCCGCCGAGCTCCCTCCGACGCCCTACACGCCTTCGATGATCGGAGCCCCGGACGGTCCGGCCGATGCCCACTTCAGTGAGCGATACAACCAGATCGTGAGCCTCGCTCACCCCGTCGCGGTCTGGCCGCCCGACGTGGAGCCGGCGTCCTTGCTCGCGTCCCGGATCCGGCTGGGCGACCTCGACGAGATCTTCGACGCCCTCCTGCTGCGCAGCTTCGGCCGTGCCCCCCACGAGATACCGCCCAAGGACCGCCCCGAACTGTTCCGCGACGAGCTGCACTTGATGTGGGCCTATCTACAGCTCGCCGACGGTCTCATGCTGAGCTTCCCCGGCAACGAGAACTGGCCCGATGACTACGACGGGCGAGCCCGTCCCTGGTACCAGCAGACCATTGGGAGCCTGGGGCCGCGCTTCGGCGAGCTGCTCCCCGACGCCACGGGGAGTGGGTACCTGCTGCCATGCAACCAGGCGTTCTATGGGGACGAGGGTGAGCTGCTCGGGGTGACGGGGCTCGACCTCTCCATGGACGAGGTCATCGCCACCATGGAGGTCCCGGATCTGGGAGCGGCCCACGTCGCGATGCTGCTCGACGAGGAGGGGCGCGTGCTGCTGACGTCCCTTGAGAAGGGCGCCGCCTCCGCCGTGTCCATGCAAGGGCAGCGTACGAAGGAGCGACACCCCGTCGGAGTGCCGGAGCTGGAGCACGCGGTGCGCGCGGGCACGGGCTCCGGGTTCGTCAGGCATGGCGAGGACCTCTACCTCTACAGCGCACTGAACGCCGTCCCCTGGACCCTCGTGGTCCAGGTCGACGCCGACACCGCCCGCATCAACTAGGAGGAACACCGATGCCACCTGGCTTCCTGGGAACCAACGCTGACCTCTTGATGGACATCGTGCTGGTGTCCTTTGCGGTGATTCTCCCCCTGCTCGTCATTTCCTGGCGCCAGGCAAGGGCCAAGGACTACGCCGGTCACAAGAGGACGCAGGTGGGGCTGGGGATCGGGCTGGCGATTGTCGTCGCGATCTTCGAAGCCGACCTCTCACTCTCGGGAGGGATCTTCGTTCTGACCGAGGCGAGTGCCTACGCGGGCACGACGGTGCTCAAGTCCTGGATCTATGGCCACACCGTGGTCGCGATTCTTACGTCTCTAGTGTGGGCAGTTCTCATCATCCTCTCGTTGGTGAAGTTCGAGAGTCCGCCCGCCCCAAACGCCTTCAGCGGGGTGCACATGCTGTTGGGCCGGACCGGGATGATCTTGATGATGGCCACGGGCCTGTCGGCATTCCCGCTGTATTATTACGGCTTCTACAGCTGAGGTGCCCATGCGAACTCTCGCCGCTCTCGTGCTCATCTCCCTGGTCGGCTGCAGCGCGACCGCCAACGAAGGATCGGACCCCACCGAAGAGACCTTCGAACTCGGTCCCATCGACACGTACCTGCGAACCAGTCCCGATGACGTGACCCCGGCCCCCCCGCTCATCGTGGACCTCTCGAGCCGGGAGATCGCCGCGGGAGACGTCCTGACCCTCTCCGTGGAGGGCAGGTACCACGACGATGCGTCGCTCGACACGTCCGACTACTCCATCGCGGTGTTCTCCGCGTCCGACGAGGTACTCGACAGCACGAACCCTCACCGGGTGCCGGGCGCCATCGAAGCGGGCGAGGCCTACGCCACGGACCCGACCTACCTCGGGGACTTGCCAACGGACATCCCCGAGGACTTCCGCCTGGACGGCGACGGGGACGAGGGCGTGTTCGAGGTGGTGGTCGAGGTCCCCCCTGGCGGGACGTTCCTCATAGTGGGACTCGGCGACAAGCACTACGTCGACAACACCGCGTCGGATGAGGGGTTCAGGGTGAACCTCACCTACTGACCCCATCGCGGGTGCGCCGTGCCCAGGACAAACCGCGCAGGACTAACCGAGCCGCTCGAGCGCCCGCACCAAACGCGGCCTCAGGTCCGGCGACCCCTGCGCTCCGGGCACTCGATCGATGCGAAGGTGGTCCGGGCTGGCGAGCACGCCAGCGCCCCCT
>JAGSHC010000065.1 GCA_023954745.1 Deltaproteobacteria bacterium | reverse complement strand
CGCGGAGGTCCCTGGGGGGCGGCGTCGCGCGCACGGTCTCGGGGCCGGAGGCTGGCTGGCCGAGGACGTAGGCAGCGCCGAGGTGATCGAGGGAGGCCGCCTGGCACCCTCGGGGCGAGCGGGGCATGGCGTCGTCCTCCACCGCTGAGCGCGCGGCGACCCTCGAGGAGGCGCTGCGTCGTCACGCCGAGGAGCGCCCCGATGCGCTCGCGCTGGACGCGGGAGAGGTTTGCTGGACGTGGGCCGAGCTGCACGCCCGCGTCGACGAGCGCGCTGCGGCATCGACGCCGTCGGACGGTGGACGTCGATGGTTCTCCACCTCTTCCCCCGATGCCGTCGTGGAGTTGCTCGCCGGGGAGCGAGGGGACGCCTGCCTCGTTCCCAGCCCGCTCCGGGTCCCCGAGAAGGAGCTCACCCGTCGGCGGACGGAGGCCGCTCGGCATCGAGGACCGGTTCCCGGGCTCCTCGTCTTCACCTCCGGCACCACCGGCGAGGCCCGTGGGGTGCGTCTCAGCTACGAGGCGCTGCGCACGTCCGCGCGTCTCGTCATCGGGGCCACCGATCTGAGGGCGGGGGACGCCTGGCTCTCCGCGCTGCCGCTGAGCCATGTGGGCGGACTCGGGGTCGTCGTTCGGTGCGTACTCGCCGGGGCGACGATGGTGGTGCGCTCGGCCTTCTCGCCGGAGGAGACCGCGCGCCTCCTCGGGAGGGCGACCCACGGCTCCTTCGTGGCTCGCATGCTGGACCGCACCTTGACCTGTGGCGTGCCCATCGAGGCACTCCGCGTGCGCTGCCTGATGGTGGGCGGAGGCCCTACGACCCAGGCGCTGCTTGCGCGGGCTCGCGCTGCGGGTCTTCCAGCCTTCGCCACCTACGGGATGACCGAAGCGGGCTCCACGGTGACCCTCGAGTCTTCTCTCGACGGGGCGTCGTCGGCGGGAACACCGCTGCCTGGGGTCGGCGTCCGCATCGGCGAGGGCGACGTCATCGAGGTACGTACCCCCGCGATGATGGAGGGGTACGACCCGCCGCACGTCACTCCGCTGACCGACGACGGCTGGCTGCGCACGCGGGATGTGGGCCGACTGGAGCCGGACGGGCGGTTGGTGGTCCTCGATCGCCGCTCCGACCTCATCGTCACCGGCGGGGAGAACGTGGCGCCTGCGCGGGTGGAGGAGGTGATCGCATCTCACCCTGCTGTGGACGAGGTCGCGGTGTTGGGGCTGCCGGATCCCTCCTGGGGTCAGCGGGTCGTGGCGGTGGTGCGGCCTCGGGGTCCCGTGGATTGCGCCGATCTCGTGGACTGGTGTCGCGGGCGGCTCGCCCCGTACGAGGTCCCCAAGGACTGGCAGATCACGGGCGACGCGCTGCCTCGCGACCCGACCGGGAAGCTGCGTAGGCGCGACGTGCGGAAGACCTTGGAGGCCTCGGGGTTCACCATCAAGTGACCCGTCGCATCGCGATTCTCCTGATCACCTTGCCGGCGTTGCTGGTCGTCGGGTGGTTCGCTCGGAGCACCGAGCGGCCGACGCCGGACGATCAGCGCTTCACCCTGGGGATCGACGTCTCCCACCACCAGGGGGCCATCGACTGGCGGACCGTGGAGCAAGACGGTGTGCGGTTCGCCTGGATCAAGGCCACCGAGGGCGGCGACTGGAAGGACCCGCGCTTCGCCGAGAACTGGGCCGCGACCCGCGTGGCTGGGATCCCCCGAGGGGCGTACCACTACTTCACTTTCTGCGCTCCAGGCGCGGCGCAGGCGCAGAACTTCATCGACTCCGTGCCGGCCGAGGCGAGCGCGCTCCCACCGGCCATCGACCTCGAGTTCGCCGGGAACTGTTCGAAGCGACCCTCGCGGGCCGAGCTCCGCGCCGAGCTGGATCCCTTCCTCGCGGCCCTCCGGCGTCACTACGGGGTGGAGCCGGTGCTCTACGTCACCCCCATCAGCTACTGGCGGTTCGTCGCGGGCTCCGGGCTGGACGTGGCGCTCTGGCGACGAGATGTGACGGGCACTCCGCGCTGGCCGCCCGGGAGCGCCTACACCGTCTGGCAATACGCCGATGACGGCGTGGTCGCGGGCATTCAGGGCGACGTCGACCTGAACGTGTTCGACGGCAGCCACGGCGACCTGAGGAGCTGGGCTGGAGTGCCCTGACAGGGGCTGCCCCTCAGGGGCACGGCCCGGTGAGGCTGGGGTCGCCGTCGTCGCAGTCGGGGCACAGCTGCGTTCGTTGCCCCAGGCGCCGATCCACTGACTACACTCCGCACCTCCGGAGACCAGCCCATGAACGCGCCCCACAACCCCGAAGATCCCTCCACCGTCTGGGATCTCTCGACCCTCTACGCCTCCCCTGACGACGAAGCTCGCGCATCGGACCGACGCGCGATCATGGAGGGCGTCGAGTCGTTCGCGGACTCCTACCGGGGGAAGGTCGCGACTCTCGACGGCGCGGGCGTGGCCACCATGCTCACCGCCCTCGCAGAGCTGCGCAGGGTCACCCGGCGATACATCCAGTTCACGTCTCTGCGGGTCTCCGTCGCCTCCCAGGATGCGCAGCGGCGGGCCGACCAGGCCGAGGCCGAGGGGGTCGTCAGTACGGTCAATCAGACGTTGGCCTTTCTCGGGGTGGAGGTGAGCCAGCTGGGGCCAGCCCACTTCGAGGCCATCGCCGACAAGGACGCCTTCGCCACCTACGGCTACTGGTTGGACCAGGAGCTCAAGTTCGCTCCGTTCACTCTCTCGGAGGAGGCAGAGCGGACCATCGCCCGCAAGAACGTCACGGCGAAGCAGTCTTGGGTGAACCTGTACATGGAGACCTCGGCGGCGCTGAGCTTCCCGTTGGAGATCGACGGCGAGGTGCACAACCTCACCCGCTCGGAGGTCTCGAGCAAGCGGTCCGACGCGGACCGGGGGATGCGGCGCGCGGCGATGAAGTCGCTGACGGACACTCACAAGTCCGTCGCCCACGTCCTGAACTTCTGCTTCAACACCATCTTCGAGGACCACCGCTCGGACACGAAGGAGCGCGGCTACCCCGATGTGCTGCACTTCACGGTGCTCCAGGACGGGCTCACCCCGGAGATCGTGCGCTCGCTCATCGACACCGTCACGTCCTCCTTCCCCAAGGTCTCCCACCGCTGGCACTCCCTGCGGGCGAAGGTCCTCGGCCTCGACGACTACAGCTTCGAGGACACCTACATGCCGGCCTTCGGCGACGAGCCCGAGAGCCCCTGGCCCGAGGCGCGTGGCCTGGTGGTGGACGCGTTCACCCGCTTCGCCCCCGAGGCTGGTGAGTGGGCGCAGCACGCGCTCGACAATGGGTGGGTCGACGTGTTCCCGCGGGCGGGCAAGCGCTCCGGCGCGTTCTGCAGCTCCGCCTCCAAGCCCGACCACGCGTTCGTGATGTTGAACCACGCGGGCAAGCTCGACGACACCTTCACCCTGGCGCACGAGTTCGGTCACGCCTGGCACTTCACCCTCGCCCAGCGCGCCCAGGACTCGCTCACCATGCACACGGGCACCCCGCTGGCCGAGACGGCCTCGGTCTTCGCCGAGCTCTGGCTGCACGAGATGTTGATGGAGGGGGCTGACCCGCAGTTGCGCAAGCAGCTGCTCGCGCGGCAGATCGACGACGCGATGGGCACCGCCTTCCGCCAGATCACGTACGTGAACTGGGAACTGCGGGCCCACGAACGCCGCGCGGCCGGCGTGGCCAGCCCCGAGGACTTCGGCGCCCTCTGGCTCGAGGAGCTCGCGCGCTTCCTGGGGCCCGACGTGGCGCTGGACGCCGAGCGGGACTCCTGGTGGTGGATCCAGATCCCCCACTTCATCTTCGCCCGCTTCTACTGTTACTCGTATGCCTTCGGGAAGATGTTGACCCTGGCGCTATACGACCTGTGGAAGGAGCGCGGCGACGCCTTCGTGGAGGAGTACCACGCGCTGCTCGCGGCGGGCGGCAGCCGGTCCCCGGCGGACCTCTTCGGGGACCTGGGCCTCGACCTGGCGGACCCGGCCTTCTGGCAACGTGGAGTCGACGTGCTCGTGGGCTACCTGGACGAGCTCGAGGAGCTCCTCGACGCAGAGTAGGCTCGGCGGGCGAGCACTCGTCTGTCTACTGGGAGGGGGCCATGGCCGACGCAGCGACCTTGCCTGAAGACGTCCTCGCCCAAGCCGCGGTGCGCGTCGGCGTGCTCTGCGGAGTGGGCCTCGTGTTCTTTGGAGTGGCCCTCGCGCTGCTGGTTCTTCAGCCCGCGCCGGATCGCGAGGGGTTGGGGATGATTCCCGTCGCCGTCTCCGGCCTCTTCAGCTCGGCCGTCGCGTTCGGCGTGATTCGCTTCGGAGGCCTCGCTGACAAGGACCGCCTCTCGCTCGGGCTGCTCTACCACGTGGCCATGGGCTTTCAGATCGCGGTGCTCGAGCTCCCCCGCGTGTCCGGCGAGGGTGTCTTGCTCAACGGCCTGTCGTCCTTGGCGGTGTGGCAGCTGCTCTTCGCGGGCCTCGTACCGGTCAGCCGACGGCACCTCACCGCCGCCGCCCTCGCCATCGCCACCGCTGTGCCAGTCACTGCTGCGATCGCGGGCATGCTCGGGCGTGTCATCGACTCGGGAGCCGTGGTCGTCTCGACCCTCCCGGTGCTGGTCGCCGGAGGGGTAGGCGTCGCCATTGGGCGCGTGGTCTACGACCTCACCCAGAAGGTCCAGGAAGCGCGCGACGTGGGGAGCTATCGCCTCGTCCGCAAGCTCGGCGAAGGCGGAATGGGTGAGGTCTGGACGGCGGAGCATCGGCTCCTGGCCCGTCCCGCGGCGGTGAAGCTCATCAAGGCCGACGTGCTCGACCAGCTGGCCCAGGAGGGGGACACCGCCACCCGCGAGGACCCGCGGGTGCTGTTCGAGCGCGAGGCAGGGGTCATCGCCAACCTGCGTTCGCCGCACACCGTCGAACTCTACGACTACGGCGTGCGCGACGACGGCGTGTTCTTCTACGTGATGGAGCTGCTCGACGGCTTCGATCTGCACGTGCTCGTCATGAAGTTCGGCCCCTTGCCGGTCTCGCGGGTACTTCACGTGCTTCAGGGCATCTGCTTGTCCCTGGCGGAGGCCCATGACGCCGGCCTCGTCCACCGGGACATGAAGCCGGCGAACGTCTTCCTCTGCGAGCTCGGCACCTCGGCCGACGTGGTGAAGGTCCTGGACTTCGGTCTCGTCCTCACCCAGGAGGCTCCGCGGTCCGAGGAGCCCGAGACAGAGGTCACAGGCACACCGTGGACCATGTCCCCCGAGGTGGCTCGAGGGCTCTCGGCGACGCCTGGCTCGGACATCTACGCCGTGGGCTGTATCGCGTGGTGGTTGCTGGCTGGGCGCATGCCGTTCGAATCGGAGTCGATCCACCAGCTGCTGTTCTCCCACGCCAACCTGCCGGTTCCGAACCTCGCGGGCATGAGCGCGCAGCCGATTCCTGCGGCCTTGGAGGCCCTCGTCGTGCGGTGCCTGGCGAAGGCGGGCGAGGAGCGGCCGTCGGCGCGCGACCTGTTGCGCGAGATCGAGGGCATCGAGGGCTTCGGGGCCTGGACATCGCTGGATGCGGAGACGTTTTGGCGAGGGGCTCGGCCATAGCCTCCCGGCGCTCTCTGGCTCCGCTAATCTCCGCGCGATGTCCGACTTCACGCTCGATGTAGCGGACGGCGTCGCCGTCCTGACCCTGAATCGCCCCACCAAGAAGAACGCCCTGACTCTGCCCATGGTGGGGGACATGGCGGATGCCGTCGCGGCGCTTCACGACCGTGACGACGTCAACGTCCTGGTGCTGACTGGCGCCGGAGGCGAGTTCTGCGCCGGCGCCGACCTCATCGCCAACGCGGGCGCCCTTCAGGGAGGCGCCGACGCCGCACGGACGAACATGGGGACGTTCCACAAGCTGCTCCTGGCTGTGTGGAACTTCCCGCGGGCGACCCTGGCGGCGGTGGCGGGGGACGCAGTGGGCTTCGGCATGGACCTGAGCCTCGCGTGCGATGTGCGCATCGGCGCCGACACCGCACGCTTCAGCCAGGGCTTCGGAAAGATCGCCCTGGTCCCCGACGGCGGCAGCTCGCTGACGCTGGCCCGGCTGGTGGGTCTGTCGAAGGCCCTGGAGCTCTTCTACTTCTCCCCGCAGATCACCTCCGGCGAGGCGCTGCGGATCGGCCTGCTCAACCAGGTGGTGCCTGCCTCGGAGCACGAGGCGACCTGGCGCGGACTGGCCGCCATGCTGGCCACCGGCCCACAGAAGGCCCTCCGGCTGGGCAAGGCCAACATCCGCAAGGGACTCGGCATCACCATGGAAGAGGCCCTCGCCAACGAGGCCGACGCCCAGGTGCAGTGCCTGACCGGGACGGACCCGATGGTCGGCGTGATGTCCTGGATGAACAAGACCGCCCCGACGTTCACCGAGCGCTGAGAGGCCTTCGCCCCTGATGTACCCGACCTCCCGGCTGGCGCGTGCGCTGATCGTCACGGTGATCCTCGCGGTCTCCGTCGTCGCCGGGTACTTCGCGACGCAGCTGCGGTTCGACACCTCCCTGGAGGTGTACTTCCTCGAGTCCGACAAGGACCTGGCCGCCTACCACGACTTCCTCGACGTCTTCTCCACCGACCAGATGGTGGTCATGGCGTGGGAGGACAAGGACCTGTGGACGCCCGAGGGCATGGCCGCGCTGCATCGGTTCACGGAGGAGGTCGAAGAGATCGACGATGTGCGGGAGGCGCGCTCCCTGGCCACAGCCAGCGAAGTGGAGGCGGAGCCAGGCCTGCTCATGGTCACGCCCCTGTGGGACCCGGACGCCGACGAGCCGCCGGACTTGAAGGCCCTCAAGGAGCGGGTTCTCGCCGACGACATGTTCGTCGGCGCGCTCATCAACGAAGCCGGGGACGTGCCGGCGATCATCGTGACCGTCGAGCATCGGCTCGAGGACACGGCGTACAAGATTGAGCTGGCGGCAAAGCTGCGGGCCCTGGGCGAGCGCATCACTGCGGAGCGTGGAGGCCATGTCGCGGTGGCGGGACCGCCGGCTCTCGACGACGCGTTCTTCCGCTACGTCCGCGGCGACCTGATGATCATCTTCCCGCTCATGGTGCTCGCCATCGTGCTGGTGGTGCTCTTCCTGTTTCGCACGGTGCGCGCCCTCATGCTGCCCGCGTCCGTGGTGCTCATCAGCTGCCTGTGGGTCACGGGAATCATGGGGGCGTTGGGCATCGGCATCACGGTGGTGCACAACATCATCTACCCCCTGATCTTGGGGCTGGGCATCGCGTCCTCGATTCACGTGACGAGCCGCGCCGTGCTCTTGAGAGGGCTGGGCAAGTCCCCTGAAGAGGCAGCCCAGCAAGCGCTGCACGCCCTCTTCGCCCCGTGCTTCTACACCACGCTCACCACGGTGGGTGGGCTCATGTCGCTGTGGGTCGGCACGCTGAAGCCCGTGCGCGAGTTCGGGGCGTTGTCCGCCGGCGGCGCGGTGATGGCGCTGGTCTTGACCTACGCGCTGGGGCCGCTGCTCCTGCCCTACCTGCCGAAGCCGAAGCCTTCGCCCGAGATCGCGTCCGACGAGCCGGTGGGCGGAGGGGCGCGGGGAGCGCTGGATGGGGTGCTTCTCCGACTGAGCCTCCTCGCGGAGCGGCGCGCCGGGGTGGTCGTTCTGGTGAGCGTGATCGCGCTGGCTGCGTCCCTGGCTGGACTGCCGCGGTTGAAGACCGGCGCCAACGTGCTCGAGTACTTCCACAAGGGAGAGCGAGTCCGCACCGATGTGGAGTTCGTCGACGCGCACCTCGCCGGCACGACGACGCTGGAGGTCTACATCGAGACCGACAGCACCGACGGCGTGAAGGACCCGGCGGTCCTGGCGTCCATGGTGGCCATTCAGGAGTGGATGGAAGAGCTGGACGGCATCGGCACCACCGTGTCGTTGGCCGACTTCGTGTCCGAGCTGCGCCAGGCTCAGCGCGGCGGGGAGGAGGTCGAGCGCCGCGTGCCCGACACCCGGGCGGAGGTGTCGCAGCTGCTGCTGATGCTCGATGACCCGACCGAGCTCGAGCGCATGGCGGACTTCCAGTTTCAGCGGGCGCGCATCACTGCGCCCGTGCAGCTCAGCAAGGTCACCCAGCTCACGAAGAACATCCCCGAGCTGGAGGTGCGGCTCGAGAAGGAGTTCGGTCCCCTGGGCGTGAAGGCGTCGGCCACAGGCCAGAGTCGTCTCATCCACAACATGGAGCGCTACCTGCTCGAGACGATGGTGCGCTCCCTGGGGCTCGCGTTCTTGCTGGTGTCGGTGTTCATGGCCTTCGCGCTGCGCTCCGTGAAGCTCGGCCTCTTCTCGATGATCCCCAACATCGTGCCCATCGGGTTCACGCTGGGGCTGATGTCGTGGACGGGAGTCCGGCTGGACCCCGGAACGGCGACCACCGGCGCGGTGGCCCTGGGCCTCGTCGTGGACGACACCCTGCACTTCCTGCATCAGTTCCGGGAGTGGGCGGGCAAGGAGGGCGTGAGCCTGGCCGAGGCCACCGAGCGGACCCTGCGCGTGACGGGGCGGGCCCTGGTGATGACGACGGCGATCCTCGTGACCGCGTTCGCGTCGATGCTGGTGGCGTCGTTCACCCCGAACAACAACTTCGGGATGCTCTCGGCCATCACCATCGGGTTGGCGCTCGTGGCGGACCTCATCGTGTTGCCAGCCGCCATCGCGCTGATCAAGCCCAGGTTCTAGCCGAGGTCATCCCTGGTGCGGGCGGCGGCTGTCCTCATCGCGTCGTCATAGGCGACGACCGGGCCCGCCCCGGCTGCGCGTCTAGAGAATCGCCTCGAGGACCGTACGGTCCGTGCTCTTGATGGCGTGCAGGAGCGACGCGGCGCGGGGCAGGTGCTGGTGGGTGTAGAAGCGCAGGTTGTCGGCCTTGCCGGCGTAGAACTTCGCTTCCTTGTTTCCCTCGACCCAGGCGGCGCGCGCCTCCTTGTCGTCGAGGTCGATGCCGTCGGCCTCCGCCAGCTTGGCGAACGCACCATGGGCTACGGCCGCCTGCTCGGCGAGCAGGGCCCCGATGACCACATCTCCGAACAGCGCCAGCATGTCGACGGCGTGGGACACCGCGCCCTCCTGGTCACCCATCATGCCCACCTGGGAGAGGTGCATCGCCGCCGCGCCGAGGCGCTCCTGCGACTTCTGCAGCAGCGCGACTTCGGTGTCGAACGCACCGGTCTCTTCCGCCGCAGACACCTTGGCGCTCAGCCACTGCACGGTTTGCATGAAGGCCATGCCGCCCTTGCGCGCCATCTTGCGGCCCAGCAGGTCCATGGCCTGGATGCCGTTGGTGCCTTCGTAGATCGAGAAGATCTTCGCGTCGCGCATGTGCTGCTCGACGGGGTACTCGCCGATGTAGCCGTAGCCTCCGTACACCTGGATCGCCTCGCGAGTCACCTCGAAGCCCATGTCGGTGCACCAGGCCTTGCAGATGGGCGTCAGCACCTCCAGGACGTCCCGGGTCTGCTCGCCTTCTTCGCTCTTCGGGTCGGCGTGCCACTCCTGGGCCAGCTTGCCCAGGGTGATTCCCAGGGCGCGCATGCCGGCCACGAAGGAGCGCATGCGCAGGAGCATCCGGCGGACGTCGCTGTGCTCGATGATGGCCACGCGCTGCGCGCCCGCGTCCTTGAGGTCTACGAGCTTCGTGCCCTGGACGCGGTCCTTGGCGTAGGCCAGGGCGTTCCCGAAGGCCGCCGAAGCCACCGCGTAGCCCTGGACGCCGACCCCGATGCGGGCCTCGTTCATCATCAGGAACATGTGCTTGATGCCTTCACCCTCGTCGCCGACGATCCAGCCGCGGGCGCCGCGGTCGTCGCCCACCGCCAGGGTGCAGGTGGCCGAGCCGTTGATGCCCATCTTGTGCTCGATGCCCACGCACTTGACGTCGTTGCGCTCTCCGAGGGAGCCGTCGTCGTTGACGATGAACTTCGGCACCATGAACAGGCTCAGGCCCTTGATGCCCTGGGGGGCGTCGGGAGTCCGGGCGAGCATCAGGTGGATGATGTTCTCGGTGAGGTCGTGCTCCCCGCCCGAGACGAAGATCTTGCTGCCCTTGAGGAGGTAGGTGTCGCCGTCGCGCTCGGCGATGGTGCTCGCGTCGCCCACGGCCGAGCCGGCCTGGGGCTCGGTGAGACACATGGTGCCGGCCCAATCCCCCTGGACGAGGTGCGGGAGGATGATGGACTTCATCCAGTCACTGCCGCGCTCGGCGAGCAAGTTCCCCGCGGCCGTGGTGAGGCCGGGGTACATGCAGAAGGCGGGACATGCGCCGGTGAAGATCTCGAGGATCGCCATCGCGACGGGCATCGGCAGGCCCATGCCGCCCAGCTCGGGAGCGACGGCCGTCGAACTCCACATGCTCTCGGAGTAGACGCCGTAGGCGGCCTTGTACCCGTCGGGAGTGGTCACCTCGCCGCTGTCGAAGGTGCAGCCCTGTCGGTCACCGGTGCTGTTCAGCGGAGCGATCGTCTCCTCCGCCAGCTTCTTCGCCTGGTCGAGGACCATCCGGTACATGTCCTCGTCAAAGTCGGCGAAGTGCCCCTGGTTCATGTCCTGGACCCCGAGCTGCTCGAAGAGGACGAAATTGATGTCGCGGAGGTCAGCTTCGTAGGCGGTGGTAGACATGATGTTGCTCCAAATGAATGACCGTTCAGTCAACGGGCGCGAAGCATATACCTCTGGAGCGTGGAGTGGGAGCGGTGAGGCGGTGCTTACCGAGGGACTGCTATAAGCCCACTGCACGAAAGCCCCGACCGTGCACTTTGGTGGGTGGGATGACGACCATTGAGGCCCAGATCAAGCTGGCCGCGTGTCTGGGCGCGCTGACAGAGCGCGTCAGTACGGATCAGCTGAGCGCAAACGACTTCCTGCACGGCCTCGTGAGGCATCTCGGCGGGAGCGGTGCCGTCCTTTCCCTCCGGTTGGCGGACGACATGCCCGCCGTGTGGACCTGGGGCCTCGACGACGATCGAGCCCGTCGGCTGTTCGGCGGACGGCACGAGCCGGCAGCGCTCGAGGGCCTCGACCTCCCCCCCGTCGCGCGGTTGGCCGACCTCGTCGACGAAGAACCGTCCCTCGTGGAGCTCGAAGAAGCGTTCATGAACCGCCTCGGGGTCGAACACGTTCTGCGGGTGAGCTGCGAGCGCTGCGCGATCTACGTGTGCCGCTTCGGCGGGCAGCGTGAGTTCGAGAACTCGGTCAAGACCGTCATCGAGTCTCTTCAGTCGCTGTTCGGCATCGCCCTGTCCCAGCTCGCGCGCAGCCAGAGTTCCAGGAGTGCAGTGCTCGACTCCCTCGACGAGCCGAGCTTCACCATGGAGGAGATCGCGCCGGTTCATGCCTCGTGCCCCGTCCCTCTGGTCCTCATCGACCAGGATGTGCGCGTGCTGAGCGCGAACCCTGCCGCGCACCGCAAGCTGGACCTGGCTGGGGACCCTCCGACGCTGCCGCCCTGGTTGGCCGAGAACGTGGGGGACCGTCTGCGCGAGCTGCGCACCGAGGGAGGGATCCCCGACGGAGTCAGCGGCGACTACCAGTTCGTCCAGCCCGTCGGGCGCCGCGTGATGCGGCTGGGCCTGGTGCCGCTGGAGACGGACAACGGCGCCAGCAAGTGGCTGGTCTCCGTCGAGCATGGCGGCCCGCTCCTGGAGGAGCGCCTGGCTGAGATCGCGCGGCTCTATGGCCTCAAGGACAGAGAGGTCGAGGTGCTCGAGTTGCTGGTCGAAGGCCTCAAGAACTCCACCATCGCGCGCTCCCTCGAGCTCACCGAGGCGACGGTCAAGTACCGGCTCGGCCGGGTGATGGAGAAGACGGAGACCGAGAACCGGACCGAGCTGCTTGCCACGGTGTTCTCCCTCCTGCCGGCCCGCGCGCGCTCCTGAGGGAGCGGGACTGAGTCTCCGACGAGGTCTACTCGGTGCGCTTCACGATGAGCCAGGCCTTGCCCAGGGAGATCACCCCGCTCCTCTGACCGGCCTGCAACCCCTGCACGACGCTGGCGATTTCGGCGCGCATCTCCTTCGGATCGACGTAGCCGACGTCGCCGCCGCGCCCGGCCTCCGGCCCCTGGCCGAACTCCCGCGCCACGCTTCCGAAGCTCGAGCCGCCGTCGAGCTTGGCGAGGGCGGCGTTCGCCTTGCCCTCGTCCAGGAGCAGGATCTGGCTCACGCGCACGCCCGACGCCTTGCTGGTCTGGTAGGCGCGGCGCGCGGCCTCGATGGTGGTCCTCTCCGCCGCGATGGATGCGTTCCCCGGAGCCATCTTCTCGAGCTGCGCGAGCTCCGCGAGCGCAGCGTCGTACTGACGCGCCTCCCGGAGAATGGAGACCAGCTGCGCCCTCGCCGCCACGAAGCCTGGCGCGACCTCGAGGGCCTTGCGCACGGACTTGATGCCCTGGTCGAAGTCGCCCATCGCCGCTTGGGTGGTGCCGTACTGAACCCACAGAGTCGGATCGAGGGGGTTGTTCGCGAGAGCCTTGTCGTACCAAATGAGCGACGTGGCGGGATCGCCCTTGGAGAGGTGGCCCAGCGCAATGCCGGTGATGGCGTCCGGGTCCTTGGGGGCGAGCTTGTGCGCCGCCATGAGGTGGGGCATCGCTTCGTCGGTCTTCTCGAGCCCCAGAAGGAGGTAGCCGAGGTTGTAGCGGGTGGCCGGGTCGTCCGGGGCGAGCTCGGCGGCCTTGCGGAGGCTGGCGATGGATCCTTCCGCGTCCTGGAGCGATGCGAGGACGAGTCCGAGGCGCATGTGCGCCGGCGCGAACTTGGGCGCCAGGAGGATCACCTCGCCGTACTTCTGCTTCGCCAGGGGCGGGTTCACCGCTTCGGCCTCCATCGCTTCGGCCATGGGGGAGAACGCGGTGCCGGGCACCTTGCCGGTGTTGATGAGGTCGAGCAGCTCCCGGGAGCCGGCGACGGTGGTGTTCCGGGGGTTGATGGCCAGGGCGGCGTCAAAGTGCGCGATGGCGTCGTCGTACTGCTCCTGCTTCGCGTAGACGTAGGCCAGGTTCACGTGGGCGAGGGGGTGACCGGGAGCCTTCTGCACCGCGACCTCGAGCTTCACGAGGGCGGCCTTCTGGTCCCCGTTGCGTGAGAGCATGGCGCCCCAGTTGAGCCAGGCGTGGTGGTCCGCGGGGTCGACCTCGGTGGCCTTCTTCCAGGAGGCGTATGCGCCTTCGGTGTCACCGGTGCGCACGAGCACGGCCGCGAGCTTGTTGTGGATCTCGGCTCGCTCCGGTGCGACGGCCCGGGCGGAGATGAAGAGGTCCCTCGCATCCTCGGCGCGCCCCTCCAGCAACGCGAGGCCCGCCAGGCCCTGGAGCGACCAGTGGTGCGTCGGCTCCTGGGCGAGCGCGGCCTTGAAGTCGCTACGCGAGCCCTCGATGTCGCCCACCTGCGCCCGGACGCGGCCGTGCAGGTAGATGGCGTCGGAGGTGCCGGCGGCCCGTCGCCCTTCGTAGTCGGCGAGGACCTCGTTGGGGAACTGCTCGGCGAGCATCAGGTCGATGTACTCGGTGTGGATCTCCACGTCGTTGGGGGCGAACTCACGCGCCTCCCGGAGGCGAACCAGCGCGGCGTCGGGCAGGCCCTGCGCGATGAGGGACTGCGCGGTGGACAAGGCGCGCTGCGCGTCCTGGGATCGCGCGGTGGCGGCGGCGGGCACCGCCAGAAGGAGGGCGGTCAGGAGCAGGAACAAAGCGCGCATGGGTTCTCCGGAGGCGGACGAGGATCACCCGCGACCGGTACCCCGTCAAGGCGCACAGGTCGCCTCGTCGGACCGTCAGTTACGATGGACGCGGTCATCCATGCCCCACGCGTCCGCCCACAATCCCATGCGCCGCCTTCTCGCCGCCTTCAGCGCCGGAGTCCTGCTCGGCGCGCTGGTGGTCCAGACCCCGGGTGGCCCCGTGCTGGGTGCCTCGGTGGCCGTCGCGCAGGAGCGTCCATCCATCGCGGTGGTCGGCGTGCACGGCGGCGGCGAGGAGGACGACGAGACCCTGCGTCAGGTCTCTGCAGACATCGCCGACGGCTTTCGCATCGCGGCCCGCTTCGTGGTCGTGGACGAGCGGGCCCTCACCGAGCGCTTCCTTCCGGCCCGCAGTCAGGTCCTGAACGCGGTCTTCCTCGGCCCCGCCAAAGATGCGCTCCAAGAGGGACGCATTCACTACGAGAGCGCCCGGTTCGATCAGGCGGTCGAGGCGTTCCGCCGCGCGGAGTCCTCGCTGTCCGGCAACCTCGAGTTCGTGCAGGATCAGCGCCTGCTGCTGGACATCCAGCTGTTCCTCGGCCTGTCGTACGCCTCCATGGGGGCCAAGGACGATGCCCAGGAGGCCTTCGGCGAGGTCGTCCGCCTTGCTCCCGATCGCGTGCTCGACACCCTGGAGTACCCACCGAAGATCGTCAGCCTGTTCGACGAGGTCCGCGAGTCCATCGTCGCGCGGGACGGCGCGACCTTGAAGGTGACGGCGGCGGAGGGCACCCGCGTGCACGTCGACGGCCGCCGCGTGGGGGAGGGCTCGGTGATCGTCTCGGACCTCGCGCCGGGCTTTCACGTGCTCCTCGCCGAGTCGGACGGGGACGGGCGGCAGTTCGTGGAGCTGCTGCTCAAGGAGGGGGAGACTCGGGACGTGTCCGTTGCCCTGAGCACCCTCGGGCTCGCTCGCGCCGGGGAGACTCGCTTCGAGTCGTCGCGGTCGGGCCTCACGCGGCGTCTCTACGAGGAGGTCGCTCGTGTCGCGGGGACGGACCTCGTCGCGGTGGCTGCGTTCGACACGGACGGAAACCTCAAGGTGGCGCTCTACTCCGCCCGCTCCGACACCATGAGCGAGGGGATTGAGGGCAGCCTGAAGGCAGCGCCCGCCGCACGCTCGGCCTACGTGAAGCAGCTGGTGGAGAGACTGGCCCTCTACGCCGACGACAGCGGTGCCATCAAGAGCGAGCGAGTGAGCGCCGCGATCCCCGCCCTGTTGCTCGGGGCGAACCCTGTGCTCGACGACTTGCTCTTCGGAGCGCCGCCGGCCCCGGTGGTTGCCACCGCCGCGCCTCCCCCCGCGGAGGAGCCGGCGAGGACCAGGAAGCAGCGCAAGCCGGTGAAGCCGGGGGCGGTGATCGGCGTCGTCCTGGGGATCCTGGGAGCGGGTGGAGCCGCCACCGGCATCTACTTCGCGGTCCGCCCGACGCCGGAGCCGTCCGGCACCCTCGTCATCACGATTCCCTAGGCGGGGCCTCGGTGGACTCGGCGGCCGCGGCGTTCACCGCTGGCTTCGCTTTCGCCTTCTGCGTGTTCGCTCCACCGGCGGGCTTGCGCGGCGGGTAGAGGCGCTCCGACATCTGCCGCAGCCGCCGCGCTGCCAGCCCCAGCACCGTGGCCGGGCCGGGCCGGTTGGTGCCGTAGCCCGACGCGCGCCCGAAGACCAGCTCGGCGGCATCGTCGATGCGCTCGGCGGTCCACACGTGAAAGCGCCCCGCGCGGACGTCCCGCAGGACGTCACGGTCGAGCTGGAGATCGGGAGCGGAGGCGGCGGGGATGAGCACGCCCTGGGTCCCGGTCAGCGGACCATGGGACCGACAGCTCTCCCACCAGCCCCGGGTCTTGAGGCTGACGGAGCCGATGGGAAGCAGGCTCCCCCGCTGGGTGATGGCCCCGGTCAACGCGATGTCTTGCCGGCAGGGCAACTCGGTCAGCTCGGACAGGATCGCCAGGGTCTCGGCGAGGGTGGCCGAGTCACCGTCCACCTTGCCGTAGGACTGCTCGAAGGCCACTGAGGCGGCGAGGCCGAGGGGGTGGGTGGGGCCAGCGAAGGTGCCGCGGAGCCAGCCGGCGAGGTGGAAGATGCCCTTGTCGAAGCTTCGACCGGAGTACTTCGACTCCCGCTCGATGTTGATGACCCCTTCGCGTCCGACGGCGACCCGGGCCGTGATGCGTCCAGGGATGCAGTAGGAGGCGTCGCCGCTCCCGTAGACCATCAACCCGTTGACGACGCCCCGCCGGTGGCCCGAGGTGGTCACCTGCAGCTGGCGCAGGGCGAGCCGCGCGCGATGCCCCGTCTCTTGGACGTCTCCCCGCCAGGCGAGGGCCTCCCAGGCGGAGCGGACGGTGCGCGTGCTCAGGGGGCCCGAGGGCTGATGCGCCCGGGCGCCGGCGAGTACGCGGAGGAGACGGTCCGTCCGGAGGGAGACTCGATGTCGTCGGGAGGGACGGCCGGCGTTCTGCTCGATGAGGAATGCCAACGCTCCATCCGTGATCTCGCCGAACCCGCGCTTGGTTGCCTCGCTGCGCACCTTCGCCGCCACGACGCCGACGCCGCCCTTGTCCCGGGGAAGGTCGGGCGCGAACGCCGTGCGTTCGCTCCAGCACGCGTCGAAGGACGGGTCCTTCTCCTTGAGTTTCTTCCGCGCCGACTCGGGGCCCACCAACACGATGGACGCGCGCGCCCGGTGGGTCGGGCCCGTGGTCTCGTCCTTCGGCGGCGTCTCGGTGACGACCCCATGGGCGAGGGCCTCGCGAAGAGCGGGCCATGCATCGCTGGCAGCGAGGCTGCTCGAGTCGAACACGAGGACATCGATGGTGGGGTCCGCGAGCAGTCCCGGCCCGCCACGGCCCCGCAGGGCGAGCTTGCTGGGAGCGGAGACCAACTCGACGCGCCCCGGGACGCGACTCTCCAGGGCGGACACGATGGCCCGCGCCTCTCCGGGGCGTCCCGCGGAGACCACATCGAGGCCGGCGGGGTGCTCCCCCGCCATGGCGAGCAGGTCCAGAGCAGCGAGGACGCGGGTCCGCCCCCAGAGGGTCGTGGGTTCGGGGGACGTGAACTCATCGGCGCGGACCCAGGACCGTGGGCAGGACCAGCGGCAGTGGGAGGCGGCGAGGGTCGTGGGAGGCTTCGGCGGCGGCTTCGCGGCGCTCACTCGTCGACCCGGAAGGTCTTTCGAGCGACTTCACCCGCGCGCACGGACACGCTCTCGCTCACGTCGAGACCGGTGCGCTCGTTCACTACCCGAATGGTGTAGCTGCCGGGCGCGATGGAGTGCTCGAAGAGAGGAGTGGTGTCGACGTAGGCCCCGTTGACGTAGATCTTCGCCCACCCCGAGCTCACCTGCACGCTGAGCCGTCCGGGCTCCTTCTCCTCGGCGACAACCTCCTTCGGCTCCAGGGTGCGGGTGAGGCGCCGTCGGTCGCCGTTGGCGGGGGCCGCGACCACGGCCTGGACCGAGGTGTAGCCGCTCATGCGGAACTCCACGTTGTACTCGGTCAGCTCGCTGCCGTTCTCCCAGTTCAGCGGCGTCTTGCCGACGGGACGGCCGTCGACGAAGACCTTGGCGCCGTCGGGGTTCGAGCGGAACGCCAGCACCGGGGGCCCGGCGGTGTCCGGGGCCGGGGTGGGGTCTGGCCTCGGCTTCACCTCCCTCGGCTTCACCTCCTTGGGCTTGACCTCCTCGCGGGGAGGCTCCGGTGTCGGGTCCGTCTCGGCGGTGGGGGTGGGCTCCTCGACGGGCTGGAGCACCACCTCGGTCGCGAAGGCCTGGCCGGGGGTGAGCTCGATGGTCTTCGTGCGGGACTCGTAGCCCTCCGCGTTGATCACCAGCTGGTGGCTGACGTCGGGAACGATGGCGTTGGACGGTGAGGTGAACGGCTGCCCATCCAGGGTCATGCGGACGCCCGCGATGTCCTCGGGCTGCACGGTCACCGACAGGCTCGCCAGTGGGGGCGCCTTGCTCTGCTGGGTGAGGTACCAGCCCCCCGCCACGATGATGATCCCCAGGGTCAGGAGGAACGGGAGGAGCGCGCTACGCCTCTCGGGCTCGGGGGGGCGCGGTGGCTGGAGCGTTCCCGATCCGGCGATGGGAGCCGGGGTCGGCTGCGGGGGAGGAACGGCGCCATGAGCTGGCTCGGCGGCCTCCTCCTCGAGCTCGAGGTCGTCGCTGCCGTAGTGGATGTCGACCGCGATGCGCGTGGACTCGTCGACGCGGGCGCGCTCCTCCTCGATCTCCGGCGCGAACAGCTCGTCGATGTATCCCTCGATGGTCGGGCGGAGACGGTCTGGAGTGGCCGGAAGCAGGAAGTCCTCGAGCAGGTGCTGGAGAACGCCGGCATCCGAGATGCGGGCCTTGCGATCGACGGCGAGGGCTTCGAGGCAGATGCGGTCGAGGCCGGGGGGCACATCGGGGTTGTACTCCGAGGGGGCGACGACGTTCCCCGCGCGGATGGCGGCGATGATCTCGTAGTCCGCTTCGCGCTTGAAGAGGCGGTGCCCCGTCAGCATCTCCCAGAGGCAGATGCCTGCCGCGAAGACGTCGGATCGATGGTCGAGCTCGACCCGCTCGGTCTGCTCGGGCGACATGTACTGGAACTTGCCCTTGAGGAGATGGGCCTCAGCCGACTCGTCGCGGGTCGTCTCGGCCTTGGCGATGCCAAAGTCGACGAGCTTGACCTGCCCTTCATAGGAAATGAGGACGTTGGACGGCGAGACGTCCCGGTGGACGATGTTGAGAGGCTGGCCGGACGCGTCCTTCCGGGTGTGTGCGTAGTGCAGGCCGCGGGCCACCTGATGGGCGATCACCGCCGCGATCTCCACCGGCATGCGCTCGCCGCGCTCGGCGAGCCGACGCATGAGGGCCTTCAAATCCTGGCCGTGCACGGCCTCCATGGCGAGGAACCAGTGCTTGCCGTGCTTGCCGAAGTCGTGAAGCTGTACGACGTTGGGATGCACCAGCTGCGCGCTGAGCTTTGCCTCGTCGACGAACATCTCGACGAAGGCAGGATCATCCGCGAAGCGCTCCCGGATCCGCTTGACGACGAGCATCTTCTCGTACCCGGCGTGACCAAAGGTCTTCGCCAGGAACACCTCGGCCATGCCACCCACAGCGATGCGATCGAGCAAGTAGTACTTGCCGAACGGACGGGGAGCGAAGGCCGCAGACAGGCTGGTGTCTGCGCCGGACTCGCCGGTGGTGTCTGGCTGGGGGTCCAAGAAGGTCCTCTCGATCCGCGGAGGTGACGGCACCCTGGGCGCGGAAACACGGCATCATAAGGAGGATGACCCATCGCCCACAAGGAAGACCGGCCACTGCCACTGCGCTCTCGGCTCTCGTGTTGGGCGCTGCGCTGGCGGGCTGTTCCGGTCGGGAGTTCGTCGTGCCCGTTTCGTTCGTTGTGCCGCAGGGGCATGACTCCTTCGCGGAGCTCGACTTTCTCGCCCTCGCGGCGACCTACGGAGACGGGCGCGCATACGACTTCTTCATCGAAGCACCCTCGTCCGGCACCGAGTGGAACATTCCCCAGATGCCAGCTGGCGCTGCGGTCACCCTCTCGTTCGAGGGGCTGGTCAGTGACGGACTGGGCGCGGATGGCCAGGTGGTGGCGGCGAGTGGGAGCGCGGGCCCCCTCGCGTTCGATCCCGAGACGGAAGCGAGCGCTCGCGTGCTCTTCACTCGTCGGGGCCGCACCGGGACTCTTCCGGGCGGACCCTCCGGGGGGACGTTCGAGCCTCTGCTCGTGGAGCTGGGCGACGGCCGCGTGCTCGCTTTGGGCGGGGCGGATGGCCACACCGACCGCGAGCCGGTCGGCAACGACGGCGCATGGCTCTTCGGCGTGGATGGCACCACCGACGCCTTTGGTTTCGTCGACGCCGACCGCATGCGGGGACCTCGCATGGACCACGCCGCCCTCCGCATCGAGGGCTCCGGCACCGACTACGACGGCAAGGTCGTGGTCGTGGGCTCTCTGGGACTCGTGGAGGGGCGGGGGGGCGTCGTCGTCGTCGATCTCGACGAGGACACCCTCGATGAGGCCAGAGACGCCGGCATCCCCGAGGTGTTCGACCCCGCGACCGGGACTTGGGAGGACCTCGCCGACGACGACGTCATGCGCCTCAACGCCGCCCGCGGTCACCACGGATTGGGCCAGGTGGGGGACGGTGTGTTCATCATCGGTGGGATCGTCTTCGACGATGACCTTGGCTTGCGCGCCACGGCCGAGGTGCAGCGGGTGGACCTCGGCGGAGCCGATACCGAGCCGGTCGCGGCCATGGGCGAGACCCGCTGGCGGCACTCGGTCACCCCGGTGGGAAGCGACCGATTGTTGGTCGTTGGTGGGGCTGCTTTGCCGACGGCTCAGACGACCTTCCCCGAGACCGCCTCGGTCGAGATCTACGACGCAGGTGACAACGAGTGGACGGACTTGGAGGATCTGGAGCCTGCGCGTTCCGATCACGTAGCCCTCGCGCTGGAGGATGGCCGAGTGATGGTCGTCGCGGGCATCACCGAGACGGACACCCTTGCCCTTGCGGACACCTGGTTCATCGAACCTGACGAGGGGACCTGGGTGCAGGGCCCTGACCTCGGGACCGCCCGCGCGAAGGCCAGCGGTCGGGTGTTGCCCGACGGTCGCGTGGTCGTCTGTGGTGGCGAGACGCCGGCCTTCGAGTCGATCACCACCTGCGAGGTCTGGACCGCCGGTGGTGTCGACGGACTTGGAGCCTGGGGGCCCGCGCCGGACCCCACTGAGGCATTCACCCCGCGCTCCGGTGCACGCTCCGCCTTGCTCGGCTCGGGTGAGGTCCTGGTGGTGGGCGGCCAGTCCGGCCCCGACGCACTCGTGTCGGACGTGGTGGTGTACCGCCCCTGAACGAGAACACCGCCCGGTGGCCAGGCCAACGGACGGCGTCACTCGTTTCCCCGCAGAGCGGGACTCGGCTCAGTCGGTGGTCGTCACCTGGAAGGGGGACGCCGCGTACCCGTGCACCGAGACGTGCAGGGTGCCGCTGGTGGCGGGCACGTACTCGATGATCTCGTTGCCGCTCGCCGTGTATCCGCGGGCGTCGTACTCGCCGCTCGTCGGCTGGGCGCCGAGACGCAGGTAGAGGTCGACGTCGTTGGGGGCCGCGGTGGTGACCGTGATGGGCTGGCCCGCGATGACCTCGAGGGAGTAGTGCATCCACTGTCCCTGCGTCAGCACACCACCCTCATCGAGGTGGTTGATGCCCGTGCCGCCACCATTGGTGCCGCCGTCGTCGCCGCCGTCGCCGTTGTCGCCGCCGTCGCCGTTGTCGCCACCGTCGCCGTTGTCGCCGCCGTCGCCGTTGTCACCACCATCGACCTCCGTCGTGAACGTGATGGTCAGGTCGAAGGTCGACGCGGTGTAGCCGCGCACGGAGACGTAGAACTCACCGGGGCCCGTCGCGGTGCAGGACTCGGTGGAGCCGTTGCGGTAGGGACGGCAGTCGTACTCCGACGTCGTGGGGACGGCGCCCTCACGAAGGTAGAGGTCCGCGTCGCCGGTGCCCGTCATCTCGACGCCGACCTGGCCGGCGACGGCGGTGAAGGGGCCGAAGTGGGCCCACTGGTTCTTGCTGAGGGTGCCGGTCTCCGTGATGGTGGCGACCTCGGTGGCCGGCGGCTCGTCGTCGCCGTTGCCCGAGGTCTCCGTGACCGACGCGGTCAGCAGCTCGTCGATGTGGGCCCAGGTGATGGCACCACCGGCGATGGGGGCCGTCTCGTTGCGTCCCGTGGGCAGCCAGAGGAAGTCGGGATGGTCCGTCTTGCTGGCGCCCATCCACTCGCCGCCGATGATCTTGCCGTCGGCGTCGAGCTCGAGGACGTACTCGTAGCGGTCGGTGTGGGTGAAGTCGTCGATGCGGTGGGCGAGGTTGCCGTCCAGCTCGCTCGCGGACTCGGCGATGTAGTCCACCTCAGCCTCGACGTACACCAGGGAGACGGCCTCGTCGTTGAAGAGGTAGTCCGTGGGGATGGAGCCGCCCTCGGTGGACGGCGGCGTCACCGTGATGTCCACACTGAACGTGCTGCTCGCGGCGTAGCCCTCGACGCCCACGTGCAGGGCGGTGGCGTTGGACGGGGCGACGATGGCGCACTCCTCGGCCGAGCCGTTGGCGTAGGGGCGGCAGATCCAGTCGTTGGCCGTGGGCTCCTGGTTCCAGCGCACGTAGAGGTCGGCGTCGGCGTCTCCGGTCATCACGACGCGCACGTCGCTGCCGGCGGTCACCGTGACCGGCGGGTGGTGGAACCACGCGTCGTTGGCGACGGTGCCGTTGAAGGACTCGTTGGTGGGCGCCGCGGTCTCGCCGCCCTCAGGCAGCGCGCCGAGGAACTCGTTGGCGTCCTGAGCCGAGATGGGCTCCTGGTGCAGGACCCGGTAGCCGCGCAGCGGCTGGTTCCAGACCTCGTCGTCCCAGGTGCGGTCCTCGACGAAGCTGAGGTCCTTGAGGCCGAGGTAGTTGGTCAACAGCACGTGGTAGGTACCGGGGTTGGTGTCGGCGCACTCGGCGTCCGAACCCGAGGGCCGGTCGTAGCCGTCGTACTCGATGTCGTCGCTGCCCTCGTCTTCGTTGCAGCGCAGCGACACGAAGCGCGAGTTGGTCTTGTCGTACCCGAGGGTGACGAGCGCCTTGATGTCGTTGACCTCAAAGGTCACTCCGTTGCGGGTCACGGGGTGGCGCGGCTCGGGGACCGAAATGGCGGCGGGCGCCCACGCGTGGCAGATGCCCCACCAGGTGGGAATGCAGCGACCCTCCGTCTCACCGTCGCGGATGGCGCAGGCCTCCCCGGCGTCGTCGTTGCAGGCGTCATCGTCGGTGCACGCGGTGCGGCTGTCGTGGGCGTCGACCCCGTTGGTGGACGACACGCGGTCCTCGATGTCTTCGACGCCGAACGCCTCGCCGTACTTCGCGGCGGCGGACTGGGACTCGGGGCCGGCCCACTTCTGGTTGATGGAGTCCTCGTAGACCGGCCAGTAGGAAGCGGCCCAGGGAGCGACGCTCACCTCGCCGGTCTGCGGCAGCTCCGCCAGCGTGTAGTTCAGGTCGTTGCTGAAGAGGGTGGGGGAGTCCTGCTGGGTCCAGGCGGACTTGTGCTCGGCCTGGCCGGCGATCTTGTCGCTCACGGGTTCGGGGCCGAAGACGTCCTCAGCTTCGTAGCAACCGGCGGACAGGACAATCAGAGAAGCAAGGGCAAGGTGGGCACGCATGGTGGCCTCGAGTCGCCGTGGGGTGACGAGCCATCGGCTCGGCTCGACGGACGGCGCTGCCGGCGAACGCCATGGATTTGCTCCTCTTGTCCGACAAGATCAATCAAAGCCCTGTCACACAATGAAACGAACGCAACTCGACACCACGTCGACATGCCGAGGACGCAGTTGGCAGTTGCTGGATCGCCGAGTCACGAAGGCGCAGTGACGGGCGCGTGGGGGATGTCTCGGAGGGTGGTCGCCACAGTGACCAGGGGGCCTGAGCGACGAGGCGCCAGTCAGGGCAGGAACGACGCGATCGCTGCCTCCCGATCCCGTGCCACCCACTCTGCGAGCTGTGGCTTCGCCGTTCCGGCGGTGTGGCGGGTCCCCCACAGGTGCAGGTCGAGCAGGATGGGGACCAGCTCGAGCCCGCGCGCAGTGGGCAGGACGATGCGACGGCGGCCGTCGTCGGGATCTGGCTCGCGGGTGACGATTCCCGCGTCCACCAGTCGGTTCAGGCGGTCCGAGAGGATGTTGCTCGCGATGCCCTCGGGAGCCGCCAGCTCCGAGAAGCTGCGCTTCCGAGCGAGGAGGACGTCGCGCAGAACGACGAGGGTCCAGCGATCCCCGAGCAGATCGAGGGCGCTGGCGATGGGGCAGGCCGAGCGGAGAGTTGTGCTCATGCAGACAGTTTACTTGCGAAAAGCAAGCGGTCCAAGATAGCTTGCAATTCACAACCTACTTCGAGGGAGAGAACATGCAGGTTCAAGGAAAGCGCGCGGTCGTCACGGGAGGGGGTTCGGGCATTGGGCTCGTCATCGCGCAGGCCCTCGCGGACGCCGGCTGCACCGTCCTCATCACGGGCCGTACCGAGAGTCGTCTCGTGGAGGCGGCGGCCACTCGGGAGAACATCAGCCACGCGGTCTGTGACGTGACGGACGAGGCCGTAGTGGTGGCCCTGCGGGACCGGGTCGAGGCCGACGGCGGCTGCGACCTGCTCATCAACAACGCCGGCGTCATGCACCGCTACGACGTCACCAGCGACTTCTCCCTCGCCAAGAAGCTCCAGGAGATCGACATCGACGCCAGCGGGCCGGTGCGGATGGTGCACCACTTCTTGCCCGGCATGCTCCGTCGGGAGGCGGCGATCGTGAATGTGAGCTCTGGGCTGGCGTTCGTCCCCTTCAGCCAGGCGCCGGTCTACAGCGGCACGAAGGCATTCCTGCACGCGTACACCCAGTCGCTCCGGGCGCAGCTCGCGGGCACCTCGGTGAGCGTCGTGGAGTTGATGCCTCCGGTCGTGGACACGCCGATGGTCGCGGAGCTCGACCCCAGCTTCTCGCGCATGCCGCCCGAGGAGCTCGCTGCCGCGTTCATGAAGGGGCTGGCCAAGGGCACGCTGGAGATCACGCCGGGGCAGTCGTCACAGCTGCGCTTCATGCGCCGGGCGGCGCCAGGGTTCATCTTCGGTCAGCTGAACAAGCAAGCCCGCCCCTGAGCGGGGGAGGCCGTCCGGCCAGGGGCCTCAGCCGCCGAAGGCTCCGCCGGGGCCTGCTTCCATGTCGGTGCAGGAGAAGCGCGCGCGAATCGCGGGCACGCGATCACCGTCGGTGTTCTCCATGGGCGCCATCAGCTGGCGGCAGGAGCGCTCGTAGTTCTCGTACTGCTCCTTGGAGTCGCCGGTGCTCCCGAAGGACTTCCGGCACTCGGCGACCTCGGCATCTCCGTAGGAGATCCCGCAGTCATCCCAGTAGTCCGCGATCTCCTTGCACAGCTGCTGGCAGTCGTTCCCCGAGCAGCCGGAGAAGAGCATCGCTCCGAAGAGCGCGAGGATGGCGAAGCTGAGTCGAACGGCGGTCACGGCGTCCTCCGGCCCGGGGAAGCGGGCGTCTGGCGGCGCATACCCTATCGCCTCTTGGCCGAGTCGTCATCGTCTCCTGACGACGGACACGATCCGAGGTCCCAAGTGCAGCACGAAGCATCGGACGCCGACCGCAGGGAATTCACCTCGGAGATCCGCTCTGAACAGTCCGACAACTCCTGGTCCGTCGACTGACTGGCCCGGTAGTCCGAGATGCAGGTCACGCGATCATCGTCCGTGTTCACCTGACCGCACACATCGCGCTGGTAGTCGTACCAGGCTGTGCACAGCTGCTGGCAGTTCGAGCTGCACCCCGGAGCGAACAGAAGGCTCAGGGCCAGCAGGGAGGCAGGGAGGATCCGAAGGCGCGTCACGGCGGCGAGGATACCGGCCATGGCGGGCAGAAGTGGCGACGCCGGCGGGGGCCGGTCACAATCGTCCCCGTGAACGCGCCCTCCCCCGAGCGAACCCTGCGCAACTGTGGGGTCCTGCAGATCGAGCCCACCGACTTCTGCAACCTCACGTGCCCGATGTGTCATCCCCAGCAGGGCTTCCGCCCCACGCTGCACGGTGACCTGCTCAAGGGCTACATGGACACGTCGCTGTTTCGTCAGATCATCGACGGCATCGCGGCGAGCGACGTGTGCTTCGACCACCTGATCTTTCAGTGGCTGGGCGACCCATCCCTTCATCCCGAGCTCTTCGAGATGCTCGCCTACGCCCTGGACCACGTCGGTGACCGGTTCGGCTACTTCCGCATCGACACCAACGCGATCCTGCTCACGCCGGACCGCATCGAGCAGCTCGTCACGGCGTACGAGCGCCATCCCCTGGTGCCGGTCCTGATGGTGTTCTCCCTCGATGCGATCTCGCGCGACACCTACAAGGTGGTGAAGGGCCGCGACTACTTCGACGTGGTGATGGACAACGTCACCCACTTCCTGCGCCGCCGGGGTGAGCTCGACCTGCCGAGCATCAACCTCAACGCCGAGTTCCAGTTCGTGCTCCAGAAGGGGAACGCCCACGAAGCGCGGCAGTTCGTGGACCACTGGGATCGCGTGTGCGCCGAGGGCCGCAACGGCGTCGGCTACAACGACATCATGGTGAAGCGGCTGTCGGTGGGGACGGGCGGCGCGAAGCAGCAGGAGGCCGACCGCCTCTACGCGCGCAGCATCTCCGAGCAGGGGCTCGAGCCCTTCAGCAAGGAGCACATCCACCTGAAGATGTGGGCCGAGCGGGCCTGGCAGGAGCACGACGACCCCAACGCGTCGGGCACCGATCTGGACGCGGAGACGGGGATGGCGAAGCCGGACCTGCGCACCGAGGCCAAGGCCTGATGGCGGGCAAGCCGAAGGGAGCGCGAGGCAGCTCGTTGCTGCGCGTTCTCACGAAGCGCGAAGCGGCGACGGCAGAGCCACCCCCCAGCGACCGCATGCCCTGCCCGGGGCTGTGGAAGACGCCGGTGATTCGCTGGGACGGCGAGCTGATGGCTTGCTGCGCCGACGTCGACAACGAGATCTCCATCGGGAACCTGCGCAACGCGCGCTTCGACGAGCTCTGGTTCGGAGAAGCGATGACTGAGCTGCGGCTGCTGCACATCGAGGGGCGCTTCGAGGAGATCCCGAAGTGCTGGTCCTGCGGGGGCATCAACTTCTACAAGCTCGAGCCCGGCGAGGTGCGCCAGTACCTGGACGAGGTGGGCCGGTCGGACCTGTATCCCGTGTACGCCAAGCGGATGGGGCTGAGCGCGACCTGAGCGGAGAAGCCGTGCAGAGGTCCCCCTAGCAGCGCGACGAGCAGCCTCCTGCGAGGGCGAAGCTTCGAGGTGCAGGACTGCAACCGCTTCGTGGGACTGCGGCGCCTCACCCGAGCTCACCTCGCCCGGATGTTCTGAACGGGGCCTCCGCTTGCGGCGTAGTCTGCGCCCCATGCCCGTCGAGCCTCATCTTCCGACCGCCCGCACCAAGGACCGCTCGAAGGCCGCTGTGCCCTCGGAGCTCGACGTCGCCCTCGTCGGCGCGGGCAGCGCCTCCCTCACCGCCGCCGCCTACCTCGCTCAAGCAGGCCTCAAGGTGGCGTGCTTCGACCCGCACTACGTAGCTGGTGGCTGCGCGACCCAGTTCGCCCGAGGGAAGCGCGCGCGCCGCTACCTGTTCGACGTGGGCCTGCACTACATCGGGGACTGCGGCCCGGGCGGCATGTTCGACCGCATCCTGCGACCCGTCGGCGTGGACATCGAGTACGAGTCGATGGACCGCGACGGCTTTGATGTCCTCTGCTTTCCCGATCGCACCTTCGAGACGCCCGCGGGCATGGCGAACTACGAGGCGCGGCTGCTCGAGCACTTCCCCGGGGAGAGCAAGGGAATCGCTCGCTACATGAACCTGCTGCGGCAGGTCCTCGGGGCCATCGCGGTGCTCGAGACCAGCCGCGGCAAGATGACCCTCGCAGTGCTCTGGCACATCCTGCTGCACGGCCGCCTCCTGCCGTTCTATCAGGGCGCCACCCTGGGCAAGTTCCTCGACACCTGCACGAAGAACCCCCAGCTCCGAGCGGTGCTCTGCGGGCCGCACGGGGACTACGCGCTGCCGCCGAGCCAGGTCTCGTTGATGCTGCATTGCGGTCTGATGCTGCACTACCTCGTGGACGGCGCCTGGTACCCGAAGGGCGGCGGGCAGGTGATGGCCAACGGCCTCGCGGATCGCATCGAGGAGCTCGGCGGCGGCGTGCACTTGCAGCACGAGGTCACGAAGATCGACGTGGAGAGCGGGGCGACGAAGGGCATTACCGTGGCCGATCGCCACGGCGCCACGACGAAGATCGCTGCCAAGGCGGTCATCTCCGGCGCGGACATCTTCCAGACCATGGACAACCTGCTGGGGCGCGAGCACCTGCCGGCGTCGTGGCAGAAGCAGCGTGACAAGTGGGAGGTGCCCAACGGCATCTTCATGACCTGCCTCGCCATCAAGGACGACCTCGCGGCGAAGGGCTTCGGCAATCGCAACTACTGGCAGTTCGACCACTACGACGTCGAGGCGATGTATCGCCAGGGTGTCCAGGGAGGCCGCCCCAACGTGCAGGCGGCCTACATCACGTCGGCGACCCAAAAGGACCCGTCCACCGAGCACCACGCGCCGAAGGGCGTCGAGACGGTGGAGGTGATGGCGATGCTGCCGGGGCGTCCCGACGTGTGGGGCCTCACCCCGGACGACCTGACCTCCGAGGACTATCGCCACAAGCCCGAGTACCTGGAGCGCAAGCAGCGGGTGGAGGACGAGCTCGTGCGGCGACTGGACGACCAGTTCCCCGGGGTAGGGCAGCACATCGAGTTCCGTGAGTCGTCTACGCCCATCACCCAGACCCGGTACACGCGGGCCGAGGGGGGCAGCGGCTACGGCTTGTCGGCGACGCCCTCACAGTTTGGGGACAAGCGCCCGTCGTGGCGCGGGCCGGTGCCGGGCCTCTACCTTGCCGGCCACTCCAGCCGCTCGGGGCACGGGATCGCCGGCGCGCTGTCGTCGGGGAAGACGGCAGCGCGCATCGTGGCGAAGGACCTGGGGATCTCTCTGCGGAAGGAGTAGGGCCCGGGCGCGAATGAGGGCCCTGCGCGAATCAGGGCCGCTCGCGCACCAATGAGGGCCCGCGCGGCCCGCAGAGCGTCACAACTCCCCCCGGATTGTCTATCCGGGCTTGGTTGTGACGCCGCGCGTCATCGATCGGCGCCCGATG
>JAGSHC010000216.1 GCA_023954745.1 Deltaproteobacteria bacterium | reverse complement strand
GAGACCGGAGCGCCAAGGTCGCAGCTCCCGCGCTCGCCGGCCGGTCCTGAGCGCGCTGGCGGTCCCGAGTGGAGACGAGGGCGACCTCCTCAGCTTCTCGGTGGCCTTCGCCGACGTCGCCGCCGACACCGTGACCATCGACTGGGACTTCGGCGACGGCCTGGTGGCGGTCGGTGAGAACGTCACGAACGCCTACATCGACGACGGCACCTACACCGTGACGGTGACCGCCACAGACGACGACGGCGGGACCGACAGCCTGACGGGCACCGCCGTCATCGCCAACGTCGCGCCGAGCATCACGAGCTCCGCTCCGACCACCGCCCTCGAAGGCAGCCTCTACTCCTACACCCCCACGGTCGTGGACCCGGGCGATGAGGTCTTCACCTGGACGCTGTCGCCCAGCGCGCCCGCAGGCATGACGATCGACGCCGGCGGTGCCATCGAGTGGACCCCGACCTACGCCCAGGCGCTCGTCGGAAGCTACTCCGTGACCCTCACCGTCGAGGACGATGGCCCCAACTCCATCACCGACGCCCAGTCCTGGACCATCACCGTGGACTGGCTCGACACCGACGGCGACGGCCTCCCCGACGAGTGGGAGAACACCAACGGCTTCGACCCCAACGATCCGAACGACGCAGCGGGCGACCCCGACGCAGACGGGCTCACCAACCTCGACGAGTTCGGCCAGGGCACCGACCCCAACGTCTACGACGGCCCCACCGAGCCCATCGCCATCGAGCCCCTCACGGGGGACGAGGTCTCGAGCGTCACTCCCGACCTCGTGGTCGAGAACGCCACGGACCCCCAGAACGACGTCCTCGTCTACGACTTCGAGGTCTACAGCGACTCCGCCCTCACCACCCTCGTGACCAGCGCCACGGACGTCGTCGAGACCGCCGTCGAGACGGAGTGGAAGGTGGACGTGATCCTGGCCGAGAACACCGAGTACTGGTGGCGCGCGCGGGCGTCGGATCCCTGGGTCGCCAGCGCATGGACGGCTGCGGAGAGCTTCCTCGTCAACGAAGGAAACGAGGCGCCCGAGGTGCCCGTGCTCACCTTCCCCACCGAGGGCGAGACGGTGACGGTCCTCCAGCCCGAGGTCGTCTGGCAGGAGGCCAGCGACATCGACGGCGACGCGGTGACCTACGACGTGGAGGTCTACGACGCTGGCGGCTTGTTGGTCGACAGCACGACGGGCGCGGTGGGCGACGGCTCCGAGGGGCGCTGGACGCTGAATCTGACCCTCGAAGAGGACACCGACTACAACTGGACAGCCCGCGCCGTCGACGAGCACGGCCTCGCCGGCGACTGGGCAGAGCCTGAGGACTTCTTCCTCTCGACCGACAACGGAGCGCCCTTCGGCACGATGTTCGTCGACCCGCAGAATGGCGCCTCCATCGCCACTCTCTCCCCCACCCTCGTGGCGACAGAAGCCGAGGACCCCGAGGGCGGCGCGCTGACCTACGAGTTCGAGGTAGACGTCGTGCCCAGCTTCGACGGTCCGGACCTGGTGACGGCGACCATCGCGGCGTCCGGCACCGGCACCGTGTCCTGGGTCCTGGCGGACGACTCCATCGAGTTGCCTGACAACTCCCTCGTACACGCCCGAGTGCGGGCCGTGGATGAGGGAGGCGTGGCCTCGGTGCCCGACACCATCGAGTTCTTCGTGCGCGGCGAGAACGACGCCCCGAGCGTGCCGGTGCTGGTCTCGCCCGAGGACGGCAGCGTGCTCAACGGATCGACCCGGTTCGAGGTGGAGACCCCCGTCGACCCCGAAGGCGACGTGGTCTTCGTGGAGTTCATCTTCGCGACGGACGCCGAGCTGACCAACTCCATCGTGGTGAGCGAGCAGATCGTGGCGAGCCTCGAGGCCCTCACGGGCTGGGAGACGGCCATCGACTACGAGGGCACGGTGTATTGGAGCGCCCGAGCCGTCGATGAGGTCGGAGCAGAGTCCGACTGGGCTGCCCCGTGGAGCTTCAGCCTCGGAGGTGAGGCTGGCGACGACGACGACGACGACGGCGGCGCCGGAGACGGCGCGGGCTGCGACTGCCAGAGCTCGGTGAGCGGCGAGCCGGCTTCGGCGGCCTGGCTGCTCCTGCTGCTCCTGCCGCTCTACCGGCGCAGGCGCTAGCCGGAGCGATTCACCAGGGGCGAGAGTCGATCTTCGGACAGCCCTCGCAGCCCTTGGTGAAGCACCCGCCCGTGCCGGTGGGGGGAGCCTTCTCCAAGTCCCGGTAGCCCATCCCGGCCAGCTCCATGAGGGGCCGGTCGGTGAGCACCGGAGCCAGTCCGAAGCGATCCAGGCGCGTGTCGCACTCGACACACCGAGTCTCCAGGCGGTCCGTGCCCGGGTCAGCGCCTCGGGGCACGTCGCGATAGACGAGCACCTCGGTGCGGCAGCTCGGACAGTGGGCCGTAGGCAGGTTCACCAGGTGTCTCCTCGATGGACAGCGGTCCCGGCTGCATGGTAATCAGACCCGGCTCGCGAGCCCCATCAGACAATGATCTTCGGGACTTCGCAACGAGACCACACATCCACTCCCAAGCTCAGGAGATCCGATGGCCGGCCATAGTAAATGGGCCAACATCAAGCACCGCAAGGGCGCGCAGGACGCCAAGCGGGGCAAGGCATTCAGCAAGGTCGTCAAGGACATCATGGTCGCCTCCCGTATGGGCGGACCCGACCCCGAGGCCAACCCGCGGCTGCGCCTGGCCATCGCAAAGGCCAAGGCCGTGTCCCTCCCTCGCGAGAACCTCGAGCGCGCCATCAAGAAGGGCGCCGGGCTCCTCGAGGGTGAGAACTACGAGGAGGTGATGTACGAGGCCTACGGCCCCGGCGGGGTCGCCATCCTCGTGGAGTGCCTCACGGACAACCGCAACCGCACCGCGTCCGAGGTTCGTCACGCGTTCAGCAAGCGCGGCTTCAGCATCGGAGCCTCTGGGTCTGCGGCCCACTCCTTCAACCGCCGCGGCGAGGTCATCGTCTCGGCCGAGGGCACGGATGAAGAGTCCGTGATGATGGCAGCCATGGAGCACGGCGGAGACGACGTGCAGGAGACCAGCGACGACGACGGCAAGGACGTGTTCCAGGTCGTCTGCGAGGTGCCCGACCTCGAGACGCTTCGCGAAGGTCTGGAGGCTGAGGGGCTCAAGGTCACCGGATACGGCCTCACCTGGATCCCGTCTGTCAGCTCCCCCGTCGCCGGCAAGGACGCCGAGCAGCTGCTCGCCCTCCTCGAAGCCGTCGAAGACGTGGACGACACCCGGAACGTGTACGCGAACTACGACATCTCCGACGACGAGATGGCGCGCATCGTCGGCGGCTGATCTGCCCAAGGCCCCACCCGACACCCTCCGCGTCCTGGGGATTGACCCCGGCAGCGTGGTGGCCGGCTGGGGACTCGTCGAACAGACCGGAAGCCGCCTCGCCTTCGTTGGAGGGGGCGTCATGCGTCCGCCGAAGAAGGCTGACCTCGGGGTCCGCCTCGCACACCTGCACGCGCGCCTCGCCGAGGTGATCGAGAGCATGCAGCCCGATGCCGTTGCCATCGAGTCCGTCTTTCACGCCAAGCACGCGCGCTCGGCGCTGGTCCTGGGCCACGCGCGGGGGGTCTTGCTGCTCGCGGCCGCCCAGTGCGAGCTGCCCATTCACGAGTACGCCCCGGCGGCAGTGAAGAAGGCGGTGACGGGGAGCGGCAGTTCGGGCAAGGAGCAGGTCCGCAAGATGGTGGAGATGTTGCTTGGCCAGACCGTGGATGGCCCGCACGACCAGAGCGACGCCCTGGCAGTGGCGATCTGCCACGCTCAGGTGGGTCGGTTCACCGGCAAGCTCACCGAGCTCGAGAAGGCCCTGGGAGGGCGCGGCCGAGGGCGACGCCATCCGGCGCTGCGCCTGAAGCTGAAGGGATGAACAGATGATCGGACGCATTCGCGGCACCCTGCTCGAGCAGGAACCCGACCGGGTAGTGGTGGAGACCGCTGGCGGGGTGGGATACGAGGTCATCGTGGCGCCGCGCCTGATGATGGAGCTCCCCGCGGCGGGCGAGCAGGTGACGCTCTTCGTGCACACGCAGGTCCGCGAGGACGCCATCACCCTGTACGGGTTCGCCGATCGGACGGACCGCGCCGTCTTCCGTCTCGTGCTCAGCGTGCAAGGCATCGGGCCGAAGCTGGCCATGGCCCTCGTCGGAACCACCGACCCCGAAGCCCTCGCCGCGGCCATCGCCCGTGAGGACGTGCCCGCCCTCACCCGAGTCCCCGGCCTCGGCAAGAAGACCGCGAGCCGCCTCGTCCTCGAGCTCAAGGACAAGCTGGGCAAGCTGCTGCTCGCCCAGGGCCGCGACTTCGCGGACACGGCCAACGCCTCTCTCCGGCCGGTCAGCGCCGAGCCTCCTGCCGTGGAGGACGCCCGCGCCGCCCTGTCGGCCCTCGGTTACAACGCCCGGGAGATCACCCGCGCCATGAAGACCGTCGAGCCGAAGCCCGACGACTCGGTGCAGAGCCTGCTGCGTCGCTCCCTCAAGGTCCTGAGCCCCGCCTGACATGTCCGACTACGACGACGAACGCGAGCTCAGTCCCCACCCCGCCTCCGATGGCGGTGACGACGAGCTGAGCCTGCGGCCCGCGAACCTCGAGGAGTACGTCGGACAGGACCAGCTGCTCTCCAACCTGCGCGTCTTCATCGCGGCGGCGCGCAAGCGGGAGGAGGCCCTGGACCACGTGCTGTTCGCCGGTCCCCCGGGCCTCGGCAAGACCACCCTCGCTCACGTCATCGCCCACGAAATGGGCGTCAGCCTGAAGGCCACGAGCGGTCCGGTCATCGAGCGCGGGGGTGACCTCGCGGCCATCGTGTCGAACCTCGAAGAGGGAGACGTGCTCTTCATCGACGAAATCCACCGGCTCAATCGCGCAGTGCAGGAGGTCCTCTACCCGGCAATGGAGGACTACGAGATCGACATCGTGCTCGGCCAGGGTCCCGCCGCCCGTGCCCTCAAGTTCCACCTGCCGCGCTTCACCCTCGTCGGAGCGACCACCCGCGAGGGCCTGCTCAGCGCTCCCTTCCGCGCGCGCTTTGGCTACGTGGCGGTGCTCGACTTCTACTCGCCCGAGGAGCTGTCTCGCATCGTCCTGCGCTCGGCCACCGTGCTGAACGTGCCCATCGAGGAGGAAGCAGCCGTGGCCCTCGCCCGCCGGTCCCGGGGGACCCCGCGCATCGCGAACCGCCTCCTGCGGCGGGTGCGCGACTTCGCCGAGGTGGAGTCCGACGGGCGTGTCACTGAGGAACTCGTGAACCTCTCCCTGAGGCGGCTCGACGTCGACTCCCGCGGCCTCGACAAGATGGACCGACGCATCCTCAGCGTGCTCGTGGAGCGCTTCAATGGCGGGCCGGTCGGAGTCGAAGCCCTGGCGGCAGCCATCTCCGAGGAGCGAGGCACCGTCGAGGATGTCTACGAGCCCTACCTGCTGCAACAGGGCTTCCTGATGCGCACGCGGCAGGGCCGCGTCGCCACCCGCCTCGCCTACCAACACCTCGGAGTGCCGATGCCCTCGGGCCAGGGAGCGCTGTTCTGATGATCACCACGGCCCGCCGAGACCCTCGCCTCGGCTCCCTCGCCATGCCAGGCTTGATCTCGCTCCTGGCGGTGCTTGGCTTGTCGCTCTTCGCCCTGCGCGCCGCCGGCTGCAGCAAGAGTGAGTCCGGTCTGCCGGTCATCACCGTGGATGTGGGAGGCAAGCGAGTGCGAGCTGAGATCGCGTCCACGGACGCCCAGCGGGCTCGCGGGCTCATGTACCGCCGCTCCATGGGCAAGAACGACGGGATGCTGTTCGTCTACCCCACGCCGGAGCCGCTGTCGTTCTGGATGAAGAACACCTACCTGCCCCTGAGCATCGCCTACATCGACACCCGCGGCGCCATCGTGCACATCGAGGACATGAAGCCTCTCACGACGAACTCCCACCCCTCTCCGAAGCCGGTCCCCTACGCTCTCGAGATGAACAAGGGATGGTTCGAGAAGAACGGCATCGACGTCGGCGCGAAGGTGACCTTCGAGCTTCCGAACGGCGTCGAGGTGTCACCGCGTTGAGCATCGAGCGCCACGCTCCTGACTGGCTCGTTGCCCTGCACGAGGGCGCGGGACGGGCGCCGCACGACGGCGTGCACACCAACCTGTCGGGGTTGCTGCAGGGCTGGCGGGAGTGGCCCGACGGCATGGACTTCCTCTCCCCGGACTCGCCGAACTACGCCTGGAAGGCGTTGATGACCCGCATGTACGTGCGACGCATCGAAGAGGAGCTGGGTTCGCTGCCGGGGGGCAAGGTCCTCGACCTCGCCTGCGGGGGCGGCCGGTTCTCGGCGCTGTTGAGCGAGCAGGGCGCGGCGGTGCATGGCCTGGACGCGACCCTGCCCTCGCTGGAGGTGGCGCAGAACCACCTCGCTGGCCGCGACGCGCGCCTGGTCTGGGGCGACGTGGGCGAACTGGAGCGCCTTGGGCGCGAGGTGCTGTCCCCTCCCTACGACGCGGCGTTCGCCATCGAGTTGCTCTGCTATCTGCCCGACCCGGCGGCCGTGTTGCGCGCCCTGCGTGGCCTCCTGGTCCCCGGGGCGCCCGTCGTGCTGTCGGTGGAGGCCTGGCCAGGGGCGTTGCTCACCGACGGCGGCGACCTGGATGCGTCCACGGCCAGCGAGGTGCTTCGCACCCACACGCTGCACGAGGAGGGCGGACGCTGGGTCCACGCCTTCGAGAAGCGCGAGCTCGAGGACCTGTTGCGCGCCACGGGCTTCGAGGTGCTCGGAGTGCACGGCACCCACTACGTGTTCGACGGCCCACTGGCCGCCTTCGCCGACCCATCGAAGCTCGACGGCGGCGCCTACGACGAAGCGCTGCTGGAGCTCGAGTCGACCCTCCGCAGCGACCCCTCCCTGGGGGCCTTGCCGAGGGCGTGGCTGGCTGTGGCGAAGGCTGTGTGATCTGGAACTTCATGGGGCCCCGGCACCCGGCGGACCCCGTGATATAGAGGCGCCTTCGCACAAGGAGAGCGCATGTCCGATTCCGCCCCAGCCGCCGGCCTGAAAGACCAACTCGTCGGGCTCGACAACCGGTTCTGGATCGTCAACGTCATGGAGATGTTCGAACGCCTCGCCTACTACGGCGTGCGGGCGGTCGTGGCCATCTACATGGTGCTGCCGGAGTCGCAGGGCGGCCCGGAGTTCACTCACGTCGAGAAGGGCATCATCTTCGCGTGGTGGGCCGGCGTGCAGTCGGTGCTCCCCATGTTCACCGGCGGCTTCGCGGACCGGTACGGCCACAAGAACACCATCTCGGTGGCCATCATCCTCAAGGTCATCGGCTACGTGCTGATGGGCTACCTCATGGACTTCGGAGGCTTCTTCTGGGGCTGCATGCTGCTGGCCGCGGGCACGGCCATCTTCAAACCCGGCGTGCAGGGCACGCTGGCGGCCACCCTCAAGGACAGCAACGCGTCCGTGGGCTGGGGCATCTTCTATCAGCTGGTGAACATCGGCGGCTTCCTCGGCCCCGTCGTCGCTGGCGCCCTGCGCATCCTCGACTGGAAGTACGTCTTCATCGCCTGCGCCGGCATCGTGTGCGTCAACTTCCTGTGGCTGCCCTTCTACAAGGACCCCACCCAGGAAGAGGGCTACGAGGGCAAGGGTGAGAAGGGTGCGGAGACCTGGGGCGCGCTGAGCAGCGCGGTGAGCTTCACCGAAGCTCGCATCTGGGGTGTCGTGATGCTCGTTCTCGCCCCCTGGCTGGTCTTCCGCGACTACACCGCCTTCACCGACGCCGAGAGCGGCGGGAACCTGTACACCGCGTTCAAGGTGGAGACCCTCGCCGCCATCATCGGGCTCATCGCCTTCGCCATCTACGTGCCCAGGAAGGCGTCCTTCGACAAGGGCAGCACCGACCCGCTGACGGTGTTCGTCGTGTCCGTGGTCGGTCTCTTCCAGGCCCGCGTGCTGGCGTTTTGCGTCGTGTTCTCGGGCTTCTGGCTCATGTTCAACCAGGTGTTCGACCTGCTGCCCAACGTCATCGATGACTGGGTCGACAGCTCCGGCCTGATCGCTGGCGCTGGGGCGGCGTTCTCGACGCCGGTCATCCCCGGGATCCTGTCGGTGGTGCTCGCTTTGCTCGCCGGCGCCGTGTCCGCCGTCATGGTCTGGCTCTCGATGCGCCCGGACCAACGGGAGCCTTCCGAGGTCCCGTGGAACTCCTACATCGTGGTCGGTGTGGGCTTCGCCCTCGCCGCGATGCATGGGCTGTCCCTGGTGCTCGAAGGCACCGCGCTCCTCGGAGCGATGGTCGCCGTGGGTGCCGCCTTCGGCGGTGGAGCCTTCGCGACGCGTCAGCCCGCCGTCCGTCTCGCCATGGTGGCCGCCGTGCTCGGCGCTCTTGGCGGCGTACCCTCGCTCTACCAGACGATGATGGGCTCCTCGGCGGGTCTCACCGAGATGGCCGCCGCCGGGGCCCAGGTCCCGCCGGAGTGGATGATCAACATCAACCCCGGTCTCATCGTGTTCACGATGGTGTTCTTCGCGTACCTGACCTCCTTCGTGCGCCCCATGACCAGCATCATCATCGGCATGGGCGTCGCCACCGCCGGCTCCATCCTCGCCGGCACCTCCACCGTCGGCATCATGTGCCTGGGCGGCATCGCGGTCTTCTCCGTCGGTGAGATGCTCAGCTCCCCCAAGAAGATGGAGTACCTCGCCAGCCTCGCAAAGAAGGGCCAGGAAGGCCTCTTCATGGGCTACGCGAACATCCCCGTCGCCATCGGCTGGATCGCCGGCTCCTACCTCGCCGGCGACGCCTACGAGAAGGGCGGCGACAAGGCCAACCTCGCGCGCAAGTACATGACCGAGGAGCTGAAGATGGACGAGGCGGCCGTAGAGGCCATGGACCGCGCCGACGTCGTGGCCAACCTCTCCGAGAAGCTCGGCCAGACGGCCATGGAGACCCAGAAGCTCCTGTACGAGACGTACTCGCCCGAGGCCCTGTGGTGGTCCATCGGCGCCATCGGCCTCGGCTCCATCGTGGGCATGATCATCTACGACCGTGTCATCACGATGATCGACAACAAGGACGCCTCCTGAGGGAGCTGAGGTCTGAAGCCGGCCGTCGCCTGCGGTAGCTTCCATCCCGTGCGCCTCCTGCTCCTCCTCGTCGCGCTGCTCGCGCCCACCCTCTCCGGCTGCACCCTGTGCTGGCCGCGGGGTGGCGCCTTGGAGCAGTGCGGGGACGACGACGACGCCACTGCGAACGACGACGACGCCACCACGGACGACGACGACGCCACTGCGAACGACGACGACGCCACCACGGACGATGACGACGCGACCAGCGACGACGACGACGCCACCGGCGATGACGACGACAGCATGGACGATGATGGGATGCTGCCCATCCCCACCGGCACCGTGGGCATGGGCTGTGACCCGAACGTCGCGAGCAACTGCGAGTCAGACGAGATGCCCGTGCACGAGGTGACGGTGGCGGCCTTCCGCATGCACGCCTTCGAGGTGACTCGCGCCGAGTTCGTCGACTTCCTCAACGATCACGGGAACGTGTGCGAGGGAGAGAACTGCCTCGGCGTGTTCGCCGGACCGGAGATCACCGAGCTCGAGGGGGTCTGGAGCGTCGCCGAGGGGCTCGAGAACACCGCCGTCGTCGAGGTCACCTGGCTCGGTGCGGATGCGTACTGCACCTGGGCCGGCGTGCGCCTACCCACCGAAGCGGAGTGGGAGCGCGCTGCGCGCGGAGACGATGGACGGACCTACCCCTGGGGCGAGGCCGACGTGGACTGCGCTCGGGCTGTCTTCTACGACGGATGCGGAGAAGACGGCACCTGGGATGTCGGCGAGCCGAGGTTCGCCGGCCGGTCGCCGTTCGGGATGTGGGACATGGCCGGCAACGCCTGGGAGTTGGTGTCGGACTGGTACGACTCCAACTACTACGGCGTCAGCCCCGACACGAACCCGTCAGGGCCGGTCGTGGGGAACTCCAAGGTCGCGCGCGGGGGCGGCTGGAACAGCAACTCGGCCACGATGGAAGCCTGGTCCCGCTGGTCGCGGGACCTCGAGTACGGGGGCGGCACCGTGGGCTTCCGCTGCGCCGGGGATCTGTAGAGGCCTCAACGTGCGCTCGGCTGCGCTCCGCACGGCGACGCAGCCAACTGCCGGCTATCCTCGTCCCGTCTAACCGGAGTTGCCTCGCATGCGCGTGATGATCGTCTTCAGCCCGCGGTACTACTGGCCTTTCGTCAGTGAGGGCGACAACTACCTGATCCCGCAGGCGCTGGTCTATCTGGGCGCCGCCGCGCGAGCCGCCGGTCACGAGGTCTCCATCTACGACTGCATGCCCATGCGCATGGGCTGGCGCTCTCTCGAGAACGCCATGCGGGACGAGGACCCCGACGTGCTGTGCATCGGCGAGAACCACGCGCTGTACGCCCACGAGGCGATGCGGGTGGTGGAGATGGCGGCGGACGTGATCCCGCGGGCCCGGCGCGTCGTGGGCGGAGCGCACTTCACGAACCTGTACGACAAGTACATGGGCGAACACCCCATCGACTTCGTGGTGCGGGCCGAGGGGGAGGCCACTCTGGTCCACCTCCTCGAGGAGATCGGCCAGGCGAAGCCGGACTTCGGGACCGTGCCCGGCATCGTCTACCGCGAAGGCGACGAGCCGGACGGCCCCCTCATCAAGACGGCGCCGCGCCACCTCATCGAGGATCTCGACAGCCTGCCCATGCCGGCCTACGACCTCGTCCCCATGCATCTGTACGGGCAGAGCAAGCTGAGCTTCTCCCCGGGCGGCGCCACCATCCACCACAGCCGGGGCTGCACCGCGTCGTGCAGCTTCTGTGTGTGGTGGACCCAGATGGCGCACCGCGACGAGGACGAAGACGGCCTGATCCACCTGCGCCCCCGCTGGCGCACGAAGTCGGTCAGCAAGTGCATCGAGGAGATCCAGGAGCTCTATTACAAGTACGACAAGCGCTGCTACGTGTGGGTCGACGAGTCCTGGAACATCGACGCCCGCTGGAACGACCAGTTCGCCGAGGAGAT